>JAUIIQ010000095.1 GCA_030431585.1 Gammaproteobacteria bacterium | reverse complement strand
CTGAACCCCGCCTGGTACGGGATGTCTTTTGCGCTGGGAGCAATCGCTGGAGCGATAGGTGATGAGGTAAGCCTGGGGTTTGTCGCGGCCACGGAGGAACGCGTCTGTAATCACCTGAAGGACCACCTCAAGCAACTGCCGGAAGACGACCGCAAATCACGCCTCATCCTGCAACAAATGCTGGAAGACGAAGAACGCCACGGCCTCAATGCACTTGAGGCAGGCGGCAAGGACTTTCCCCGGCCGGTAAAAGATGCCATGTCAGCCGTGTCCCGGCTGATGACCGGCAGCAGTTACCGGGTTTGAGCGGCCCTGCGCAGACCAACCACAACTCAATTCTGCCGCGGCACGCCGGGCACAAACGATAAAACACCCGTGAAAGGCCCCGGCAGATGATTCACTGGCAGGACAAGACCCGCTTTCACATCGGCAGTACAGCTTTTCGTTGTTATGACTGGGTATTTGGCTCACAACCATCAACGGCGCAGGAGTATTTTCTGCAGAAAGACGCCGCGATGGTTCGCGATTACCTGGAACTGGTGCAGCGTCTGAAGCCCAGGCAGATTGTCGAACTGGGAATCTGGCAGGGAGGCAGCTGCGTCTTTTTCAATGAACTGTGCCGCCCGCAGAAAATGGTCGCAATGGAGCTCAGCACAGAGCCTGTACCGGCACTTGAACACTACCTTTGCCACTCTGCCCACGGCCACTCGCTGAGCACTTTTTATGGCATCGACCAGGCTGATAACACGGCGTTAACAGGTATCATATCTGCGGAGTTTGGTAACACGCCACTGGACCTCGTCGTTGACGATGCGTCTCATTTTGTCGCGGAAACGCGCAGCTCATTCAATGTGCTGTTTCCTCGTTTACGCCCCGGTGGTGCCTACGTGATAGAAGACTGGGCATGGGCCCACGATCCCGTGGATGACCCCCAGGGCGCGGTAGACCTTTACCCGGACAAGGAACCACTGTCGCGACTGGTGTTTGAATTTATCCTGGCAGCCGGCTCGACGCAGGGCATTATCCAACATATCGAGGTGGACCGGCACAGGGTAACCGCCTACCGCGGCGACGCGGAGATACCGCAAGCCGATTTCGATATCAGCCAGCTTTGCCTCAAGCGGGGCAAAGCCATGCTGGCGCAACACCCTCCCGGCGGAGCATAAACCATGTCGGGCATTCTCAGCGACGAGCTACTACCGCCGTACCAGCGGCTGATTGAGGGCGAACTGGAAGCCGGGGCAGGCACTGCCCGGGAGGTGGACGACCCGATTGGCGTGGGCGCTGTGGGAGGCAGCGGCACTCGCCTGGTCGCAGCGCTGCTGACTCATGCCGGTGTGGCTATGGCCTCACCCATCAACAAGGCAGGCGATGCCCTGGAATGGCCGCCCTATCGCAAGCTGCTCAGCGAGGAATTGCTCGCCAGGTACTCTCGCGAGACGATGCTGTCCAACGCCTACCGGGTTTTCGAAAACCTACTCGCCAGTCGCAGGCAGCAGCTTGGCCTGAGCGGTCGTGTGGGATGGAAAGTTCCCGGTACGTTTCACTGGATCGCGGAGCTGTCGCGCTATTTCCCACGCATGCAGTATCTGCACCTGATGCGCAGCGGCCTGGATATGGCCTATTCTGGCAACCAGGTGCAGGCAAGTAACTGGGCTGGCGTTGTCGGCGTTGAGCTGACACGCGACAAGAACGGCAGGATTACACCGGGATCGGTTTTGGAGTACTGGTTGACAGCCAACGAGCTTGCGCTGGAAAAGTGCGCGCAGTACCTCCCCGGAAGAGCCTACACCCTCAGGTTCGAACAACTCTGTTCGCAACCACATGCGGAGTTGTCCAGCCTGCTGAGTTTTCTCGGGCTTGCACTGTCCGGCAGTGAACTCGACCGCCTGGTTGCCATGGTCAAGCCTCCCGCGTCCATCGGGCGTTACAGGCATGCCCCGTGGCAGGAAGACTTCAGTCCGGCACAGCTCTCACGCCTGGAGAAACTGGGCTATACGCCCTAGTGTCCTGTCCGGTTAATTCGTTAGCGAACACAGCTGATCTCTTGCCCCGATGCACGGCGATAGTACCCGGACACATCATCGGTCAAAAAGCGATTGCTGATCACGGGCTCCCCCGCTGCCCTGGATAGCAGCAAAGGCGGATAACGGTCAGCCAACTGACCTGATTCCAGCGGAAAGCTGACTGACTGCACCCGTTTATCCCCAAGTTGCAGCACGACATGCCCAGTGGACCTGCCCGGGCGACGCACCGACCACTGGTAGTAGGAAGACACTGTCAGCAACTGGCATTCCGCGGGCCCAAGGGACTGCTGCAATCGCGTACCGGGCAAGTCCAGGACTATACTGCTGCCGTCCTGATGCAGTGAGAAATGCCCGTCCTGATGCGCCAGTTGCGTGGCCGGCGCATTAGCCGTCACCGGCACCTGGAAAGTCCACGCACCGTACCCTGGCGTGCGCCGGTAACTGTCGCCCGTCAGGACCCGAGCGCTTTCGTTCCGCGTCTGGGCGACAGGAACCCTGCTAACGGATTCAAGCCAGTTCCGATAGGCATTTTCCACAAGCTGCAACTCTGCCGGGGGTATTACCCGGGGCCCGGAGAAATAGTCCTTACCGCTGGCGCGACGCTGAATCTGCTTGCCGAAGGCCAGGTAGTCGGCATCGAGATCAAGCACTCCACGCTGTGACCAGCCATAGCTGGCCATATTCCAGAACGCCTTGTCGTCACGCGCCACTGCCTCGCCGCGCAGCAGCGGCGTGAAATCACTGCCATCGAGATTTTGCGGAACAGGCAGGCCCGCGAGTGTGAGCAAAGAGGGCATCAGGTCGCGGATAAAGACCGGGTCCCGGATTTCACCCGCTGGGAGTGTACCGGGGCGTGACAGAATCAGCGGTGTACGCAAGCCACCTTCATAAAAGGTATTTTTTTTGCCAAAGTAAGGCTTGTTACTGTCCCGGTCCTTATTCACACCTCCGTTGTCGCTGGCAAAGACCACCAGGGTGTCAGCCAGCTCGCCGCTCTCCTCCAGCGCAGCCAGCAGGCGACCAACCGAGTCATCAAGCTGCGCCACCAGTGCAAGATATCGCCCCTCGGCTGTATCGGGAAATTGCGCCGCAAAACGTGCCGCCGGCTCTATCGGAGTATGCGGCGCAAAATACCAGAGATTGATAAACCACGGAGCTTGCTCAGCAGCAAGGCTGGCGATTCTGGCAATTGCCGCGTCTGTCAGGATATCGGTCAGGTGACCAGACACCGGGGCGGGGGGATGACCTGAACCTCGCAGCCATGGATTCACGTAAGTGGACTGCGCCGGCCCGGACGGACCGTTTTTTGTCTCGAGAGCGTGCAGGAAGCCAAACCATTCAGCAAAGCCCTGACGATCGGGGAAGGCGGAGGGCAGGTCCTGGCCCAGATGCCACTTACCCAGATGAATGGTGGTGTATCCAGCCTCCTGCAGCACTTCCGGGAGCGTACGTATCTCCGGACCAATACCGCGCAGGTGCGGCGGCATGCCGACTCGACTGGCTGAGAGCCCAGTCAATAATTCCACTCGCGAAGGCCTGCAGGTTGCATGAGCGTAGTGGCGGGTGAAGCGCACACCTTGTTGCGCGAGGCGATCAATATGCGGCGTGCTGGCGCTGCCATCGCCAAAACTGCCCAGGTCATTATTGCCAAGATCATCGGCAAGAATCAGCAGAATATTCGGTCTCCGGCCGGTTTCCGTAGCCTCGGGGGACGGCGCACTACAGCCGGCGAGTAGCGCAGCCAGGGCAAGGCAAACAAAAAACCGGGGCACTGTTCAGGACGTGCGCGCCAACAGACCGTGTTCGTCGCGCAAGATACGCTCGCGCCAGTCCAGGTCTTCATGCATGCCAGGATACTGCTGCTGGCCTTTGCGCAAGCCATGCAGGACTTTTTCAACATCCTCATCGCTGGCAAAGCCGTGGTCGCGCTCCAGTAGAATCTCGCGCACGCGATTGGTGGGATCCAGATCGCAATCAACACAGGCAGAGATACCGCCGCGAGCCAACAGGTCCAGCTTGGTGTCATTGAGTGCGGTGAAGCCAATATCGGACACATGGCCCAAAGGAGTAGTTTTCTCGTAGTCGTTGCAGCAAACGTAGTAATTGCCACTCCAGCCTACAAAAAGAAACTTGAAGGCAGCATCGCAAAGTGTGGATATGCCATGCTCGCGCATCAGCGACTCCGCCTCGTCCAGCGTGGCCCGGCTCTCGAGGAACAACTTGCCGTTATCGCAGGCACCACCGCGATTATTCTGGGCGAATACCAGAAAGCTCTTCACGCCATGGGAACGCCAGAAAGCTTTCATATCGTCGATCTTCGCCTTGTTGATATCGTGTTCAACGATATTGATGGTGATGTCCACCCTGCCTGCGGCGATCTCAACAAACTTCAGCGCATTTTTCATCGAGGTATCAAAATCCAGGTTGTACACCTCTTCATAGTCCTCGCCAAAGTCGCTGATGCTCAGGCTGATCTCTTTCAAGCCGGCATCCACCAGGTCTTGCGCCAGCTGCGCGTGCAAACGCGAGGCATTACTGGTCATCCCGACGCGCAGGCCTTTTTCCGTAGCGTAGTGCATGAATTCAACGATGTCGGAGTGCAGGGTGGGCTCACCTTGCCCGGTAAAAGTGATCTTGGGCAGCGGATGCGGCAACTCCAGGACACGATCTATAGCCTGGTAAAAGTTTTCGCGGCTAAGGTATCCCTGCTGAGGCGTTTTATCACGAGGACAAAACGAACACAGCGCGTTGCACCGGTTGGTCAACTCTATATCGACTAGCACGTGAGAAAACTTCATAATACGTGACTTCCACAGATGGGGGCGGCCCGCAACTGCAGGCCATGGCTGGCAGCCAAGATTATAGCACCGCATGCCCCTGTTCAATTGCCGCTGAGGCCTAACCGTTACTCGTCCAGTCGAAGCCATGCTTTATCTCGTCTTCCTTGTTGCCATCGCAGCTCTGGCTGCCCTCGCTTTCTGGCTGCGCCGAAGAACCCGCGTGAATCCGACGAAGCCGGCACCGCCCGCTCAGCCATTGCACCTTGGTATCAAGGCGTACATGCGGGAAGATTACGACAGGGCCGAGCCCATACTGCGTCATCACGCGGAGGCGGGGGAACTGAAGGCCCAGCAGCTGTTGGCCAAAATGTACTATTCCGGCCATGGTGTGCCCAAAAGCATGACCCTTTACCTGCATTGGCTGGAACGAGCCGCAGACCAGGGTGACCGGGCCGCCAAGGCCAGGTTGAAGGCCGCGAAGAAAAACCGTGACCCCTGATCGACTCTGTTGCTTGCGCAGGCCTTTATGCTGTGCGTAAAATGCCGCAAGTAATTGATAAATATTTGAAAAACATATTGCTGCAGCCAAACCCGGCTGTGTCAGCAAGCGGGTTACCCAGCTATGTCACTATTCGTCCCCCCCAGCCTCAGGGTTGATTTTGAACCCAGGTTGCGCGGCCAGAGTACCTGGATGGATCACGCCTGTTTCGGCTATGACATTGTTGGCGCCACATCGCCCGCTCTTCTGGTGGAACTGGGTAGCCAACGCGGCTTCTCCTTCGGCGTTTTCTGCCAGTCCGCCCGCAGCCATTCCATCGCCTGCACCTGCTACGCTGTGGATACCTGGGCCGGAGATGAACACACCGGCAGTTACGGGGAAGAAATTTACGACAATCTGGCCAGCCATGTCCGCGAATTCTACCGACACCACGCCTACCTGTTACGTATGACCTTCGACGAGGCCGTCTCTCAGTTCAGTGACGGCTCAATAGACCTGCTGCACATCGATGGCCTGCATACCTATGAGGCCGTGTCGCATGACTTTAATACCTGGTATCCGAAAGTGGCCGATGGCGGCATCATCCTGTTCCACGATATCGCCGAGCGCCAGGGTGACTTTGGCGTCTGGAAACTGTGGGAAGAACTGCGGGCACAGCACCAGACCTTCACCTTCACTCACGGCCATGGGCTGGGCGTGCTGCGCAAAGCCGGGGGCGCCAGCCTGACGCAGGAAGCACCTTTGCTGCAGCTGCTGTTTTCAGGCAGCGAGGAAGACCGCCAGGCCCTCGCGGAACTTTACAGCATCGGTGGCCAGTTCCTGAAAAGCAGGCGCCAGGCACGGCAATTTCGTCAGTCCCGGGAAGCCGCGATCAAGCGCAAGCTCTCCGGCGAGAACTGAGTGTGAGCGACCAGCCCATACTTTCCATCGTGGTAGTCGCCTACCGCATGCCGCAACAACTGCAAAGAACGCTGTATACACTGTCCACTGCCTATCAGCGCAACGTCAGCTCGCAGGACTACGAAGTCATCGTGGTGGAGAACCGTTCCGACCAACTCTTCGACGCCGGCCTGCTGGATTCACTTCCCGGAGACTTCCGCTACTTCCTGCGTGAGGAAACAGCGAGGACACCTGTGCATGCGTTGAATTTTGGCTTTACGCAGGCGCGGGGAAGATATGTCGGCATCATGATCGATGGCGCTCACATGATCACCCCCCGCGTGGTTGAGCACGCCCTGTCCTGCTTCCGGGCGCACCCCAATTGCCTGGTGGGGATTCCGGTACATCACCTGGGCCCCGAGGAACAGCACATCAGCACCACTGCGGGCTATGACACGGCCGAACAGGACCGCATGCTCGACAGCGTGGACTGGCGCGCAGACGGCTACGAGCTGTTCAGGGTGAGCGTCTGGTGTAGCGCGCATGCTCGCGGCTTTATGCAGCCCATCTCTGAATCAAACTGTTATTTTGTTCCTCGCGAGAATCTGGAAAAGCTGGGCTATGCCGACACCCGATTCGATTACGAGGGCGGGGGCGCCATCAACCTGCACATGTTCCGGGCGCTGGGCCTGCTCCCCGGCAGCGTTTATATACTGCTTATGGGTGAAGCCAGTTTCCACCAGTTTCATGGCGGGGTCACATCCAATGAGACGCGTGAGCAGGTGGTAGGCAAGTTTTTTGATCAGCTGAGCAACCTGTGGCAGGGAGAGTACAAGGCGCTCACCCGTGAACCGCTGTACTACGGCAGCATCAGTCCGCAGGCACAAACCCTGCTCACGGCTGCGTCGAGATTCGGGGAACGCCGGGCAAGACGGCTCGCAGATATGGGCCAGCCACTTTGGCCAGAGCAGCCCGTACAGGACATCACGGAGCTGCCATTCCATGGAAAATAGTCTCCCGTGACAGATCAGGCACCCCTGCTGCACATTGGCTATCCGAAATGTCTGTCAACCTGGCTGCAGCAGTGCCTGTTCCGGGCCGAGTTCGGCTTCAGCAAACCACTAAACCCATTCGACATCCAGCTGGAACTCGTCAGCCACAACCCCCTGGATTTTGATCACGCAGCGTTTCGCGCAGGGTTTCTGCAACGCAGTGAACGCGCGGCAGGTGAGCAGCAACTCGTCCCCGTCTGCAGCTCCGAAAACCTGGTGGGCGCACTTTCCCATGGTGGCTACAACGCCAGGTGCAATGCCGACAAACTGCATGCGTGCTTTCCCGAAGGCAGAGTGTTAATCGTGATTCGCGAACAGCAATCCATGCTGCGCTCGCTATATCGAACGCTGGTTGCATGGGGAAACCCCTACGGAATAGAAAGACTGTTAAACTCGCCACCGCACTGGCGGCACATTGCTCCGGCGTTCCAACTGGAGGCGTTCGAGTACCATCGCCTGATCGCCTATTACCAACAAAAGTTCGGAGCAGAGCGCGTGAAAGTGCTGTGTTTTGAACAGTTCCGGCTCGACCCGAATGGATTCGCTGGCGCGATACTCGACTACTGTGAGCTGCCAGCAGCGGAGGCTCTGCCCGTAGACAGGCAACTCAATCCGGGTTCTTCTCTATTTGGGATCGAGAAGAAGCGTCTGGCCAACCGAGCCTATCGCAATATCTACAACAGCAACGGTCTCCTCGACGAAACTGAGCAACGGCAGTACCAGCGCATGGCCGACTTCCGGGGTAGGCGCGAGGGTCTACTGGACCGCCTCCTGTCTCCGGCGATGGAACGGCGATTCCGAAAGCGCGTGGCAACCCAGCTGGAAGGCCGGTTCAGAGATAGCAACGCCCGTACACAAGCCCTGACGGGGCTGCCGTTGGCAGAGCTGGGATACGATCTGGACGATTGACGCAGAGGCCCGGTTCAGCCGCCGTCGAATTCACGGATTTCGTAGCTATGTGACATCTGCACCCCTGCACCTGCCAGCATAATCGACGCGCTGCAGTATTTGTCTGCTGACAGCTCAACTGCACGTTTGACCTGGTTTTCCTTCAGGCCAATGCCCGTGACGACGAAGTGCAGGTGTATCCTGGTGAACACAGCAGGCACTGCATCGGCGCGCTCAGCCTCGATCTCCACCTGGCAGTCGACTACCTTCTGTCGCGACTTTTGCAGCATGCTCATCACGTCATAGGTGGAACAACCGCCGGTACCAACAAGCAGCATTTCCATAGGGCGCGGCCCGAGGTTGCGCCCACCGAGTTCGGGTGAGCCGTCCATGACCACTGCGTGACCGCTGCCAGTTTCACCGACAAACATGGCGCCATCTGTCCATTTTACCGTCGCTTTCATTCCTTCCTACCCACAGCAAAAATCAAGGCGGCGCAGCTTAGCACAACAAGTACCGTTTTACTTGAGGCCTGTCTGGGCTAGAATCGGTAAAACAAAAACACAAACAGCTAAAACAAGTAGGGGATAATCGGGTGCTAAAACCGCAGGTCGTCAACGCTATACCGAATATCGAGAACTTCCTCCGCCACTGTCAGCGCAAGCAGTACAAGGCAAAGGCATCGGTGATGAAACAAGGCGAGGCGGGTGACACACTGTACCTTATCCTCGACGGGTCCGTGTCGGTGATGGTGGAGGACGCATCAGAGCCGGACCATATGATGGTGGTCAGCTATCTCAACCCGGGTGACTTTGTCGGCGAGATGGGCCTGTTTGAAGAGGAGATCACGCCGCGCAGCGCCATGGTGGTCGCCAAAACCGAATGTGAAGTGGCGGAAATCTCCTACCAGAAGTTCCACCAGATCAGCAGTCAATATCCGGAAATCCTGTACGCGATCTCACGGCAGCTGGGCAAACGCCTGCGCCAGACCACAAGAAAGCTCACCGACCTTGCATTTGTTGACGTTTCGGGCCGAATCGCCCACACGCTGCTCGACCTGTGCAAGGAGCCGGATGCCATGACTCACCCCGACGGGATGCAGATCAAGATAACCCGGCAGGAGCTGGGCAAGATCGTTGGCTGCTCGCGCGAAATGGCGGGCCGCGTGCTTAAAGCACTGGAACAGGACGGACTGGTTTCCGTGTCCGGCAAAACCATGGTGGTCTTTGGCACCAGATAAGTCTCCAGCGCCTGCCCCAATGAACTACAACGAATGAACCGGACAGGACACTAGGTCGACGGGAAAAACAGCTCCTGTAACCTGGCTCCCGGATCCTCCGCTCGCATAAACGCCTCACCCACCAGAAATCCATACACGTCATGTTCACGCATCAGCGCGACATCAGCTGGTGTATGGATACCGCTTTCCGTTATCACCACCCTCTCCTTTGGAATGAACGGCAGCAAATCCAGCGTCGTCTCCAGTCGCATCTCGAAGGTGTGCAGATCGCGGTTGTTGATACCTATCAACTGCGTCTCGAGCTCCAGAGCGCGCTCCAGTTCTGCCCGGTCATGGACCTCCACCAGCACGTCCAGCCCGTGCTCACCAGCGGTATCTGCGAGCTCTTTCATCTGCTCGTCTGCCAGTGCGGCGACGATCAGTAAAATAGCGTCGGCACCGATCGCTCGCGCCTCTACCACCTGGTAGGGATCTACGGTGAAATCCTTGCGGATAACCGGCAGGGAGCACGCGTCCCTGGCCTGCTGCAAGTATTCATCGGCACCCTGGAAAAAATCGATATCGGTCAACACTGACAGGCAGGTCGCGCCGCCCGCCTCATAGCAACTGGCGATTTCAGCGGGCTTGAAGTTCTCCCGAATCACGCCCTTGCTGGGCGATGCCTTTTTCACTTCCGCTATGACTGCGGGCCTGGCTGAGGCTACAGCATCGCTCATTGCTGCGGCAAACCCACGAGCGGAGCTTTGCTCGCTAATACGCGCCTCCAGAGCGGCAAGCGAGCACTGCAGCCGACGCTCCCTGACTTCCTCTGCCTTGCGCGAGAGGATATTGCGTAAAATCGTCGGCGCGCTAGCGGCCATTACCCTGGCCCTCCCCCGCGCTCATCAATTGGGTGAAATCGATAAATGATTTCAATTTCTCTGCAGCCTGCCCGCTGGCCAGCAGATCCTCCGCCATGGCGACACCATCAGCGAGCGTGCTGGCTACTCCAGCCACATAGATGGTGGCACCGGCATTGAGCGCTATAATCGCCGCCGCTTTCACCGAGGCCTCGTCGGTTGCACCCGCCAGCGCGCCACGAATCAGTGCTGCAGACTCACCGGAGTTGGCCACGGACAACCCTTCAAGGCTCTGGCGCTGCACGCCGAACTCCTCAGGAGTAATGTGGTAGGTTTCGATACTGCCATCGCGCAGCTCAGCAACGCGGGTGCCGCTGGCAATGGATATTTCATCCAGGCCATCATCCCCATGAACAATCATCACGTGCTCCGCCCCCAGGGCCTGACAGACCTGCGCCAAAGGCTCACAAAGCTTTTCTGCAAAAACGCCTATCACCTGCCGTTTCACTCCCGCCGGGTTAGTCAGCGGGCCCAGCACATTGAACACCGTGCGCAGGCCCAATTCGCGGCGCGGGCCCACAGCATGACGCATGGCACTGTGGTGGGCCGGCGCAAACATGAAGCCCACCCCGACCTCTTCTATAGCGCGTGCTACCTGCACCGGCGTTAAATCCAGAGGCATGCCCAGCTCTTCAAGCACGTCCGAACTGCCGCTGCTGGAAGACACGCCCCGATTCCCATGTTTGGCTACATGAGCACCGGCGGCGGCCACCACAAACGTCGAGGCGGTGGAGACATTGAACAGGTTGGCACCGTCACCGCCGGTCCCCACCAGGTCCACCAGGTGCGGACAGTCCACTACCACCGGCGTAGCCAGCTCGCGCATCACCTGTGCCGCGCCCGCAATCTCTGCAGTTGTCTCGCCTTTCATGCGCAGCGCCACCAGCAACGCGCCTATCTGCGCTTCCGTGGCGGCACCAGACATCACCTGGCGCATCACTTGCGCCATTTCCTCGCGACTCAGGTCCCGTGCCGTTACCAACGCGGCGATAGCCTGCTGAATATCCATGCTATTGCTCCAGGAAGTTACGCAACAGATCGTGGCCGTGCGCGGTAAGAATCGACTCAGGATGAAATTGCACGCCTTCCACCGCCAACTCCCGGTGGCGTAAGCCCATGATTTCATCCACCTCACCCGACGCAGTTTCGGTCCAGGCGGTAACTTCCAGACAGGCCGGAAGGCTCGCTTTCTCGACCACCAGGCTGTGATAGCGAGTGGCCTCAAAGGGTTCACTGAGGCCGCGAAATACGCCCTCGCCCCGGTGATGCACCGCAGATGTCTTGCCGTGCATTACCTTGCGTGCCCTTACTACCTTCCCGCCAAACACCTGGCCGATGCTCTGGTGGCCCAGGCAAATACCGAGAATGGGCAACTTACCGGCGTAAGCCTCTATCACCGCCATGGAAATGCCGGCCTCGTCAGGCGTGCAGGGGCCCGGGGAAATCACAATCCTTTCCGGGGCGAGCGCGTCGATGTCAGCTACCGATATTTCATCGTTGCGCACCACCTGCACAGCTGCGCCCAATTCGCCCAGGTACTGCACCACGTTGTAAGTGAAGGAGTCATAGTTGTCGATCATCAGCAACATATCAGTTCTCCAACCCAGCAAGCACCATGGATGCAGCACGAAACACGGCACGGGCCTTGTTATGGGTTTCCTTCCACTCCAGCCGCGGCTCGGAATCGGCAACAATACCGGCACCAACCTGCACATGAAGTTTGCCGCCTTTGATCACCGCGGTACGAATGGCAATAGCGGTATCCATATCACCCGCCCATGAGATATAGCCTACAGCGCCCCCGTATACGCCGCGCTTGACCGGCTCCAACTCATCAATAATCTCCATCGCGCGAATCTTGGGCGCACCGCTCAGAGTGCCCGCTGGCAAGGTGGCGCGAAGTACATCGATAGCCGAGCGGTCGCCCTTCAGCCGGCCTGTCACGTTGGACACTATGTGCATGACGTGGGAGTAACGTTCCACTGTCATCTTGTCCGTTAAAGTCACTGAACCCGTCTCGGCGATGCGACCCACATCATTGCGGCCCAGGTCGATGAGCATCAGGTGTTCAGCGATCTCCTTGGGGTCTGCCAGCAATTCTTTCTCCAGCGCACGGTCCTCTTCTTCCGAGTAACCCCGCCTGCGGGTTCCCGCGAGTGGGCGCACTGTTACCTCGCCGTGCTCCAGGCGGGCAAGTATCTCAGGTGAAGACCCGACAATATGAAAATC
>JAUIIQ010000094.1 GCA_030431585.1 Gammaproteobacteria bacterium | reverse complement strand
ACCAGACGCAACATGGGGTGAGGCAATGCCAGGTCCGCACTGATTTCCAACATCACCCTGCGCTGCGCGGCAGTGGGTTCAAATGGCAGTGCGGCGAAAAAGCGCGCCAGCAGTGCGCTGGCATCGTCCAGTCTTGGCGCGCCCTCGCGCAGCTGCTCTGCGCGCAGGCCCTGTAGGGTCAGGTTATGCGCGACAAGTTCCTCCAGCGCCAGGCGCAATTGCGCAGGGTGTTCGCCCTCGCGTAACAGCTCCTGGGGTGCATCTGGTGGCGGAGCATGCAGATACTCCAGCGCCTCAGCGAGACCGTAGGATAGCCGGTTGCCTTTGGGTAACAATTCTGGCGGTGCGCTGTGGCGCAGGCGCAGTACCGCCTGTGCGCAGAGCTTGCGCCACTGGCTCTGCCCTATACCGTTAATCGTTGGGTAAACCGGCGTCAGTGCTTCTTCCACCGGCTCCTCTTCGCTCGCAACCTGGCGGTACTCAGGGTGATACATTTCCAGCCCGCTGGCGCCGCGACGCACCTGGCCGAAGCAGCGCAGCCTGGTGCCGGGAAGCATGGTGTTTTTCTGTGCCGCGGAGAAATGGAAAAAACGCAGGGAAATAGTGCCGGTGCCATCCTGCAGTCGCACCACCAGGCTGCGCCGCCGGCCAAAGGCGATATCAGCCACGCGCACTTCACCCTCAATGACCACGTCCACACCGTCCATTGCGGCACCTATGGGAATCACACGCGTACGGTCCTGGTAGCGCAGCGGCAGGTGGAAAAGCAGGTCTTCTACCCGGAAAATCCCGGCCTCGGCCAACTTTCCAGCCAATTTTGGCCCCACGCCACGCAACTGACTGACCGGGTCGCTGGCGATACCGGCCATCAGTCCCTTACCCTTCTGTCCGGCACTAGCCTTTCAGCGCTTCTGCAAGAACATCAATAGCCTGGTGACGAGGGTAGCTCACGCGCCAGGCCAGGGCGATAGTGCGACTGGGCGCTGGATCGGTGAAGGGTTTTACGATCAGGTCATCGTCGCCATAGAGGGCAGTATTGGCAGCGGACTCGGGAAGCACGGTTATTCCCATGCCACTGGCAACCATGTGTTTCAGGGTCTCCAGCGAACTCCCCTCCACGATGGCATGGTCGCGGCTATTGTGTTCGGCGATAGACTCTTTCAGCCCGGGGCAGGCCTCCAGCACCTGGTCGCGGAAGCAGTGGCCCTCTCCCATCAATAGTACCTTGTGCCTGGCCAGCTCTGCTGGTTCAACAGCCTTGGCGTCCGCCAGCGGGTGATCACCGTGCAGTAGTATTACGAAGGATTCATCGAACAACGGGCGCGTTACAACTTCCGGTTCGGTGAAGGGCAGCGCCACGAAGATGGCATCCAGCGTGCCGCGGCTGAGTTTTACCCGCAGGTCA
Source organism: Gammaproteobacteria bacterium (assembly GCA_030431585.1). Taxonomy (GTDB): domain Bacteria; phylum Pseudomonadota; class Gammaproteobacteria; order Pseudomonadales; family Halieaceae; genus Halioglobus. The sequence goes on along the minus strand of JAUIIQ010000094.1, from coordinate 11,119 downwards.
GCGGTATAGCTTTCCTCTATGTACATGGGCATATCCGGCGCCAACTGCTTGATACGTGGCACCAGTCGGGGAAACAAGTAGGGCCCGACTGTAAAGATGGCGCCAACCGATAGCACGCTGCCCAGCGGGTCCTTGCCCTGCTCTGCCAGGCTCACCAGCTTGTTGATTTCCTGCAGAATGGTTCGCGCCTGGTCGACGATACGTTCGCCTATAGGCGTGGCACTCACCTTGTGCCGGGCGCGTTCGAACAGATCTATGCCCAGCTCCTCCTCCAGCTTCTTGATGGCGATGCTGAGTGTGGGTTGGCTGACATTGCAGGCGTCAGCGGCTTTGCGAAAGTGGCCTGCTTCAGACAGTGCTACCAGATAGCGCAGTTCGGTAAGCGTCATAATCAGATCGCCAGAATGGCTTCCACTTCGATGTCAACATCCTTGGGCAGGGCCGCGACCTGCACACAGGCGCGGGCCGGATAGGGCTCGGCGAAGAACCGGGTCATCACCTCATTGACCGCAGTAAAGTCCTGTAGGTCGGTCAGGGAAATATTGATCTTCACCGCGTTATTCAGTGTACCGCCGGCGGCTTCAGCGATCGCTGCCAAATTACGGAATACCTGCTCGGCCTGCGCTGCAATGTCGCCTTCCACCAGCTCCATCGAACCCGGCCGCAGGGGAATCTGTCCGGATATCCACACGGTGCTGCCCACTTTCACGGCCTGGGAGTACGGGCCTATCGCTGCGGGCGCGTGAGGGGTTGAAATAATCGCGCGGTTGGTCATTCAGTTACTCCAGCGGTGTCAGTTTTTGATGCGTATGACTTTACGCACCGAGTTGGTGCTGCGCAGGCGTTTCATGATTCGCGCCAGGTGTACACGGTTCTGCACGAGCATCTCCAGATTGACGTAAGTGAACTGGTAGTCCTTGTCATCTGTAGTGATTTTCTCGATGTTCACACCCATGGCATTGATGCGGGTGGCAATGACCGCAATCATACCGCGCCGGTTTTCCACCTCAATACGCAATTCCACAGCGTATTCGCCCTCTACCTGGTCATCCCAGCGCAGGGCGACCAGGCGCTCGCTGTTTTCCCGCATTTCATTGAGGTTGTGGCAGCGCTCGCGGTGCACTACCACGCCTTTCTCGGAGCTGAGATAACCCTCGATTGGGTCCCCTGGAATGGGATGACAGCACTTGGCATAGGTGAGCATAAAGCCCTCCGTGCCGCGTATCGCCACCGGATGCTTGTCCTGTGGCTCCATGGGTTCTTCGTCGGCCTCGCCAAGCATCTGTTGCGCGGTAATGGCCGGCAGTCTGTTGCCGCGAGCGATATCTTCCAGCAGCCTGTCCAGGCTGGCGTACTGGTGCTCTGCAATAAATGTCTGCAGCTCGTCTTCGGGGATGGTTTCCAGGCTGCTGTCGCGTGCGGCAAGCGCGCGATCGAGTAGCCGCCTGCCCAGTGCAACAGAGTCGTCCCGCGTCTGATTCTTCAGGAAATGACGTATATTGGTGCGTGCTTTGGCGGTAACCGCGTAGTTAAACCACGAGGGGTTGGGGCTGGCGCCCTGAGCGGTGAGAATTTCTACAGTCTGGCCGCTTTGCAGGGGCTCGGACAGTGGAGCCAGGCGACGATTGATGCGGCAGGCGACGCAGCTGTTGCCCACATCGGTATGTACTGCATAGGCAAAATCTACCGCCGTAGCGCCGCGTGGCAGCTCCATGATCCGCCCCTTGGGCGAGAATACGTAGATCTCGTCGGGGAACAGGTCGATCTTTACGCTCTCAATGAACTCCAGGGAGTTGCCCGCTCGTTGCTGCATCTCCAGCAGCCCCTGTACCCATTCACGAGCGCGGGCATGGCTGCCATTGCTGGTCTGGCTGTCGCTCTTGTAAAGCCAGTGTGCAGCGATGCCATCGTTGGCCATGTCCTCCATTTCCTGAGTGCGAATCTGGATCTCGATGGGAACCCCGTGCATGCCCATCAGTACCGTATGCAGGGACTGGTAACCGTTGGCCTTGGGGATGGCAATGTAATCCTTGAACTCGCCGGGTACGGGTTTGTACAGACTGTGCACGCAGCCCAGGACCCGATAACAGGTGTCTACCGAATCAACGATGATGCGGAACGCGTAGATGTCCATGATCTCGGAGAAGGACTTGCGCTTCGACTTCATCTTCTTGTAAATGCTGTACAGGTGCTTCTCGCGCCCGACCACTTCTGCGTGGTGACCTTCCCGCTCCAGTGTCGCCATGATTTGCTGGCGGATCTTGTCAACCAGCTCTTTGCGGTGTCCGCGGGCGTTGCGGCGTGCCGCTTCAATCCGTCTTGCTCGCATAGGATGCAGTGCAGAGAACCCCAGGTCCTCAAACTCCATGCGCACATTGTTCATTCCCAAGCGCATCGCGATGGGCGCATAGATGTCCAGGGTTTCCCGCGCGATGCGTTTGGCTTTACCGGTTTGCAGTACCCCCAGGGTACGCATGTTGTGCAGACGGTCGGCCAGCTTGACCAGAATGACACGAATGTCCCGGGCCATGGCGAGGGCCATCTTCTGGAAGTTCTCTGCCTGTTTCTCTTCCAGAGATTCGAATTCCATCTGGGTGAGCTTGCTCACGCCGTCAACCAGCTCAGCGACCGGTGCCCCGAATTGCTCGCCGATGGCGGATTTGGGGATGCCGGTGTCTTCGATGACGTCGTGCAGCATAGCCGCGATCAGGCTCTGGTGGTCCATGTGCATGTCCGCCAGAATGCCCGCCACTGCCAGTGGGTGGGTCACATACGGCTCACCACTGCGCCGCAGTTGCCCGAAATGGGCCTGCTCAGCGAAGTAGTAAGCACGTCTTACGGTGTTGCTTTGCTCCGGGGTGAGGTAGGTATGGAGCGTGTTGGTCAGGGCATCGATAGACTGTACGGCGTTCATAGAGTTGCCTTACGGCGATGCCCCCGGGGTATTACAGAGGGTCGTTGCCGGCCTCCATCATCACTTCTGCCAGTTCTTCCTCGGCTTCCAACTCGTCTTCACGCGTGAGTATGTCGGCGTTGACATGACCCTCTGCGATTTCGCGCAAGGCGATAACGGTTGGCTTGTCGGATTCTTCGTCCACCAGTGGGTCTTTGCCGCCGGTAGCGATCTGCCGGGCGCGCTTGCTGGCCACCATCACCAGTTCAAAGCGGTTAGCGACGTTTTCCAGGCAATCTTGAACGGTTACACGTGCCATTTGAATAATTCCATCATTAAAGGTTTGCGATCGACCGGAAATTATACCTCGCGCGGCGGCTATGCTCCAGCGTGAAAAATCCCGTTAGTGCCTCAGGCGAGCAGCTGTTGTAGCAGAGGCGCCAGGGTTTCCCTCTGCTTCTCGGTGGACAGTCTCTGGCTGTAGACAACTGATTGCATGTCGACGAGAGCCTGCTCAAAATTATCATTTACTATAAGGAAGTCGCTCGTCACGTAATGCGACATTTCCTGCACCGCCTCAGCCATGCGCGTCGCAATGATCCCGTCATCGTCCTGGCCCCTCATGGTGAGCCGCTGCAGCAGGGTTTCGCGGGACGGCGGCAGAATGAATATTGCGCGGGTGGCCGGCCGCAGTCTCTTCACCTGTTGCGCTCCCTGCCAGTCTATTTCGAGAATGACATCGATCCCCGCCCGTAACTGTTCCTCCACCCACAATTGCGAGGTGCCGTAGAGGTTGCCGAATACGCGGGCATGCTCAAGAAAATCTGCGCGATCGAGCATATCCATAAAGGTTTTTTCGTCGATAAAATGGTAGTCCACACCCTCTTCTTCGCCCGGGCGTATGGCTCGGGTAGTGTGGGACACGGAAACCAGCAGGTCTGTGCTCCGCTCGACCAGGGCAGCGACCAGGGTGGTTTTACCGGCTCCCGAGGGCGCGGATACGGTGTATAAAGTTCCGGTACTGCTCATGGTGTCTACTCTTACTCGATGTTCTGGATTTGCTCGCGCATTTGCTCAATCAGCACTTTCAACTCTACGGCATTTTGGGTAGTGCCACTCGATGTGGACTTGGAAGACAGGGTGTTGGCCTCCCGGTTGAGCTCCTGCATCAGGAAGTCGAGCCGACGACCGCAGGGACCGCCCTGCTGCAGCGCACGTCGCACCTCGTCTATGTGCGCGTCAAGGCGATCCAGTTCTTCATCCACGTCGGACTTCTGGGCGAGGTAGACCAACTCCTGCTCCAGTCGGCCCTGGTCCACGTCCACCCCCAGCTCCTCAATCCGCGCGATCACCTTGTCCCGTTGCTGTTGTTGCAGTGCCGGAACCAGTTTTCGCGTGCCTGCCACCTGCTCCTCTACCTGGTCGATACGTTCAGTCACCAGCCTGGACAGCTTTTCTCCTTCGCGGCTGCGGTTCGCCACCAGGTTGGCCAGGGCCTTCTCGAAAAGCTCCAGTATGGCTCGGTGCAATACCTCTGCAGACTGCTCCGGGGGGCTGCAGATTCCCGGGAACTGCAATACCTGCAGCGTTGTGGGCTCACGCGTGCCGATAACCGCTGCAACCTCCGCGCTGGCCTGTGACAGCTGCGCCAGGCTGTCGTGGTTGATGCTCAGGGACGGACCGGTTTCACTGCCTTGCTGGATACGGATCAGGCAGTCCATTTTCCCACGAGCCAGCGACTTGCTGGCCTGCTCGCGCAGTTTCGGCTCCAGGGCACGGAGGCTGTCAGGCAGCTTGAAAGTGCAGTCCAGATAGCGGTGGTTGACGGTGCGCAGCTCTACGGTAAGTTCGGTTTGCCCGGTATTGCTGCTCTCACGTGCGAACGCGGTCATGCTGTGCAGGGTGCCCAAAATGGCTAATCCTTGTGCCGGGAAACAGCATCGCAGTTTAACAGCTTGCGAGGAGTGCTCACAGTGCGTCGCGGCGCGTATACTGGCGGTTTTTTTACCGGTGGAGAAAACCTATGAAAAGACCCAGTGGCCGCAACCCTGAGCAACTCCGGGACATTACCCTGACCCGTCACTTTACCTGTCACGCAGAGGGGTCAGTGCTGGTAGCCTTCGGCGGCACCAAGGTGATCTGCACCGCCTCCGTGGAGGAGGGTGTGCCCCGGTTTATGCGTGGTGAAGGGCGCGGCTGGGTTACGGCAGAGTACGGTATGCTGCCTCGCTCCACCGGCACCCGCATGGGCAGGGAGGCCAGTCGGGGCAAACAGGGTGGTCGCACTGTGGAGATCCAGCGTTTGATCGGGCGCTCGTTGCGCGCAGCGGTAGACCTGAAACTGCTCGGCGAGAATACGATAAATATTGACTGCGACGTAATTCAGGCCGATGGCGGCACCCGCACAGCGTCGATCACCGGCGCATGCGTCGCGCTGGTTGACGCGCTCAACTATCTGCAGCGCAAGAAAATCATCAATACTGACCCTTTGCGGCAGATGGTTGCGTCCGTGTCTGTGGGCATGTTTGAGGGGGAGCCGGTCCTGGATCTGGACTATCCGGAGGATTTTGCGGCAGACACGGATATGAACGTGGTTATGGGGGAGTCAGGCGGGTTTATCGAGGTACAGGGCACTGCGGAGGGGGCGCATTTTACCCGTGAAGAGCTCAATGCAATGCTCGATCTCGCCGCTTCCGGCATAGACGAGCTGGTGGCCCTGCAAAAAGCCGCTCTCGCGCAGGGTTGAGCGGGGTGTGCTGCCCGGTGAACTCTCCGGGCAGTGGCCTGCCGCGCCCTAGAGCTCTACGTCATAGTCCATAATGACCGGGGCGTGGGTGGAGAATTCGCGGCTTTTGTAAATAGCACCGTAGTCCACGGCGTATTGCAGCCCCTTGGATACCACGTGAAAATCCGTGCGCCAGCCATTACTGCTGCGATCGCCGTCCGGCCACCAGCTGAACTCGTCCTGATCCGAGTTTATTTCCCGGAAGGCGTCCACGTAGCCCTCCTGGAACAGCTCGTTCATCCACTGGCGCTCTTCCGCCAGGAAGCCCGACACGGTGCTGTTGCGTTCCGTGTCCTGCACGTCCCCCGGCGTGTGAGCGATACTCCAGTTTCCGCAAATGATGAACTCCCGGCGCTTGTTGCGCACTTTCTGCAGGTGGTTGGCCAGCAGTTCGTAAAATTCGTTCTTGCGCGCCTGCTGCTCCGCATTGCCCGGTTCAGCCACGGGCGCCAGTAAACTCGCCACGCTGATGTTCTCGTAGTCTGCCTGGATGTAGCGACCTTCCATGTCAAAGTCGGCGAAACCAAGGCCGGTCATAATGGCTTTGGGGAGCTGCCGGCAGTAGATAGCAACGCCGTTGGCCTTGCCGTCTATGTCGTCGAGAAAGTAAGGGTTGTAGGCCTCAGGGAAGTAGACATTGTCCTGAAGGTCGTATTCTGAGCAACGTAAGTCCTGAATGCAGACGAAATCGGCATCCTGATCTTTCAGCCAGTCATAGAATCCTTTCTCCGCGGCGTCCCTGATGCCGTCGGCGCTGAAACTGATGATGCGCATTCGTAGCCCCTTGAAATGAGAGCGTGTATGATATCTGTGCCCGCCCCGGCGGCATTTCTCGGCCCGCTTTTACGGATAATCAAATACACGTAATCTGATTGATACACACTGCCGACCTCGCTAGAGGCCATGACGGGTCTTGCCAGCGACAAGGTCGCTTGAACAGGCAGTGAGCACCGGACAGGGTGCCATTCTATCGGGGAATGCCGCTGGAACAAAGTCACGGAGGCGACAAACCGGCAGGAAATCCTGCTCAGAGAGCAGCAATCGCTGCCACTATTGAAAGGTTATTGCGCATGCATGCTTATCAAGCGGAATTTATTGAGTTGGCAAGGCATTACGAGGTGCTGAAATTCGGAGAATTTACCCTCAAATCAGGACGAATCAGTCCCTATTTTTTCAACGCAGGGGCCTTTTCCAGTGGTCGCGCCCTGGCAGCGCTGGGGCGCTGCTACGCCAACCGCATCGTCGAGTCCGGCGTGCAGTTCGATGTGTTGCTGGGCCCTGCCTACAAGGGTATTCCCCTGGCAGCGACAACCGCGGTGGCATTGGCCAACGATCATGATCTGGATGTGCCCTTTGCTTACAACCGCAAAGAGGCCAAGTCGCATGGGGAAGGAGGCGTGCTGGTGGGAGCGCCACTTGCTGGTCGGGTGCTGATCATTGACGATGTGATCACCGCTGGAACCGCTGTGCGTGAAGTCATAGCCATGATAGAGGGAGCCGGAGCTGAGCTGGCCGGCGTGGCCATTGGCCTGAATCGCCAGGAACGTGGCGAGGGAGCGCTGTCGGCAATCCAGGAACTGGAGCAGGATCATGAGGTCCCAGTGCTGAGTATTATTGATATGAGCCACATCATTGATTACCTGGAGCAATCCGGCGAGGCAGGTCAGGCGCTGGATGCAATGAAAGAATACCGAAGTCGCTACGGGGTATGACTTGTTCCAAATTCACCCAGCCCCTATATTGGGCACCATGAAGAAGAAGCGCATGTTGCCAAGGGGCCTGCTGTCCCTGGTGTTGATCGGTCTGGTGCCCAGCAGCCTGGCGGTGGAGTTGTATCGCTATATCAATGACGAGGGCAGCACGGTCATCGACTATCAAGTGCCACCGGAACACGTCAAAAAAGGTTATGAAGTATTGAATGACAAGGGCGTGGTCATTCGTGTAGTCCCCCGGGAGCTCACCGAGGAGGAGCAGAAAGAAGCCGACGCGCGCGCGCGGCTGGAGGCGCAGGCGCAAGCCGAGCAGCGTCGTTTGCAGGAGTGGGACGAGTCGCTGATGTTACGCTACAGCACGATAGAGGACATCGAGGCAGCTCAGGAGCGGGCGCTGATGAACCTTCGCATTCGTGTCAGCATCCTCAAAAGCAACAAGCATTCGCTCAAGCAACAGGTGGAGAACTATCAGGCGCAGGCGGCCGAACTGGAACGCATGGGCAGGCCTGTTGATGTACAGCGCCTGCAGGCTATTGAGGACCTGCAGGCCGAAATGGCCGCCACGGATCGCGCCATCGCTGACAGGGAAGTTGAAATAGATGGTGTTAACGCTGCTTTTGAGTCCGATATTGCTCGGTTCAATATTTTGCTGGAAATGGTGGAATTTCGTCGCACGATGATGGCGCAGCAGCGGGCAGCGCAACAGGAAGAAAAAAGGCACGATCCCCGGCGTTAGCCCAGCGGCTGTGCTATCCCACCCTGACCCGGCAGCGGTGAGCTCACCGCGGGTTTAAAGAAATCGGACATCAACATTTCCCACTGTAACTTCCAGTCTTCTGTTGGCGCGCGCTTGAAGCCAGAACGAACATACTGGGAAATGCGGCCCTCCGCAGAAGCCATCAGCAGGTTCGCTGCCGCCGGCAGGGGAATAGTCGGGCGCAACCCTTCGCGCATTTCTGCTTCCCGGATCACCTGCTTTAACTGGGTTTCAAAACGGTCAAACAGCTGAGCGACCCGCGTATGCAGGCGTTCGGTTTCACCCGCCAGCGCGTCCCCGGTCAGGATGCGCGTTATGCCTGGATTGCGCTCAGTGAAAGCGAGTAGCAGCATGAGCATTTTTTCGCAGCGTCCCGCAGCACTGGGCTCTTCATTCAGAATCAGCTTTACGCGGCTGAACAGGGTGTCCTCTATGAACTCAATGAGGCCTTCAAACATTTTCGATTTGCTGGGGAAGTGGCGATAGAGGGCTGCCTCCGATACGCCGACCTGTTTTGCCAGTCCGGCGGTGGTGATCCGGTTCCCGGGATTGGCTTCCAGCATTTGGGCCAGGGCTTCCAGAATCTGTTGACGCCGTTGCGACTTTCTCGGGGGCATGGTGAGTACGTATCAAACAGGTTGGCGTCCATGCTAGCGATTACCCGCAGGCCCTGCAATAAGCAGCGGCCAAATTAGCCTGAAATTAAATCCTGGCAACGGTATTTAATGCTATCGCCGGTTGGTGATCAACGTACCAACGCCCTCATGAGTGAAGATCTCCAGCAACACCGCATGCGGCACGCGGCCATCAATGATGTGTGAGCTGGCGACCCCCGACTTCACCGCATTCAGGGCACAGCCGATTTTTGGCAGCATTCCGCCATGTATGGTGCCATCTTCGATGAGCGCGTCGACCTCTGCAGTACTGAGCCCGGTAAGAATAGTTCCCTCTTTGTCCAGCAGTCCGGCGACATTGGTTAGCAGCATCAGCTTCTCTGCCTGGGTTACCTCTGCCAGCTTGCCCGCTACCAGGTCGGCATTGATGTTGTAGCTGTTGCCCTCGCTGTCCACTCCAATGGGGGCAATAACGGGAATGAAGTTACTGCCCAGGATCAGGTTGAGCACTTCGGTGTCAATCTGGTCGACCTCGCCCACGTGGCCGATATCAATTATTTCTGGAGCTTCCAGTTCAGGGCTGTGGCGCGTTACCTTGAGTTTGCGGGCGCGAATAAGCTGGCCGTCCTTGCCGGTTACCCCTATCGCCTTGCCGCCGTTGCGGTTGATAGAGGAAACGATCTCCTTGTTAACGCTGCCTCCCAGCACCATTTCCACGACGTCCATGGTCTGGGCATCGGTCACGCGCATGCCTTCAATGAACTCCGTGTGGATATTCAGTTTTGCCAACAGTTGGCCGATCTGTGGCCCGCCGCCGTGCACGACTACCGGGTTCATCCCCACCAGTTTCATCAACACCACGTCGCGGGCGAAGCTCTCCTGAAGAGCCGGGTCAACCATGGCGTTACCGCCAAACTTCACCACAATGGTCTTGCCCGTAAAGCGCTGGATATAGGGCAGGGCTTCGGTGAGTACATGGGCGACATTGAGAGCGGCATCGCGATCGAGTGACATTGTCAGGAAACCTGCGGGAGCTCAGTAGGCTCAGAAGTTCAGTTCAAGGGAAGAGTCCACCAGCGCAATTTGCTCGCGGAACTCGCTGATGATCATGTCCAGTGCTTCCTGGTCGTTTGCTTCGAAACGCGCAGTCAGTGCGGGGTTGGTGTTGGAAGCGCGCAGCAAACCCCAGCCGTCGGCGAAATCTACCCGTATGCCGTCCATGGTGTTGACCTTGCCGTAGGAAAAGTCAGTATTGCGGACAATTCTGTCCATCAGTGGATACTTGTCCTTTTCCGCTACAGGAATGAGTATTTCCGGCGTGTTCACCGTGACCGGGAATACGTCGATCATATCGTCCAGGCTGTCCCCCTGGGTGCTCATGATTTCCGCCAGGCGGGCCGCAGCGTACATGCCATCGTCAAAACCAAACCATCGCTCGCCGAAGAACATGTGGCCGGAGAACTCGCCTCCAAGCAAAGCCCCGGTCTCAGCCATTTTCTCTTTCATGAAGGCGTGGCCGGTTTTCCACAGCACAGGGCGTCCACCGTTACGGGTGATGAGATCCGTAAGGTTGCGGCTGCATTTCACGTCAAAGACCACGTCTGCGCCCGGGTTGCGCGACACCACGTCCTGCGCAAAGATCATCAGCAGTATGTCGGAACGCACGATGCGACCACTGCCAGTGACGACAGCCAGCCGGTCACCATCACCATCAAAAGCCACACCAAAGTCGGCCTCCTCACGCTGTACCGCAGCGCAGAGCGCTTTCAGGTTATCCTCGTTGGAGGTGTCCGGCGGGTGGTGGGGGAAGTTGCCGTCCACATGACAATGCATGGGCACTACTTCACACCCCAGTTCCTCGAACAGCAGCGGGGCCACCTCACTGGTCGCGCCATTGCCTGCGTCGATCACGATCTTCAGCGGAACCGCGATAGCAACGTCCTGCACAACGGCGTCGATATAGGCTTCTATCACCGACTCTTTTATCATGCGTCCGCTGCCCTTGCTGAAGTCGCCCTCCAGGACGCGATTGCGAATGTCGTCAATGCCACCAGCGTGAATGGTCTGGCGATTGAGCACAATCTTCAGCCCGTTGTCTGTTTTGGGGTTGTGACTGCCCGTCACCATAAGGCCAGAGCGGCAATCGAGGTGACGAGTGGCAAAGTAAAGCACAGGGGTCGGCACCAGACCGATATCGATCACGTCCCGGCCCGATTCCATCAACGAGCGAATCAGGGCTGATTTCAGTGCCGGACTCGAAAGTCTGCCATCGGCCCCAACCAGCAGCGATTGCTCGCCGATCTCACCCGCGGCAGTGCCAACTGCAAGGCCGATGCGCGCCATCATCTCCTCGGTTAG
>JAUIIQ010000093.1 GCA_030431585.1 Gammaproteobacteria bacterium | reverse complement strand
GCTGACAAAAAGTATCCATCACGGTATGTATCCCGACATGATGTATCAGGGCGACCAGAATTCCCTGGCATACCCCTATAAAGCAGATCCGATGAGCCCGGAGTTGGATGAGTCCCTCACCCTGACGCTCACCGAGATAACGCGCCGGGCACTGGAGGATCCTCTGGAGTATGCGAACTGGTACCTCTTTGGCAAAGTGAAGACTGTGCTCTCGTGGAACATAATGCAGGGTGCCCACCCGCTGTTGGTCTATCCCGTCGCCAACAGCCCTTACTTTGAAATACCGAGGTTCTACTGGTCTGCCTACTATATGGAGTTGATACACGGCAGTTTGATGGTGATGGCGCTGATAGGGATGCTGCTGGTTTGGGTGCCCGCGAGGCTGCAGCGACTGGGGCCTGATCAGGCATTCTGCCTGCGCGCCATATCGTTGATCGTTATCTACTTTCTGTTGATGCACATGGTTGTCGCGCCCTTTCCCCGTTACGCTATTCCAATGAAACCGCTTCTATTTGCGATGGCGCTCTATCCCGTCGTGCTGCTTGTCCGGCTAAGCGGGTTTGCCAGGGGCCGTGAGGCCGGCAATCCACCCCAACGCGAGTCAACGTTCGGGTAGGTATGCTGGCACGGCTGAAGCAGTACCTTCTGCTGGCTGCACCGTCAGGTCAGGTGTGTTTGGTTTAGGCCAACACATGATGTTGGAAAAGTTCTATCGATAGCTGTGTCAGGGCCAGGGTGGCCTCTTGCGAAGTCGCTTCTGGCCGGCTCAAAGAATAAAATATTTCATAAAAACAATAAGATAAGAAAAATATCAATGTGATCGCAAGAGTTGGCACGGCGCTCGCAACACTCCTGTTGCAAGAAAGAATACTTGCTCAATACCACCAACCAATAGCGTTACAACACAAACAGGAGAGTTAACATGACAGCTATCACTATCAACGACCTCGCGGTAACCCGGGAACTGGATGCGGACGCCATGGGCGGCATCAGCGGCGGATTGACAGCCGATCTGCAGCATCGCCTGAACCAGTTCGGCGCGCAGCTTAATGCCAGCGCCCAGATCGTATTCAACCCGTACTACCAGTACTACATGATCCGCTCGGCGCAGATTGCACATCGCAGCATCTACGGCCGTCAGATGCCTAACCCTTTCCCTCCTTTCCGCTGGTAGGTAAAGCGAGTCTCTGTGACTGATCGCCCCGGGCCGATGCCGTCCGGGTCGATTTTTTTCCAGGCTCAAAGTGAGCCAAAGTAGCGTGTCGCGCGGTGCGCCAAGCTCGCTGACCGCGCTGGATTTTTGCGACTCATCGCTATCAAAAATCGCGACTAATGATGCATAAGCAGTTGCCCGCGTACTCACTAGCGGCCAAGCTGACGTTTAACGGGAACGTCAAGGGTACAAAAGCGTGGTAGTTGCCACGCTGTAAGACTGGGCTTATCCATGCCGCAAACGGATTCATTCAAGCCAATGCCGGAGCAGTATGAGCCGGCCCGGGAGAGACATCCCGCCCAGCGTCGCAGCCTGGAAGAGTCGGTCATGTACATGGTTGGCCTGATCTGCGCGGTAGTGGTGGGCGGCTTCGCCGTATACCGCTGGGTTAACGGCGAGCACCAGCGCGCCATTATTAATATTGGCATCGTCGCCACCATTGCCGTTCCCATGCTGTTGGGGCTGTCACAGGCCTACCGCCATGTAGCGCTCAAAGTGTTCGGGTCAGCCATCAGTTTGGGCTGCGTGGTCAGCGCGCTTTTTGTCAGTAATAACGGGTTGCTGTGGGCGCTCATGGTCCTCCTCGTCAATTCCCTGACATTGTCACGCCGGTGGGCTCTGTGGCTCAACATCATCGTTATTGTGACCCTGTCAGCATCGGTGCACCTTTACCTTTCGCCGCTTCACCACGTGAGCTGGTCCACGGTGGCGCTGCTGATCTGTGGCTTCTCGCAGATGTCCATGGACCAACTGCGGGCGCAGCGTCAGCTGCTCGCTACGCAGGCCAACGTGGACCCACTTACCGGAGTGGGAAACCGCCGCATGATGCACCAGCACCTGCAGGAGATTGTTGCTGACCGTCGTCGCGAGCATAACCGCGGCACACTGATGGTGCTGGATATCGACCACTTCAAGAAGATCAATGACAACCATGGCCACGACGTCGGTGACCAGGTGCTGGTGGATATCACACGCAGTATCGCCGCGTCGTTGCGCACCGGGGATGGCTTTTACCGCATGGGCGGTGAAGAGTTCGTCATTCTGCTACGGGGAATGGACGCGGCCACGGCGCACAGCTACCTACCGGCACTACATGACCGGCTCTCCGGTCAGGTCAGCACAGCCGATGGGCCGGTGACGTTCTCCGCGGGGGTCGCCACGCTGCACAGTGGCGAAGACTGGTCGCAGTGGCTGGCCCGGGCTGACCGGGTGCTCTATAGCGCTAAATCGGCGGGCCGCAATCAGTTGAGGTTCAGTGACAGCCCGTGAGCTTGTCGGCAGTCGTCCTTTCCAGTTAAAACCATCGTGAATCACCCCCGGCTTGCGTTTGCAGGCTAAATCACACCGCTTTTGCACGAGTAGCCCACACCAATATCACGCTAGTGTCGCCTGACCCTAAAGTTTGGCTGTGAACAGTCGATAAATAATTCAACGCGTCGATCTATAGAACGTGGCATGCACTCCGTGTGATTCGCAAGGCAACTGCCCCGGGTGAAATAATGTCAAAAATTCGAGAAAGTGCGCTACTGCGCACCATTCTGCTGGCGCTGCCGCTTTGCCTGCTGGCGAGCTGCAAGCAGCCGTTGGAGCCACTGCGTGTGGGCACTAATGTCTGGCCGGGCTATGAGCCGCTTTACCTGGCCAGGCATATTGGTTTGCTCGAAAGCGAGCGAGTGAGACTGGCGGAATACCCCTCATCCACTGAGGTGATGCGTGCCTTCCGCAGTCGTTCACTGGATGCAGCCTCGCTGACACTGGATGAGGCCCTGCTGCTGGTGGATATGGGTGTGCCGATCAAAGTTGTACTGGTGCACGATGTATCCCGGGGCGCGGATGTCATTCTGGCCCGGCCGGGTATAGAGAAGGTGGTTGATCTCTCAGGTCGCCGGGTGGCGGTGGAAAGTGGTGCGCTTGGCGCTTACATGATAACCCGGGCGCTGCAGAAGAGCGCCATGAGTATCGATACGATCCGTATCAGCCACCTGGATGTCAATCAGCACGAAAGCAGCTATGCGGCCGGGGAGGTTGATGCGGCAGTTACTTTTGAGCCTTTCAGCACACGTCTGAAAACGCTGGGCGCCCAGGAAATATTCAGCAGCCGGGAACTACCCGACGAAATTATCGATGTGCTGGTGGTTCATGAGGCAGTCTACGAGCAGCGCCTGGAGGATCTGAAATACCTGACAAAGGCGTGGTTCGAGTCCCTGGACTACCTGGCGAATGAACCCGAAAAGTCAGCCACCGTCATTGGACGGCGCCTCAAGCTACAAAACGACGAGGTGTTGGCCAGCTACGAGCTGATTCATCTTCCTTCCCTGGAAGAGAACGCGGAGATTCTGCAGAACGGTCAACGGAAACTGGACGCTTTGGCGAAGGTCATGCAAGAGCACGGTCTGGTGCGAGAAGGTCTATCCACGAACCAGGTCATGAGTACCCATGCCTTGCCTTAATGCCAGGGAGAAAAGATTAGTCAGCCGCTTTCAGCGACTGGGCGTTCTTATTCCGTGCGTGACACTCGGCCTGTTCTTCATCACCGTGCTTTTCGGGTACTACCATAGCCACCAGGTCGCTTACGAGTACACCTATAATAAAGTCAGCCGGCAGATGTTGGACCGGACGAACTTTATACAGGGAACGACGGAGCAGTTTCTTGCCCTGGACATGCGTGAACGGGTGCAACAGCTTATCTCCAATATGGCCTCAGACCGCGACCTGGTGTCAATACATGTAGTGGACTCGGATGACACGGTTATAGCGTCAAACCATTTCGGGGACGTAGGCACGAACTGGGCTGCCTTGTCGCAGGGTTTAAAGAAGGATCTGGTCTATGAAACCCAGCAGGGTGGACCGGTTGTAAGCCATTACGATGCAGCAAATGATACCCTCGAGACTTATGCCGGATTGTGTGGGGCGGGCCACTCAGCGTTATTGCGCGGTACCCGATGCGGGTTCATTAACTATAAGGCCAGTATTGCAGAGAACATGCGTGCCACGATGTTCACCATCAGGGATATTTTTATCTTCTCCCTACTGGGAATGGCGCTCGTGTTGATGGTCAGCCTTGCGCTTCTGCATTTTCTGGTGGCCCGACGGGCCGCCAATATTTCCTCGCTCATGAAGCAGTTCAGCGCAGGTAACCGCAGTACCCGTTTGCAAGTGAAGCGCCGCGACGAGATTGGTGAACTCAGTCGCTCGGTTAACAAGCTGCTTGACAAGATTGTTGATGATGAAAAAGAGATACGCGATGCTCACGAACGACTGCACGCTCTGTTCGACAACGTCATTGACAGCGTTATCGTGATTAACAGCAGGGGCATTATTGAAAGTGCAAACCCCGCTACTGCAAAAGTATTTGGTTACCACCCGGAAGAACTCATTGGCAGAAACGTGAGTGTTCTGATGCCGGAGCCGGTGAGCAGCGAACACGATCAGTACATCGCCAACTACACCAGGACCGGCGTGAAAAAGATTATCGGCAGCGGTCGCAAGGTTGAAGCGCGGCATAAATCCGGCCGCCTGTTCCCCGCAGATCTTGCAATCAGTGAAATGTATGTAAAGGGCGAGCGCCTCTTTACCGGTATTCTCAGCGATATCAGTGAGCAGGAAGCGCTAAAGGCTCAGATGGCCAAGGCCAACGAAGACCTCAGTCTTGCAAATCAGCGGCTGGAAGAATTGGCCCGCACTGACAAACTGACGGGCATTTTCAACCGCGGGCACTTTGATGAAACCTTGAATAGCGAAATTGCCAGGGCAACGCGTAACAGCTTGCCGCTCTCATTGCTTTTGCTGGACGTGGATTATTTCAAGCGCTTCAATGATCACTACGGCCACCTGGACGGGGACAACTGCCTGCGAGAAATTGCCTCGTCGCTGATGAGTGTCTGCAAGCGCAGCGGAGAGACAGTTGCCCGTTATGGCGGCGAGGAATTTGCCATTATTCTTCCCCATCTGGACCTGGAGGGTGCGAGATGCAAAGCCGAGGAGGTGATCCAACTGGTGCGTGACCTGCAAATCCCCCACGCTAAATCCGCAATTTCCAACCAGGTCACGATCAGCATCGGTGCCGTTACCTGGCAGCCCGCGTCGCAACGTCCCATCGAGAGCGCGGAGCTCGTCAAGTCCGCCGATATACTGCTTTACGCAGCCAAGGCAGGTGGTCGCAACCAGGCTTGTCAGGACAAGTTCACGACAACCGGTGCAAATGGCAGAAAGATATCGGGCGTGAAGGCGCATCTCAGATCCATTGGCTGACCGACAAGGCTGCCATTCCAGTATCGAAAAGTACTGATGCACACTGGTTTGCAAACACAGATCTGCCGATCTGCCGAAACTGCAGGGCCTACCGTGGGCCTGAAACAGGGCGCACTACATACCAGCGATAACCATCATCGAACCGGTAGACGGTAGAACCGTCCGTCTGTGACTCGGTGCTGTCGTGGGAGACTCGCGAGGTTTCCCTGCAATTGACAAACCGCTTGCCCTCCCTGTCACAGCTATATCTGATCAGGCTATCCGCAGATATTTCCTCATAGTAACGATTGTTGATGCAGATTAAGCTGCCTTTCATATGGTAAAAGGATGAACCGGAGC
The DNA here is from genome assembly GCA_030431585.1 of Gammaproteobacteria bacterium. Lineage (GTDB taxonomy): Bacteria > Pseudomonadota > Gammaproteobacteria > Pseudomonadales > Halieaceae > Halioglobus. The sequence goes on along the minus strand of JAUIIQ010000093.1, from coordinate 6,740 downwards.
CTGCTCTGGAGTAGGGGGAAACGCGGAAATCCACTGGCACCGAGTCGTCAAGGCAGGGGTGTGCGTCGTATGCGGCGGTCGCTTTCTCTGGTTCTGGCGATGAAGCCGTTGGCGAGGACTCAGGGTCAGCTTCCCAGGAATCTTCGGGGAACAGGGCTGCAGGCAGGACGCGATCTTCGGCCACGCTTTTTAGATAGCCTTTCAGCTCTTCTTCGTTGGCAAACCGTAAGCCAGCTCCCACCAGTCCCCGGTAGTTGTCATAGCTTTTCAGGCGTTTTGCAGAATCATTCAACACGGCCTCAAAAGCCTGATACAACTTGTCTTCATCGTCAGGATAAGCCTTTTCCAGCCGCCTGAATTCCGCAACGGTATAGGTAAGAATGTGGCCCAGTATGCTATTGACCAGGTTATCATTGCTTGCGCCAAAGGCTTGTTCGGTGGCTTCGTCTACTGAGCGGTCAAGGGTGCTCACGGGTTGTGTCAGGTGTTCTCCTATGCCCTTCAGTGATTTTTCGAGCGATATGTAATTGCCGTAGACGTCCATGCCCTTGCCCCCAACCCGGGTTACCGCCTTTACCACTCTGCCTGACCTGGCGCCCAGAAACTTTCCGGCTTTTGCCCCGGGGTTGCCTGCCAGGACTACATCCAGCATGCCGCTCTTGACAGCGCCCAGCGCCTTGTCTTCGGCCATGTCCGCGGCGAGATCTGCATTCTCCAGGTAGATACGCCGGACCTGTCGGGCGCGTCTCTTCTCCAATGCATACTGCTGTTGGCTGATCTTTCCCTGTTCATAATCCTGTTGTACCTGGGTGGTCTGTTTGTCTGCCACCGCACGAAACTCTGCTTCCCGCTCCAGAAGCACTGTGCTGACGGCAATATCAGCCGTCATGCTTATCGTAGAGATGATGGCCAGGGTCGCCATGATTCCAAACGTAATCGGTTCCACTTAGCGTTCCTCCTGTGACGTCAGGGATAGCGCTTCGACAATAACAAGGCTGTCCTCAATGAAGGCCAACAGGAGTTGGCTGGTGCCGAGAAGTTCAACCTCTGCACCGTAGCCTGACAGAAAGCTTTCAGCCTCCGGGATCGGGCTTAACGTCACGTCTGGTAGCGCCGCCCGGACCTGGGCTTTCGACATTCCCAACGAAAATTGTGCGGGTGAGTAAGGGGAGGGGGTGACAGGCCCACCTTTGTCAGCAAACACTTCCCGGCGCAGGAAGTTTCCGTCCACAAAGATGTAGCTGGTCAGCCCATTGAAGTAGCTCCATGTGTCGTGCCTTAACAGACGGCCTTCACTGTCAGGGAGGCCTATGCGTGAGAACGCATCTGGCAGGCCGAACACATCCAGCACGGTTTGCTGCTCTTCGCTCATGACGTCCATTGCCGGTGCAGAGGCAGTGGTTTGGCGGGAAGCGGATACCGCGGGTTTCGACGGCCCATCTGCTTGCCCGGTTACGGTAGCCGCAGCTGCGGTATCGCTGGGCCTGTAGTGATAATTGACTGACACGTAAAGGTCGCCAATGCTGACGCGTGCTTGCCAGGCTGCCGGAGACTGCTGCGACGACTGCCCTCCGTGCAGATGAGCTTCGCGTGTGTCGGTTACGCCCTCTTCATTTAAACCGAGGTAGAGGCTCCCGGAGGCGCTCTTGCCGCCATAGATTCCGTCTGGCCCCCAGCTGACATTGGCGAAATTCTGCCCCTTGTCACCGGCACGCAGATTGGTGAGTCCAAAATCGTACGGTACTTTATCCATCGAACAGTACCGGGAAGGCGGTGGAGACCAGAATGCCCTGGCGTGAGCAGGCCCAAGGGAGTACGCGGGGTTGTCGTACTCAATCCACTGGCGTGAAAAATCCCGCGAAAAGTGAAACTGGATTCTGTCGAGAGTGCTCTGCGAGAGGTTTTTACTTCCAGAGCCTATTCTGTGAAAGGAGTGCTCTACGCTGGAAAGTTCCCAGCACTCCCTTTCGACCGCCCATGAGGGCAGGCAAACCAAAGCAAAAGCCAGCAAACAACCGGTCCTTGACATTCGAACGGCCAGGGCAGAAAGAGGCATAAAAACTCTCGTAAAACAAAGATCTGTTGGCGCTTACACTAGGTAAATCAGCGCTGACTGAAAAGCGCAGCGCAGGCAAGAATGCGTCTAGTATGACTTAGGTCAAACTCCCCGGCCGAAAAAGCGGGACAGACCACGGTTTCGGTTGCACTGGAATCCACCTCTACAGGTATTGGAAGGCGGAAGCTGAGTAGGTGGTCTGTCCTCGTTGATTATCGTGGTCTGTCCCCGGTTATTGGGCGGGGTGTTACATGACGGCTGTCAGTCCTTCATCTGCGGGGATGATGGCACCGTGGATAGCCCTGGAAGCGCTGCTGCAAAGAAAAAGGACGATGTCGGCTATGTCTTCAGGGTCGATAAAGAAACGGCTATTGGGGCCTGGATGGCTTGCCATCAGCTCGGCAATCGCGGCTTCACCCTCTGGCGTGCGCAATTCGGCCGTTAGTGGCGTGGCGACTGCACCTGGAGCGATGCAGTTGACTCGTATGCCTTTGGGGCCGAGCTCCGCCGCCAGCGTTTTTGTCAGCATGACGACTGCTGCCTTGGAGCTTGAGTAGGCGCTGTCTCCGGCCCGGCCGGCTGTTCCGCTCACTGATGCTATATTGACGATCACCCCGTTACCCTGCTCCAGCATCGCCGGCAGGCAAGCTTGCGTGACATAAAACGTGCCCTTTACATTGATGTCGATGTGTCGGTCGAAAAGGTGAAGCGGGCTGTCGGGTAAGGGGTTGGGTTCCCAGACGCCAGCGTTATTGATAAGTGTATCGATGGGGCCCAGGCTTGTTGAAACGTCTGCGATCGCTCTCTTTACCTGCGCCGCGTCGGCAATGTCGGCACGCACCCCCGCCGCGTCGACGCCGCATGCCTTAAGCTTCGACACTTCGTCATCGATAGTGTCGGCATTCACGCAATCGAGAATGCCAACGCGGGCGCCGCGGTCTGCAAACGCGCGAGCTGTTGCCTGGCCGATACCCGAGGCACCTCCCGTTATCAGAACGGTTCGTCCGGCGAATGATCGACCCTCTTGTGTTTGCATTGTCATGCGGTGCTGCCTCCGTCTATGACCAACTCAGCGCCGTTGATGAAGGCCGCTTCATCCGACGTCGCCACCTGGCCTGCAATAGATGAAATGATGATCGAAGCGGCCGTATCCCAGGTCCGTTACGCTGCACCAGTTTTCATAGCGGCGATCGCGGCTCGGCAACAGTGAACGACCCCGTCGTCATTCACGGCGTAAAGTTCGTCCCAGGCGACTCACCCGCCAGCACTGATCAAATCAAATGCCTCGAAACGGCGCAGGCGCGCCCGGGAGTGGCGTCAGGAACTCGATCTCCGGCTCGCCATCGACGCAATCCCAGCCCGCCTCGGACATGGCCTTGTGGTAGGGCATGTCAGGGTGTGCGGTGTGCGCATCCTCATGGCGGAAGCACTCAAAGAAAACGAACAGTGTGGGATCCACCTGTGATTGACGTACTTCAAACGCCAGACAGTCGGGCTCGTTGGCATAGACATCCTGAGCCAGCTGCGTGACGAGAGCTGTGAATTCGTTGACCCTGTCGGCCTTTATCCTAACGCGCATGATGAGGGTTATCATTATCTGTGCCGCTTCATGAGTTTTGCTTTTCAGTATAAGAAGTATAAGTGGGGTGTCGAGGAGTAAATATAGCGGCTGGGCATGAGGTTGATAATGCAGTGAGAACACAGGTTGCTGCAGATAATTCACCCGGGGCTGCGCTGAGCTGCTAGCTTGCATCCGCCGGATAGCGATAAATTCCGCCGTAAGCAATTGGGCCAGCATGGCTGGCCCGATCGATTATGCAGCGGTTTTCCTAGCGGAATTCGTACACCAGATCGATTCCATAGGTGCGTGGCCTTCCATATGTAGCGCCAGCCCAACCCAGGGATGCGAAGTCGATACCCCACTCCCGGTACTCTTCATCGGTCGCGTTCTTGACCCACCCGGAGAGGCGCAGGTTACCGTTCTCGCCCAGTCCGATATCCTGTAACGTCACCCGGGCATCAATCACGGTGCGATCGTCTGCGGAGTCAAACTGGTTCTGGAAAGGATGGAACACGTAGCCATCTGTGTAGATCACGTCGACTCGCGCTGAAAGCGTGCCGAAGCTGAAGGGGTTGAAGTCATACTGCAGGCCAAGCGCACCCGAGTTCTCAGGCGCACGCGCGGGCGTGGTCACGCTCGAGATATCCTCTTCCAGGTCCGTCGCAGGGTTGCGCGCAATGTACTCGTCAAAATCGGCATCGAGATAGCCGTAGCTGAGTTCCATCAGCAGCCCGTCGGTAAGCAGTGCAGTGATCTCGAGCTCCAGGCCCTGATAGGTTGCTTCACCGGCATTCACAATGCGACTGGAAGCACCACCGGTGCCAGCCTCAAACTGCGTTACCTGGATGTCTGTGTAATCGTTGTAGAACAGCGCAGCGTTCACACGCAAGCGGCCGTCCATCCAGTCTGACTTCAGACCCAGTTCAAACGATTCAATTTCTTCCTCATTAAACGGGGTTTCCCAGGACGTAGGGCTGCCTGCGCGTGAGTTGAAACCGCCACTGTTGAAGCCGGTCGAATAAGTACCGTACACATTGGCGTAGTCGCTTAATGCATAGTTCAGTGTCAGCAGGTAACTGATGTTGTCCCAGGAGTCGGAATTTTCCAGTCGCTCGGCAATCGAGGAATGACCCAGGTTTTCATTGAACAGGAAGGCGTCGCGGTCGTCATCGGTGTAGCGCAGACCTGCGGTGACACTGAGGGCGTCGGTCAGCGCATAGGTCGCCTGTCCGTAAGCAGCCCAGGACTCCGTCTTCTGCCCGTAGATAAAGTCGACCTGGCCATTCAGGTTAGGATCAGCCCCGGGGAACGGGAACGGCACTGGCTGGCGCTGCGTGCCCTGACACACCACGCCGGCCTGGGGTACGACGTTACAATAGCCTGCTGCGACGAAAGCGCCTTCCAATGGGCTCCCTGCAAGAAACTGAATGGGAATGGAAAACGTCTGAGGGTTGCTCTGGTAGATTTCTTCCTCATATTGGTAGTAACCCACCGTGTACTGGAGGCGATCATTAAACGCATTGCCGAAAAGCTGCAACTCATGGGTTTGCAGGTCGACCCAGCCTTCGTCGATAGTGGCCTCGAAGCCCGGTGACGGAATTTCCATGCCACCACCGTAGAACAGGTCCCTGGCCGTGAGCGCTCCACCGTCCAGGTCGGTCTTGTCATAACCGGAATTGGTCTCGCGATCGCCAAATATGTACTTGAGTGTAATGTTGTCCAAAGCCCATTCGATGGTGAGGTTGTGGCCCTCTACTTCCAGGGTCTCCGTGGACACGGCGTCGAGATTGTAGTCTTCACGGCGCTTGTCGGGGTCGCCGACCAATGCCGCCATTTGCTGGTAAAGCTCACCCCCCAGAAACTGGAACGGGAACGGTGTGTCGGTGAAGCCGTTGTAAATGCTGTCCTTCACTTCCGTGACCTGGAACGGCGTGGGCACGCCCTCGTTGTCGGTCTTGTCGTAGGCGTAATCAATGGTCAAGCCCTCTGCAGGCTCCAGCCTCAACGCGATACGGTAGGCATCGTTGTCTTCGGAAGCCAGGTCAGACTCGCTGCCTGGATAATCGTTGTCAGCCCAGCCGTCGTACTCCATGATCATGCCGGAGACCTTTGCCGACAGCATGCCGAACAACTGCGGAAAATCCACCGAGCCAGCCGCGCGCTGATAGCCGTCGTTGCCAACACTGCCTTCGAGCTTGACCCCCCACTCCCCGCTGGGCTTGATGGTCGTCACATTCAGGGCGCCGCCGGTGCTGTTGCGCCCGAACAGCGTGCCCTGCGGGCCGCGCAGCACCTCGACGCTTTGGAGATCGACAATATCGAACACCGCGCCCACGGTCTTGCTCATGTAGACGCCGTCGACATAAAAGCTCGTCTTGGGATCGGCCATCAACGAGGTCTCGCCATTGCCGATGCCGCGAATGGTAATCGACATGTTGGAATTGGAGGACGGTTGTTTCTGGATATTGGTATTCGGTGCTCGACTACCCAGATCGGTAATATCGAAGACGCCGAGGTCCGCCAATTTCCCCGGGGTAAAGGCGGTGACGGCGATGGGAGTGTCCTGCAGATTGGTCTCCCGCCGCTGGGCGGTGACCACCACTTCCTCCAGTGTCGCCGACTGCGCCTGGACGATGGATGACTGGGGCAGCACAGCCACCCCCATCACGGCGGCAGCAACAGGTGTGAGTACATAGCGTGCTAGCTGTGGCATGTCGTTCTCCGTTCTAATTATTGTAAATGTGAATAGCTCTTTGGGCAGGGTTCGCGTGCACACCTGCCCAGCGGCCATCTCACCCATAGATATACGCCAACTTTCGCATGCATTCAATACCACCGCTCGCAGAGCCCTGCGCGGTATATATAACGAACCGGTAGGTGGAAGGTCTTCCACAATCAGATGGAATTGATCTCCAGAAGGGCCTGTGGTGTTAGAAACCCTGGCTCTTCATCATTAACGGGGGACACCGGCATTCATTAAACTGAATTTGCGAAGTTCGTTTAATGGAGAGAACACCGATGTCCCACGCAGGAGTAATATTAGGCCTTCCTGAGCTCGAGGTCGAACGCGTTGATCGTAACGATGCCATTGCCGTGTACGCGAAGCCCAAAACGCGGCCACAC
>JAUIIQ010000092.1 GCA_030431585.1 Gammaproteobacteria bacterium | reverse complement strand
ACTACAAAGCCGGTTGTGGGGAAAGCAATCAAAAAATGGAGACACGGGAAATGTGTGTTGAAGCGAAGCGGCTGTTGAGGCTCGCTCTTGGTCCTGTGCTGATGCTGTTAAGTGCTGTTGCGCTGGCTGCCGGCGGCGAAGTGAACCAGGTCAATATGTCACCGGGTGTGACTGAAGTGGGCAGGGAAATCTATAACCTGCACATGTTGATCCTCTGGATCTGTGTAATTATCGGCGTCGGTGTTTTCGGAGTGATGTTCTACTCCATCTATGCGCATCGTAAGTCCAGGGGTCACGAACCGGCCACTTTCCACGAGAGCACGAAGGTGGAGATCGCCTGGACTGTTATCCCCTTCTTCATACTCATCGGAATGGCATTCCCCGCCACTTCAACGCTGTTGGATATCTACGATAACGATGACGCCGATATGGACGTCGTGGTGACAGGCTATCAGTGGAAGTGGAAGTACGAATATCTCAACGAGGCTGGCGAGAACGTCAGTTTCTTCAGCAACCTGCGCACCAGCCAGAGCGAGATCTACAACTCTGAGCAAAAGGGCGAGCACTACCTGCTGGAAGTGGATGAGCCACTGGTCCTGCCAGCGGATACCAAGGTACGCTTTCTGGTAACAGCTAATGATGTCATCCACTCCTGGTGGGTGCCGGAGTTGGCAGTGAAGAAGGATGCTATCCCTGGCTTTATCAACGAGGCCTGGACACGTACCGCGCAAGAAGGCGTCTACCGTGGACAGTGTGCCGAGCTCTGCGGCAAGGATCATGGCTTCATGCCTATCGTGGTTAACGTGGTAAGCAAGGAAGAATACGGCGAATGGCTGGCCACCAAGCAGGCGGAAGCCGCGCAGATCAAGGATTTGATGGCACAGACATTCACGATGGATGAATTGATGGAGCGTGGTAAGGCGGTCTACGACCGTAACTGCCTTGCCTGTCATGGCGCGGGCGGCGAAGGTGGTGTCGGCACCGCGATTGCTGGTAGCGCCATCGCCACCGGTGAGGTGTCTGGTCACCTGGATATAGGCGTCAATGGCGTTCCCGGCACAGCGATGCAGGCCTTTGGCGGGCAACTTAACGATGTCGATATGGCAGCTGTGATCACTTTCCAGCGCAATGCATTCGGCAATAATATGGGCGATATGATTCAGCCCATTGACGTCTTCAACTTCAAGAAAGGCTAATCGGAGGAGTTTACGATGGGAGATCATCATCACGGCCCTGCGAAGGGCATAGGCCGGTGGCTTTTCACCACCAACCACAAAGACATCGGAACCATGTATCTGTGGTTCTCATTTGCCATGTTCATTCTTGGCGGCGCGTTCGCCATGATTATTCGTGCGGAGCTGTTTCAGCCCGGCATGCAGCTGGTAGAGCCGGCGTTCTTTAACCAGATGACCACGCTGCATGGCCTGGTAATGGTATTCGGCGCGATCATGCCCTCCTTCGTGGGCCTGGCCAACTGGATGATTCCGATGATGATCGGGGCTCCGGATATGGCGCTGCCGCGAATGAATAACTGGAGCTTCTGGATTCTGCCGCCCACCTTCCTGATGCTGGCCTCCACGCTGTTTATGGAAGGGGGAGCACCTGCTTTTGGCTGGACGTTCTACGCACCGCTGTCCACTACCTATGCACCGCCCTCGGTAACGCTGTTTATCTTCTCGGTGCACGTGTTGGGGCTGTCGTCCATCATGGGCTCGATCAACATCATTGCCACGGTAATGAACATGCGTGCACCCGGCATGACCTACATGAAGATGCCGCTGTTCGTGTGGACCTGGCTGATTACCGCCTTCCTGCTGGTGGCGGTAATGCCCGTACTGGCTGGCGCTGTCACCATGATGCTGATGGACATTCACTTTGGCACCAGCTTCTTCTCCGCCGCTGGCGGTGGTGACCCGGTGCTGTTCCAGCACATCTTCTGGTTCTTCGGTCACCCGGAGGTGTACATCATTATCCTGCCGGCCTTTGGCGTGGTGTCGCAGATTATTCCTGCGTTCTCCCGCAAGCCGCTGTTTGGCTACGACTCCATGGTCTATGCAACCGCCTCCATTGCCTTCCTGTCGTTCATCGTGTGGGCTCACCACATGTACACGGTGGGGATGCCAGTTGCCGGTGAGTTGTTCTTCATGTACGCCACCATGCTGATCGCCGTACCCACAGGGGTGAAGGTGTTCAACTGGATTTCCACCATGTGGCGTGGTGCGCTGACGTTCGAAACGCCTATGCTCTTTTGTATCGGCTTCCTGATACTCTTCACCATCGGCGGGTTCACCGGGCTGATGCTGTCTATCGCCCCTGCCGACTTCCAGTACCATGACTCGTACTTTGTGGTCGCTCATTTCCACTATGTGATGGTAGCGGGTGCGGTATTCTCCATGACGGCGGCGGTTTACTACTGGCTGCCCAAGTGGTGTGGTCGTATGTACAACGAAACCATGGGTAAGACCCACTTCTGGATTTCGTTCATTGGCTTCAACCTGACCTTCTTCCCACAGCACTTTGTGGGCCTGGCAGGCATGCCACGGCGTATTCCGGACTACGCGCTGCAGTTTGCGGACTTCAACATGATGTCGTCTATAGGCGCGTTCATCTACGGTGCTTCGCAAATCCTGTTCCTGTACAACGTGATTGCGACAATCGTCTCCGGCAAACCCACTTCTGAAGAGAAGGTATGGGACGGTGCCGAAGGCCTGGAGTGGACTGTACCCACACCTGCGCCCTACCATACGTTTGAGACACCGCCGCGTATAGATCCGGCGCACGCGCATTCCTGAGAGGTGCCCGGAACATGATTCGCTTAAGCGCTAATCCCACTGCCGATACCGTCATCAAGCTGGTGACGGTGGCCGTGGGTATGTTTGCTTTTGTTTTCGTGGTAATGGTCCCGTTGTACGACGTGCTATGCGATGCATTGGGTATTAACGGTAAGACCTCAGGCGACGCCTACACAGCGGTGCAGGCGGGTGTCGACGACAGTCGTGAGATAACTATTCAGTTCATCGCGACCAATAACGAAGGCATGCCATGGGACTTCGGCCCCAGTGTAACGGCTATGAAGGTGCACCCCGGCGCGGTCAACGACACGGTTTTCCACGCTCGCAACCCGCTGCCACAAGCGATGATTGCGCAGGCGATTCCCAGCGTGTCGCCTGCTCGAGCTGCCGAGTATTTTCACAAGACAGAGTGTTTTTGCTTTAACCACCAGCCCCTCGACGGCGAGAGCTCGGCAGAGATGCCATTGCAGTTTATCGTCGACATGGACCTGCCAAAGGATATTCGCACCATCACTCTGTCCTATACGATTTTTGATGTAACAGAAATGGCGGGCGGCGTAGCCGTTCGCTGAGTCGCAGGTTGGGGAACCTGCGAATTAATGGAGAAATAAAATGAGTAATCAGACCTCTACCGAGTACGAAACGTATTACGTGCCGGACCAGAGCAAGATGGCAATCATGGCCACGATTGGCCTGATACTGTCCATCTTCGGTGCCGCCAGTATCATGAATGACATGACCTTTGGCGATCCTGACGAAGCTACCAATTCCTGGTCAATTTTTCTCTTTGGTCTGTTCTGGTTTGTGGCGACCTTGTTTGCCTGGTTCCGTCAGGCGATCAAGGAAAATATTGCCGGCATGAACAGCGCGCAGATGAAGAAGTCTTATGTGCTTGGCATGTTCTGGTTCATCTTTTCCGAAGTTATGTTTTTCTTCGCCTTCTTCGGCGCCCTCTTCTACGTGCGCACGCTGGTGGGCCCCTGGCTCGCCGGTGAAGGTGACGGTGGGCGCATGAATGGCCTGCTGTGGGAAGGTTTTGAGTACAGCTGGCCCATGGCGTTAACGCCTCAGGAAGCTGTAGGTGGCGCAGCCAGCCAGCCTATCGCCAACAATGGCTCGTTTACTTCTGCCGAGACAACCATGGCGTTCTCCGAAGCGGCTGCCTGGTACAAGTGGCTGCCTCTTTGGAACACCATTATTCTGCTGACATCCAGCTTTACCTGCCATATAGCGCACATGGGTATTCTCGATGGCAACAAGAAGAAGTTTAACCTGTGGCTGGGTATCACCGTTGCACTGGGTGTGATCTTCCTCTTCGTACAGTTCTATGAATACTATGAAGCCTATGCGCATTTCGGCCTGACTTTGAATTCGGGTATCTATGGCTCTACGTTCTTTATGCTCACCGGTTTCCATGGCTTCCACGTGTTTATGGGTATGACCATGCTGGCGATACAGCTGATGCGCAGCCTTAACGGACACTTTACAGCGGACGACCACTTTGGTTTTGAGGCGTCCAGTTGGTACTGGCACTTTGTCGATGTGGTCTGGGTCTTCCTGTTCCTGTTTGTTTACATCCTGTAGCAGGGTCTGACGTGAGCTAACCGTCGCGGGCCAAGGCCTGCGACGCAGTTTACCCGGCGAGAGGCCCGGCCTGTTCAAAACCGGCGACGTATGTTGCAACCCTTCATCCCCGCACAGGCGGGGATCCAGAGGCCCCGGCGTCTCGATTGGATCCCCCCCGGCCTTTGCGGGGATGGCACGTCAGGACCTGGCAAGACGCCTGAGAACCTGAAGAGCGTCGTTGCAGCCCGCGGCTCCTGGGTAGGGGTTGGCTCGATCGATCGGGAAAGCGCAGGCAGCGGCCGCCGGGCGACTCAAGGGGATTCAGCGGATGCCGGTATCGGCCCTGCATCCCAGGGGTTGCGGTGGCCCAGCTGGCCAGTCGCTACGCCATAGACGATGACACCCATAAGCGCCAGGGCAAGGGTCAGCCGTACACCCAGGGAGTGGAACGTACGACGCTTTGCCTTGTCCCCCTGATCCATCATCAGGTAGTAAAATCCACTTCCCAGGCTGGCGACCAGGGCCAGCATCAGAATGATTATCGCTGCTTTTAACAAAAGGAATGCCTCCTGAAGTGAACGCGCAGTATAAACCAGCTATCGGCCGCCGGCGCGCAATGGAGTGCAAGTGATGGCTGCGCGCCTGGAATTCGATTTTGAGTGGCGCATCACCCTGTTCACGCTCGCCCTGCTGCCAATGTTGATATCTCTCGGCTTCTGGCAGCTGCAGCGTGCTGAGGAAAAAGCGCAGCTGGCTGTGGCCTTCGAGGCGCAGCAGTCGCGGCCACCCGTGCCGCTCGCCGAGGTATGGGAGCATTCGCCGCAAGATCTGGCCTACCTGCCGGTGATGCTCAATGGCCGCTTCCTTGAAGATCAGTACTTCCTGCTGGACAATCGCATGCAGCAGAGGCGCTATGGCAATGAGGTGCTGGCTGTTTTTGAGCTCGATAGCGGCGGCCTTGCACTGGTCAATCGCGGTTGGGTGCCGGCTGACCCGAGCCGTCAGCGTGCACCCCAGGTGCCCGCGAGTGCGGGAACCGTGCGTATTACCGGGCATGTGTACGTGTCCCCGGGAGAGCCCTACCTGTTGGCAGATGAAGATCTGGACAGCGGTTGGCCGAAGCAGATCCAGGCTGTGGAAATGGATAAGATAAGCCATATCCTTCAGGTCGGCAGTGAGCCGTTGTTCCCCTATCCTGTGCGCATTGATGCAGACCAGGCGGGGGCTTTGTCGGTGGACTGGCAGGTAATTAATGTCAGCCCGCAGAAGCACCATGGTTACGCTGTGCAGTGGTTCAGCATGGCCGTGGTACTGGCGCTGATATACCTGCTGCGCAGCAGCAACTTATGGCAAGTGATCCGGGGTAAAAGCCGCGGGCAAGAGTGAACTATGAATGACGCGAAGCAAATCAGGAACAATCGCCTGGTATTACTGACCATTGCGGGCATCCCGCTGACCATGATTCTGGCAGCGACATGGCTTTGGTATTTTGTAATCAATGGCGACCTGGATCTGGTCAATGCTATCGGCACAGCCAATCGTGGGCAGCTGGTACAGCCGCCGCGCCAGTTGGACGACGTGGCAATGACGGCCGACACGGGTGCGTTGATCAAGTATGCCGACCTGCCCCGCAAGTGGCGCCTGGCTGTTGTTAACCGGGGTCCGGTCTGCGCAGAGGCCTGCGAAAAAAACCTCTATCTCACCCGCCAGATCCACGTTGCAATGGGCAAGGAGTTCAACCGCATCGGTCGACTTTATGTCAGTGAAAGCTCGCCGGACGACACCCGTCTGGATCTGGCAGCGTTGAGTGATGAACGCCCTGCCCCGGCCAGTTTCAACGAATTACTGGATATGGAGCACCGTGGCACCAAGTCGTTGACGATCGCGCCCGGCAGTTATGCTGCTTTGTTCGCTGAAGAGTTGGCGGATGACAGTACCTGGTTCCTGGTCGACCCTGGCGGATGGGTGATGATGTCCTACAATGGCGACATTCACTACAAGGACGTGATCTCCGATCTCAAGTTCCTGTTGAAGAATTCCAGTGAGTAAACGCGTGATGGCTGACCTTACAAGTAATGAAAAAGCCAGCTGGCGCGACTATAAGGAGCTTACCAAGCCCAATGTAGTCTTGCTGATGATTCTCACTTCCGCCATCGGTATGTTCATGGCAGTTCCCGGAATGGTACCCTTGGATGTTTTGATTCTGGGAAATCTGGGCATTGCTCTGTGTGCAGGTGCTGCGGCCGCGGTCAACCATTTGGTGGATCAGCGCGTGGATCAACAGATGGCCCGCACGCACAATCGTCCGGTTGCAACAGGTCGTCTGAAAAACTCCCAGGCCGCCCTTTTCGCGTTGCTGACTGGTGGCCTTGGTATGGCCATACTCATTGTTTTTATTAATCCGTTGACGGCGTGGCTGACGCTGGCGTCTTTGCTTGGCTATGCCATCGTCTACACAATGTTCCTGAAACGGGCCACGCCCCAAAATATCGTTATTGGCGGTCTCGCCGGTGCGGCCCCTCCCCTGCTGGGCTGGACTGCAGTGACGGGCGAAATTCATGGCCATGCGCTGCTGCTGGTGCTGATTATCTTTGCCTGGACACCGCCACATTTCTGGGCGCTGGCCATACACCGGCGGGAAGAATACGCGGCAGTGGGGATACCCATGTTACCGGTTACCCATGGCGTCGCCTTTACTAAATTACAGATCCTTCTCTATACCATTATCATGTTCCTGATCACGCTCATGCCCTACGCTACTCGCATGAGCGGCCCACTGTACTTGCTCGGTGCCGTAGTACTGGGCGGCGGTTTCTTATACTGGGCGGTTGTATTGTTGCGGGGCAAAAATCCCCGAGCGCCAATGGAAACGTTCAAGTTCTCCATCATCTACCTGATGGCTCTCTTCATCATTATGTTGGTTGACCATTATCTTTTTCCGGTGAGTACCCTATGACCGAGATCCGCGAACTGCGCGACGGGCAATCCCGCAATATCAAGCTGACTGTTGGCCTTATTCTGTTATTTATAGCAGTGATCGTCGGCGGGTTTGTTTACCGCATTCAGCAGCCCAGAGTCATGACTGCTGCAGAAATGAAGGTGAATGGTTTCTATTTGCTGCAAAATCCCAGGAACTTCGGCGAACTGGACCTGATAGATCACCACGGCGAACGCTTTGACCGCGCGCGCCTGGAGGGTCGCTGGAGCCTCGTTTTTTTTGGTTTTACCTATTGTCCCGACATTTGCCCCACGACTATGGCGTTTCTGGATGGCTTTATGTCGGAACTGGCGGGTACGGAAGCGGAGGATACCCAGGTAGTAATGGTATCGGTGGACCCTGCCCGTGACACGGTAGAGCAGCTGGCCGAGTATGTGCCGTTTTTCAATGAGGAGTTTGTTGGGGTGACGGGGGAGTTTCTGGATATCCACCGGTTCGCTACAGCGCTGAACACGCCCTTTCGCAAGGTTCCGGGACAGGATGAAAACTATCTCGTAGACCATAGTGCCAATGTGATACTGATAAATCCCAGAGGCGACTATCACGGCTTCTTCAAAGCGCCCCTGGATCAGGCGAAGATGAAAGTGACTTACCGGTCTGCGCGGGTATTGTGGGACAAAGAGTTGTAGGCGCGGCAAGACGTCACGGCCACCGCGCCCTTTTTTCCGCTCTCAAAACGACTGTAGGTCGCCCGTCTCATAGCACGGCTATTTCAGACTCGGCTCAGCTTTAGTCTCGGTCTGCAGAACTTTTACCGCTAGTAAGTACTCGCTATAACGCCCTTTCCAGAGCGCTTGGGCGGCTCGCTCCCTTCTTCGTCATCAGCAAGCATTGAATTGAGAATAACGTTCAACTCGGCTGCGATGTCTTCGCTAACGGCCTCGAGAACCTCACCCAGGCTGTACTGAGTTCTATATTGGTTG
Organism: Gammaproteobacteria bacterium; assembly: GCA_030431585.1. Taxonomy (GTDB): domain Bacteria; phylum Pseudomonadota; class Gammaproteobacteria; order Pseudomonadales; family Halieaceae; genus Halioglobus. Next base: position 4,367 of record JAUIIQ010000092.1, on the reverse strand, counting down.
GTGCCGAACCCGGTGTTTGCCAGGGAGGTCTGGCTGGGTGGAGTTTCGGGTCCGGACAGGAAAGCCATTCCCGGCATCGTTGCGTCCTGCGCCTGCGCTCCCAGAGAGCCAAGCAACAGTAGTCCAGAAAGGTAGTAGCGTAAGCGTGTTGTCATGATGTAATCCTCTAAAAGTGTTACCTAATGTTACGAAGGTAACACAACGACGGATCACATTCCTTCCGTGTTAAGTCTAAAATAGAGTTTTCTTCTATTAATGTGATCCATCCTGCATCTAAAGTCGATGAAAAGGGGGCGATTTGAGCTAATACTGTCCCGATGCAGCAGTATGAAAATTATGACACAAGGGCCTTGCTACGGTAACGATATTACCGTTACCTCGGCTCTGACAGCAGTCTCCCGTCTACCCGGCAAAGCGACCGTGGTAATTTGCGGCGGGATCAGATTTAATCATCGCTCAGTCGCTGCGGCGCTTTCTCACAATTACCGCATACAATTCTTCTCTGTCTTTCGATGTTGACCTATGTCCAAGCAATCCAATCCAGTTGTACTCGTTGATGGCTCCTCTTACGTTTTCCGCGCCTTCCACGCACTGCCCATGCTGACCACTTCTGACGGCCACAATACAGGTGCGGTACGGGGGGTGATCAGTATGTTGCGAAAACTGGTGACCCAGTACCCGGACTCCCCGGTAGTGGTTGTCTTTGATGCCAAGGGCAAAACCTTCCGCAGTGACATCTACCCTGAATACAAAGCCCATCGTCCGCCAATGCCCGATGAACTGCGCGAGCAGATAGAGCCGATACACGCGATCGTTCAGGCAATGGGGCTGCCTTTCCTGTGTGTGGACGGTGTAGAGGCCGACGATGTGATAGGTACACTGGCCCGGCAGGTCAGTGAACAGGGGCGGGAGGTAGTGGTTTCAACCGGTGACAAGGACATGGTGCAGCTGGTCAACCAACATACCACGCTGGTGAATACGATGACCGACACGGTGATGGATGTGGCCAGCGTAGAGGAGAAGTACGGCTTTTCTCCAAACCTGTTTATCGATTATCTCGCCCTGATGGGCGATAAAGCCGACAATATTCCGGGTGTTGCCGGCGTCGGCGAGAAGACGGCACTGGGCCTGGTGCAGGGGCTGGGAGGTATTGACGAGATTTACGAGTCGCTGGACAAGGTCGCTACCCTGTCTTTTCGTGGGGCAAAAACCCTGGGCACAAAACTTGAAGCAGAGGAGCAGAACGCGCGTTTGTCCCATGACCTGGCTACCATCCGAACCGATCTGGACCTGAACCTCGCTGCCGATAAGCTGGCCAATGGCGAGCCTGACCGTGAAGCGCTTGTGGACTGGTTTACGCGAATGGAATTTCGCGGCTGGCTGGACGAACTGCTGGAGCAGGGTGAGGCACCTGCGGCAGAAAAGGTGGATACGGAGTATGACATTATCACCGAGCAGTCAGATCTGGATGCGTGGCTGAAACAGCTTGAGCAGGCACCACTGTTCGCTTTTGACACTGAAACCACCAGCCTGAACTATATGGAAGCGCAAATCGTCGGCGTGTCCTTTGCTGTTGAGCCGGGCAAAGCTGCCTATGTACCTTTGGCACACGACTACCTCGGTGCCCCTGAGCAGCTTGACCGGGAAGCAGTGCTGGCCCAGTTGCGCCCGCTGTTGGAGAACCCGGACGCGCTGAAGGTGGGCCAGAATTTGAAATACGATGCCAGTGTGCTGGCGAATCATGGCATCGTTCTGCGTGGAATCGCCTTCGATACGATGCTTGAATCCTATGTGCTGGACTCCACCGCCACGCGTCATGATATGGACAGTCTCGCCCTCAAATACCTGGGGCAAAACACAATTCATTTTGAAGACATTGCCGGGAAAGGAGCGAAGCAGCTGACCTTCAACCAGATCAAACTGGAGGAGGCCGGGCCCTACGCGGCAGAGGATGCGGATATCACTTTGCGTCTGCACGAGGCCCTGTGGCCCAAACTGGAGGCTGAGGCAACCCTGGTGCCGGTTTTTCGTGATATCGAGCTGCCCCTGGTGCCGGTGCTGTCGAAAATTGAACGCCAGGGAGCGCTGATCTCAACAGAGCTGCTGCATCGGCAAAGTATCGAGCTGGGCCAGCGCATGGATGAACTCAAGTCACAGGCTTATGAACTGGCCGGCCAGGAGTTTAATCTGGGCTCGCCCAAGCAGCTGGGCGAAATCCTGTTCGACAAGCTGAACCTGCCGGTCATCAAAAAGACCCCCAAAGGTGCGCCCAGCACGGCGGAAGACGTGCTGGTGGAACTGGCCCTGGACTACCCGCTGCCCAAGCTCCTGCTGGAATACCGCAGCTTGTCCAAACTCAAGTCGACCTATACCGACAAGCTGCCGGATATGGTCAATCCGCGTACCGGGCGCGTGCATACGTCTTACCACCAGGCGGTGGCGGCCACGGGTCGACTGTCTTCGTCGGATCCTAACCTGCAGAACATTCCCATCCGTACGGAGGAAGGACGGCGAATTCGACAGGCCTTCATAGCGCCCGACGGCTACCGTATTGTTGCCGCGGATTACTCGCAGATTGAGCTGCGCATCATGGCGCACCTGTCCGCTGATGAGGGCCTGCTGAAGGCCTTCAAGGAAGGCCTGGACGTGCATCGCGCTACCGCGGCGGAGGTGTTTGAGGTCGACCCGGACGAGGTGTCGGGGGATCAGCGCCGCAAGGCCAAGGCGATCAACTTCGGGCTCATTTACGGCATGTCTGCCTTTGGCCTGGCCAAGCAGCTACATCTGGGGAGAAATGAGGCGCAGGAATACATCGACAGGTACTTTGATCGCTACCCCGGCGTGGCTGACTACATGGACAGGACCCGAGCACTGGCCAAAGAGCAGGGCTACGTGGAAACCTTGTTCGGTCGCCGCCTCTACCTGCCAGAGATCAATGCGCGCAACAAGATGCGTGTGCAAGCTGCCGAACGCACTGCGATCAATGCGCCAATGCAGGGTACCGCGGCTGACATCATCAAGCGCGCGATGTTAACGGTTAACGCCTGGCTGGAGGAGGGCGGTGTCGATGCTCGAATGATCATGCAAGTACACGACGAACTGGTGTTGGAAGTAGCGGCAGCAGAGGTTGATGCTGTCAGCACGGAGCTGTGCACCCTGATGACCGGCGCCGCAGAGTTGGCGGTACCCCTGTTGGTAGAGGCTGGTGTCGGCGACAACTGGGATGAAGCTCACTAGGTCTGCTGCCAGTCTCTGGGGTCTAGTCGATAATACTGGGTGAGCTCGGCATAGAGTTCAGGCCGGGTCTGTTGCAGGGCGTGCGGGCGCTCGAAGAATGTCTCCGTGGCTACGGCAAAGAACTCTGCCGGGTTGACAGTGCCGTACTGATCCATGACCGTCGCCTGCCCGCGCCGGCTGCGCGAGCGGAGGTCTTCGAAATTGTCGCTGAATACCCGTGCCCAGGACTGGTAGCTATTGCGTCGCAGTGGCGGCGCACCATTGGTAGATCCCGAGAGGCTGTCCAGTTGATGAGCAAATTCATGAAGTACCACGTTGTGCCCATCGCTGAAGTCAGCAGCGCCTTTCTCAACGTCGTCCCAGGACAGGATGACCTTGCCGTTGCTCCAGGATTCGCCTAACAGATGGTGATCCTGCCGGGCGAAGGTACCGTTCTCCAGCAGTTGCTCCCGCTCAACCCGAAAACCGGCGGGGTAAACCAGTACGGACATCAGGCTGGGATAGACTCGCCAGTCCTGGTTGAGCAATAGCAGACAGGCCTGTCCGGCGATGGTGATACGAATCTCATCGGTCAGCTCCAGGCCGGCGCAGCCGTAAAAACGCTTTTTTGCCAGAAACAGCTGTATCAGCTGGTGAAGTCGCTCGCGCTCTGCCGAGCTCAGGGCGTGGTAAACCGGCAGGTTGCGTTCGAGAATCTGCTTCCAGTTGTCAGGGAAGCGCCGCCTACGGATCAACTTGTCCCGCCAGAAGAAACGGTAAAGAAAAAAGCAGAAGCCAGCGCCGCAAAGCAGCAGGAAAACCAGGGTAGCTGTATCCATAAAAATTCACGGTTGTGGTGAACTTTTTACACTATGCCCAGTCTTACCTACCGTAGCAAACGCTACTATCCCTTTGAGAGCACATCCCCAAGTGCTCTCGCGAGCAAGTCTCTTTCCCCAGAGACCCTAGATGGCCCGGTTGTCTTCCCCTAAAGGCACCCGGGCTTTTTTTTTGGGCTCCTCGCAGATTAGCGGGGTTGTTTTGTGGATAGGCACTTTCCAGCTGAGCGGCCACTGCAATCGTGGTATACCCCCGAGCGGTCGAACCCCCTTTGACTCCCTTTCGGGGGTATACCACGATCACAGCGGCCT
>JAUIIQ010000091.1 GCA_030431585.1 Gammaproteobacteria bacterium | reverse complement strand
CCCGCCCGCGAGTCGCAGCGCCTGTTGCTGAGACTCGCGGGCGGGTGTGCCCGGGCCGGCAAACGGTTGGTTACCACCCTGCTCTATCCGTGCTTCTCCTTCACCGCAGCCACAAACTCCACACATCAGACTACCTCCAGTTCTTTCAGGCGCAGTTCTTCGCCCTGTTCCACGATCATACCGAAGCCACCACAAACTGGGCATGGGTCGCCGCGCCGCTCTACGGTGACATGTTCCGCGCAATCCGTACACCAGGCGCGTCCAGCTATCTCCTCAATCCGGAGCGTTGCACCAGCCGCTGGCGAGTCCAGTGCCGCTACTTCGAAGGCGAAGGCCAGCGCCTGTGGCTCAACATGGCCCAGCACTCCCACCTCCACATACACCGTGCGCACCTGCCTGAAGCCGCGTTGGCGCTGCTGGTCGCGAATAATGTCCACCAGGCACTGGCAAAGTGCGGCTTCATGCATTGTTACTGTTCCTCGCTCGCAGGTGAGTGCACATGAATAGGCTACAGCCTGCAAGCCGTCGCTATACCTGTATTGTACGACAACATGGCGGCAGGCATGCTTGGAAAGCGATGCCACCTGACCTAACATGAGCAGAGGAAGTATGGTGGCAGGATACGGAGCGTAGAGATGACCAAGGAAACCCTGGGTCGCTGGCATGAGTTTGTCGCCAGCGCTGATCCTTCGATACTGACGGAGATCATTGCTGAAGACTGTGTATTCCTGTCGCCTGTGGTGCACACACCACAGCAGGGGGGAGACATAACCCGTCTTTATCTCACGGGCGCGATGCATGTGCTCAAGGATGGTTTTCATTACGTTAAGGAAGTGACCAGCGGCGCGCATGCTGTGCTGGAATTTGTTTGTACCGTGGATGGCCTGCAGGTGAACGGTGTGGACATCATTACGTTTGACGAGCAGGGCAAGATCTGTGAATTCAAGGTGATGGTGCGGCCGCTGAAGGCGATCAATGTATTGCACGCCAGGATGGGAGAGATGCTGCAAAAACTTTCTGCGTGATGTGGTTTGGGCGCCGGGATGAGTGCGCGGTCAAGAAAGGGAGAAGAGCAATGTACGGTAAGCGGTCTGGTACGCCATCACTTTTGACGGGTCTTGCTTTGCTGTTGTTGGCGGCCTGTGGCGTGGAGGAACCGCACTCAGCGGCACAACCCGCTGGTCAGGAGGGGGAAAAAGTGTCGACAATTGAAGGCGAAGTGTTTTACCGGGAGCGTATGATGTTGCCCCCAGGTTCGGAGCTGGAAGTGCAGTTGCAGGATATCTCCCGGGCCGACGCCCTGGCCAGGGTGATGGAGACAGTGATGCTGCCGCTTGAGGGAGCGCCACCCTATGCCTTTGCAATTGACTACAATCCGCAGGAGATCGACCCCCGCATGCGTTACGCCCTGCGGGCCACGATAAGCCGCAGTGGGCGCCTTTTGTTTACCAGTACTGATTACATCGACCCGTTTGCGCAGGCGCCCCTGGAGATCATGTTGCAACGGGTTGCAGAACCTGTAGACAAAGCCAGCGCTGAGGCGGCTCCGGAGCAGACCTCCGGCGATGCTCAGGAGGGTGAGCGGGCAGTCTGGGTTTTGCAAACTCTGGCGGGCTTGCCGGCAGGGAAAGGCGCCGGCGGCCAGTCAGTTGACTTATCCATGGACGCCGACTCCCGGAACGCCTCCGGCTTTTCCGGGTGCAACCGCTACTCGGGCAACTACAGCACCCAGGGAAAGTCTGCCCTCGGCACTGCTATCAGCTTTGGGCCTCTGGCCGTCACCAGGCGCCTCTGCCCGGAGGGAGGTGAGCTTGAGCAGTCTTACCTGAAAATGCTGGAAAGCGTAGATGCTTACCGCATGCAGGGTGACACGCTGGAGCTCATGCATGAGGGCGACATCGTCGCCACATTCAGCCTGCGTTAGTCCTCGCCGGATCGGGCGTTGGCGGCCGTGGTGGGCCTTCCGCTGCTACAGCTTGCCCCTTCAGGTCAAAAATGACTTGGCAGCAGCGCTGTTAAAGCGCATATAATAGCGGCGCTATGACAACACCGGCTCCTCACAACCTGACGCGCAAGAACGCGGCGCGGCCCCTGGCCAGAGCGCTGGCTCTGGTGGCGTTGCTGTGTTTCGGTGCGCTGCAGGTGCAGGAAGCCGGTCACTGGCATGAGCCAGGCGATAGCTATGCACAGTGTCTGTTGTGCAAGAGTTCCTCTGCGGTGGCCCTGCCGGCTGATGCACCCGTTGACCAGGCCCTGGGGCTTGTCGCTGGCGTTACTCAAATTGTCTCTGCTTTCTCGCCTGCTGGCGATGTTTCACCTTTTCTTGCTCGCGGACCCCCTCTCTCCTCCTGATACAGCCTTTTTTTTCTCTTATCAGGAGCTAGACGATGAAACGTTTAATACCCCTTGCCGTGGCTGTGGCCGCGGCAAACGTTGCTGCCGAGCAGCAGCCCATGGAGCATGTGCTGGTTTCAGTGCCGCTGCATAAAAAAACCGCCGAAACCGCATTGCCGGTGACTGTTCTTTCCGGCGAAGCGCTGAGCCGGGCGGCGGCCAGCACCATTGGTGACACCCTCAGCAATACACCGGGACTGGCCAATGCGTCGTTTGGTCCCGGCGTGGGTCAGCCGGTAATTCGCGGCCAGCAGGGAGCGCGGGTAACCGTGTTGCAAAATGGCACCAGCAGTGCCGATGCGTCCAACCTGTCGGCGGACCACGCTGTCTCGGTGGAGCCACTGCTGGCGGAGAGTATTGAGATCCTGCGTGGCCCCTCCACCCTGCTTTACGGAGGGGGCGCCATCGGCGGCGTGGTCAATGTACTGGACAATCGTATCCCCACCTCCTTGCCGGAGACGCCTTCAGGTGGCCTTGAGTACCGTCACGACAGCGCCTCGGATATGGACAACGTGGTGGCTCGCTTCGACGGTGGAAGCGGCAACTTTGCGTTTCATGTTGATGCCCTGTACCGCGACTGGAGCGATCTGGAAATACCCGGATACGCGGCTCGCGGCGAAGACCATGAGGACCATGAAGAGGACCACGAAGACCACGAAGAGGAACACGAGGATCATGAAGAGGATCACGGTGACGAAGGGCGCAAGGGAGTTGTAGAGAATACTGGCGGGCGTACCAAGAGCCTGACCCTTGGCAGCAGTTACCATTTTGCCGATGGTTTTTTTGGGTTGGCGGTTAATCGGCTGGAAAACACTTACGGTATCCCTGCGGGCGCGCACCAGCATCATGACGAGGAAGAGCATGAGGAGGAGGAACACGCCGACGACGAGGAGCACGAGGAAGAGCATGGCCACGGAGAGGGCGTCATTCTGGATGTGGAGCAAACACGCTACGATGCTGCGCTGCACTGGCACGAACCGGTGGCTGGCGTCGAAGTGTTTCGCGGTTTCCTCACCTACACAGACTACGAGCACAAAGAGATCGAGGGGTCCGGGGAGGTGGGGACCACCTACGCCAATGAGACCTGGGAAGGACGTCTGGAACTGGTTCATGAGACCATGGCAGACTTCCACGGTGTCTTTGGTATTCAGTTAAAAGCCGGTGAGTTCAGCGCGACGGGCGAGGAGGCATTCATTCCCGTTACCGACAGTAGGGAGATTGGTCTGTTTCTGCTGGAAGACTACCATCGCGGCGACTGGACCTTCGAGTTGGGTCTGCGCTTCGACCACGACGAGCGTGACCCCGATACTGCGGCGGCACGCAGTGTCAGTTTCAATGCCCTGAGCGCATCGGCATCGGCTTTGTGGACTATTTCAGAGAGCTGGCAAGTGGGCGCCGCGCTGTCGCGGGCAGAGCGTGCGCCTTCCACGGAAGAGCTCTATTCCAACGTGGAGGCACTGGATAATGATTCGCTGGTGGTGCATGCCGCCACCAACGCCATAGAGATTGGCAGTGTTGACCTGGACACCGAAACCTCGAACAACCTCGATGTGAGTGTCGATTGGCTGGGGGACGGGCACTATGCGTCAGTGACCGTCTTCTACAACGATTTTCGCGATTATATCGGCCTGCTGGCCACCGGCGTCGAGGTTGATGAAGTGCCGGTATTTGCTTACGCGCAAGAAGACGCGCGCTTTTACGGCGTGGAAGTTGATACCCGCTTTACCCTGGGTAATGTGGCCGGCGGCGACCTGTACCTTGGTCTTTTCGGCGACATCATGCGTGGCGAACTGGACAACGGAGACGATGTTCCAAGGCTGCCCCCGCAACGTATCGGTGGCCGGCTCAGCTGGTCTTCAGACAGCTGGCAGGCCTGGGGGCAGGTTGTCGATGCAGCCGACCAGGATCGCGCAGGGCCCAATGAAGAGGAGACACAAGGCTACACGCGTTGGGACATCGGCGTAGACTATCGTTTGCCCGTTGGCAGCGGTGAGTTGGTGACGTTCGTCAATTTCAACAACCTTACTGATGAAGAAATTCGTCTGAGCACCTCCTTTCTGCGCGACGTGGCGCCGGAGGCTGGCCGCTCTATCGAAGCTGGAATCCGTTTCAGCTTCTAGCGAACTCACCTGACAAGACACGAGGCAGGGGTGTCAGAAGTGCGAACTTTTGCCACCCACCCCTGGGCTCCATCCCTGTATAATCCCCGCCCCTCCCTTTGGGGGCGGCTTTTTCTGCCGCCCAAGGAACTGACATGTCCGCGCAACCGGCAGTAACCAGTTTTGCACAGCTGGAACTTCCCGATCCTCTGCAGAAAGCCCTTACTGATGTAGGCTACGAAACCCCTTCAGCCATTCAGGGCGCCACCATTCCAGCCTTGCTGGCCGGCCGCGATGTCCTCGGGCAGGCGCAGACTGGCACCGGCAAGACCGCCGCCTTTGCACTGCCCGTGCTGGCGAATCTGGAGAGCGCCAGTAAGTTGCCCCAGGTACTGGTGCTTACCCCAACACGGGAACTGGCCATACAGGTAGCCGAGGCTTTCCAGAAATATGCCCGCTACCTCAAGAATTTCCAGGTATTGCCCATCTACGGCGGTGCCGATTACCGTGGCCAGCTGCGTCAACTACAGCGCGGTGTGCAGGTGGTTGTGGGGACACCGGGCAGGGTTATGGACCACATGCGCAGGGGGTCACTGGACCTCTCGGCGCTGCGCACATTGGTGCTTGATGAGGCCGATGAAATGCTGCGCATGGGTTTTATCGATGATGTCGAGTGGATTCTCGAGCAGACTCCCAAGCAGCGTCAGGTCGCCCTGTTTTCCGCCACGATGCCAAAGGTGATACATCGCATCGCCCAGCAGCATCTGCAAAACCCGGTGGAAGTCGCCATAGAAGTGCAGACGGTGATTAACCAGTCGATACGTCAGCGAGTCTGGATGATGGCTGGCGTGCACAAACTCGATGCGCTCACGCGTATTCTGGAGTTGGAGGATTTCGATGCGGTCATCGTATTTGTCCGGACCCGGCTGGCAACAGCGGAGCTGGCGGAAAAACTGGCGGCGCGAGGCTATTCCGCCGCGGCGCTGAACGGGGATATTCCGCAGAAGCAGCGCGAAGCGACTATCGGCAAGCTGAAGTCCGGTTCTATCGATATTCTCGTCGCTACCGATGTGGCGGCGCGAGGTCTTGATGTGGAACGCATCAGCCATGTCATTAATTACGATATTCCTTACGACGTTGAAGCCTACGTGCACCGCATAGGTCGTACCGGTCGTGCCGGTCGCGAGGGCGACGCCATTCTGTTTGCGGCCAATCGCGAGCGACGCCTGCTGCGTGCAATTGAAAAAGCCACCGGTGAGACGATCGAGCAAATGCAGCTGCCGAGCATGGAAGAGCTCACTGACAAGCGTATGTCACGCTTCAAGCAGCGCATCAGCGAGACCCTTGATACTGCAGAGCTCGATCTGTATCGAAATGTGGTAGAGGAATACCAGGCCGAGTACGGCGTGCCGGTCATCGACATTGCTGCTGCACTTGGTGCCCTTGCCCAGGGGGGCAAGCCCCTGGTTGCCAAGGCCGCCAGGGCAGCGCGGCCAGAAAACGGAACCGAAGAGCAAACGGGCAGGAAAGAGCGTAAGCCGAAGCGCGATGAAGGAGGGAAGAAAAAGCCGTCTGCGGGCAACAAGGACTCGCGCCCCGTGCAGGGTGATGAGCATCTGCCGGGCAAGGGCATGGAACGGTATCGCATTGAGGTGGGCCAGGAGCATGGCGTCAAGCCGGCAAACATTGTGGGAGCCATCGCTAATGAAGCCGAGATAGATGCACAGTACATCGGTCGCATCGATATCTTTGAAGACCACAGCACAGTGGACCTGCCCGAGGGTATGCCCAAGGAAATCCTGCGGCACCTGCAATCAGTATGGGTCAGTGGCCAACGCCTGAAAGCCAGGCGCCTGCAGCCAGCGTCCGGCAAGCAGCACAAGCGGCGCAAACCCGGTGCAAAGCCCGGCGGCAAGGACGCTGGCAAGCGGCAGTCGCGTTGATTTTTTGCTAGAGTGAGGCGTGAACCACAGGGCGGAGTTGTATGAACAAGCGCATAATCGTCGGCATCAGCGGCGCTTCGGGTATCGTTTACGGTGTGCGGGCACTTGAGCTGTTGCGCGATTGCGGCGTCGAAACTCATCTGGTGATGAGCAAATCCGCAGAACTCACCCTGCATCATGAATTGGAAATGTCGGCGAGTGACGTCAAGGACCTTGCCAGTGCTGTGCACCCGGTCAGGAATGTGGGCGCAACGATTGCCAGTGGCTCCTTTATCACCGCAGGCATGCTCATCGCCCCCTGTTCCATTCGCAGTATGTCAGAGATCGCCACCGGAGTGACCTCTTCGCTGCTCACTCGCGCCGCCGATGTGGTGTTGAAGGAGCGGCGTCGGCTGGTGTTGATGGTTCGTGAGACACCACTGCATACAGGTCACCTGCGCACCATGACCCAGCTTTCCGAAATGGGCGCGGTAATCGCGCCACCGGTGCCCGCGTTTTATACGCGCCCACAAACGCTGGACGACGTTGTCACCCAGGGTGTCGGTCGTGTGCTGGAGCTTTTTGACTTGCCGATGGAGCAGGTAAAGCGCTGGCAGGGTTAAGGGCGGTGCTTTCTCCCTGTATCGTGAGTTCCCGGTGTTTCTGCGGGTAGCTGCTTCCTTTCCCTTCACTGTTCGTTGTTGCAGCCGTGTCAATCAGCTGCAGCGACACAGCTGCGCCAGCTGATGCCGCTGTTATTTGGCGTGGTCCTGCTGGACCTGATCGGTTTTGGCATTGTTATCCCTATCCTGCCCTTCCTCTCCCCTCAGCTGGGTGCCGGAGAACTGGATATTGCCCTGATCATTGTCACCTACGCCGCCTGTGCGGGCATTTCCGGCCCCTTCTGGGGGCGTTTATCGGACAGGGTGGGGCGCAAACCGGTGATCATGATTTGCCTCGCCGGCGGCGCCCTGGCCTACGTAGCACTGGGGCTGGCGGATGAACTGTGGATGGTGTTTGCTGCCCGTGGTTTTGCCGGCCTGATGGCCGGCAACTTTGGTGTTGCCTCAGCAATGATGGCCGACATCACCGGGCCCGAAAATCGCGCGCGGGGAATGGGGCTGATCGGTGCGGCCTTTGGCCTGGGCATGATTCTGGGCCCGCTCCTGGGAGGGCTGTTGGCGGGAGACAGTGGCAGCTTTGTATTACCCTGCCTGTTCGCCGGCGTGATGTCCGTATTGGCGATTATAGCGGCTGCGCTGTTTTTGCCTGAGTCGCTGTCGCGGGAGAAAATAGCGGCAAACCGCCTGCTGCAGCGCAGTGGCGAGCAGACCTCCATGCTGGCCATTTTACAGGCCGGTGGCAACCACGGCTTCGTATTCCAGTTCGCCGTACATACCGCCTGTGTCAGTTCGGCCACGTATATTTTTCCTCTCTGGGTGGCCGACTTGCTGGCGTGGACGGCCCGGGATGTGGGCCTGGTGTTTGGTGTGCAAGGGGCGATCATGGTGGTCCTGCAGGGCGGTGCGATGGGCATGATGGTGCGCGTGCTGGGTGAGTGGGGGCTGTTACGCATTGCGGTACTGATGTTCCTGGGCGGTGTCCTGCTTGCGACCTTTGCAAGCTCTACGCCCACCATGGTCGCCTCTCTGTTCCTGTCCATGTCTGGCGCAACACTGTGCATGCCCTTGCTCAATACCCTCATCACCCAGCGCACGCCGGCCGCGTTTCGCGGGCGTGTTATGGGTACCACCGCAGCCGCCTCCTCCTGGGGCAGGGTGGCCGGCCCATTGTTGAGTGGTCTGGGTCTTGGGCTTATCGGTTACTCGGCAACCTGGGGTGCCTGGTCGCTGGTGCTGATGGGCTATGTGTATTGGGTGATACGGGAATCACGCCGTGCTGCTGATAGTGCAGATGCGCTACCCCCGCCTTGAGCCATTTGCCCAGCGCGGCATAGATCACGGAATGACTATTTAGTATTTGCCAAAGCCAGCGCGCGGTGGCTAGAGTGAGGGTGTAGCAATAAAGGACTGCCGCCATGACCATGCCGGAAATAGCCCCTCAGTTGCTGCAGGACTGCCACTATCTTGGCCGCCTGCCAGCGACCGCGCTGCTGCTGCACCGCAACGCCAGCCTGCCCTGGTTTATTCTGGTGCCTGATACGCGGCTGGAGGACTACCTGGACCTGCCTTCTGAACACGGTTGTGCGGTGCTTGCAGACTGTGTCGCCGTGTCTGGTTTCATCAAAAACGTGCTCGGTTTCAGCAAGGTCAACTTTGCCGGCCTGGGCAACGTGGTGCCACAGATGCACCTGCATGTTATTGGCCGGTCTGCGCAGGATGATTGCTGGCCGCAGCCGGTGTGGGGCAATTTGCAAGATGGTCCACCCTACGCCCTGGAGCAATTGCAGGAGTGGCAGATGTCACTGGTGCGAATGCTGAATTTGCACCCTGCTGAACTGGAAGTCTGATTTAGCCCATGAAAAAAAGAGTTTTGGTCACTCACCAGCTACCAGGCGAGCGTATTCGCGAACTTTCCGCGCATTGTGAAATGACGATATGGATGGACCCCGGCCTGCTGACTGCCCAGGGTTTGCGCGAAGAGTTGCCTGGCTGTCACGGCCTGGTGTGCCTGCTGACGGACCGTGTGGACGCCGACCTGATTGCAGCCATGCCCGATCTTGAGTTTGTGTCCAGTATGTCTGTGGGTGTGGACCACGTAGATGTGCCGGCTTTGACAGCGCGTGGAATACCGCTGGGGCACACGCCGGGGGTGTTGGTTAACACCACCGCGGACACGGCATTTGCCCTGATGCTGGCTGCTGCCCGGCGCGTGGTGGAAGCCGATCATTTTATTCGCATGGGGAACTGGACCAAAGAGAATGCCTGGGCCCCGGACTTCTTTACCGGCAAGGATGTCAGCGGCGCAACCCTGGGTATTGTTGGTCTTGGTGAAATCGGACAGGCGGTGGCCAGGCGAGCATCCGGCTTCGGTATGAAGGTGCTGGCGTGGAATCGCTCAGTGCGGGAGGTGCCCGGTGTCGAGTCAGTATCCCTGGAGGCGCTGTTGCAGCGCAGTGATTTTGTCAGTGTTCACCTTGCCCTCAGTGACAGCACGCGTGGCCTGATGGACGCGCGACGGATCGCCATGATGAAACCGGGGGCGGTACTGGTCAACACAGCGCGCGGCGGTATTGTTGACGAATCCGCTCTGGCCCAGGCCCTGGCCAGCGGTCGCCTGGCTGCTGCGGCGCTGGATGTTTTCGAGAGTGAACCTGTGGCGATGGACAACCCGCTACTCGCCCTGCCCAATGTGGTGGTGGCACCTCATATTGGCAGCGCTACCACCCAGACGCGCGCCAGCATGGCTGATATCGCGATAGACAACGCCATTGCGGCGCTTACCGGCGAGCCCATGCCCCACTGTGTTAATCCGGAAGTTTATTCAGACTGATGTGCAGCGGGCAGTGAGCGTAAGCCCCTGCTGATGCCGGTTTCGAGGCTGCGCTGCATGGTTTGCGTGTCCACCCGGTTCACGTCGTCTACGATCTTTGTCACCACCACTTGCCAGACTTCCTGTTGGCTGGCCATGTCGTTGAATTGAATTGCAATATTGTTTGTGGTCTGTACGCCAGCCAGGGCGTTGGCGTTATCCACCATGGCCTGGTTGATCTGACGATTCGGTCTTGCTGAAGGGATAGGGTCTATGCCGTTGCTGGCATCCTGGCTGCTGACGCCTTCTCGCAGCGCTGTTGCCTGTAAGTAGTCAACGCTGAACTGCGCGCGCCCGGCATCCAGTACATAGCCTTTTTTCTCCAGCTCGGCGTTTACCAGCTGGCGAATCATCGGGTCCATAACATAGAGTGGGTCTGCGGAGGCGCCAGTATTGGCCAGCGGCTGGCTTCGCCATTTGTAGAACGTGTAGTTGCCCGCGACAAACCGTGCCGTGTCTTCGGGGTGCGTTTCGATGGTAGTGCAGGCGGCCAGGGCAAGTGGCAGTAACAGGGTTGTCAGTAAAGTGAAACTGCGCATGCAGCGCCTCTCTTGTCAGCAGTTGAGGGTTGTCCTGCCATGTTAGCAGGCCGCGAGCCGGGCAGCCAAATCGCGAGTTGCCGCACCCCGGTCGCCCGGCCCGGCCCGGCCCGGCCAGGCCAGGCCATGAGTATTGCGCTGCCTACTGGTTCGCGCTGGTCGCGGACAGCAGTCGCCTGGCCCAGGTGTCCAAAGCGTTGCGCGTGTCCATCGTCGCGGTAACCGTGTTGGACCGGTGCCACAGTCCCGGACCAAGCTGCTGCCGGTCCCGGAACACTGCCAGTAGTTGCGCGCTGGCATTGTCAAAGAGTCGAAATTCCACCCACGCCTCACCGGAGTATTCAGACAACAATACAACATGGCCCGAGGCATTCTGCACACGGTTGAAGTCGGCGCGCGGAGCGATGCGGATCAGCCTGGAATCGATGCGTAGCGCTTGCGCTGCCGGCGGCGTTGACTGCATACCTGCTGCGGCAGCGGCGTTGTTTATTGCATGATTCCAGGCCGCTGCGAGCGACGCCTGCCGCTCGGCGGTCATCTCCCAGTCCAGGTTAATCCGGCTGCCGACTGAGCTGCCGGGCTGGATGACTTCTGCCCCGGCGGATTGCATGGGGGTAGCGGAGATAGCCGAGTAGTTCTCAAGACCGGCGTCAGGCCTGACCCAGGCTTCGGAGAAGCCTGTTCCTGCCAGGCGGTAGAGCCCACTGAACTCTGTGCTGGCTTCCTGCTTGAGCCCGGAAGGGGCGCTGCATGCAGCCACCAGGGCAAGTGCGCAGGCGGCCAGGGCAAGTCTGGGTATTCTCATCCGGTTTCCTCCTGAGTGGCCAGGGCGCTGTCGGCAGCGCCACAGGCCGTAGGGCCGCATTTCAGCGGTGAACTGTTCAACGGCATCTGCTAGCATACGTCCATAACTATAAGTTATTTCTGCGAGCGGGATAAATGATTTCACGAAAACTGATCCGTACAGACCTCAATCTACTGGTTGCGCTGCAGATTTTGTTGGAAGAGCGTAATGTGACCCGCGCTGCCGAGCGTCTGTCGGTCAGTCAGCCGGCGCTGAGCAAGACACTGCAGAAACTGCGCGATTCCTTTGAGGATGAGCTGTTCACCCGCACGGCTCATGGACTGGTTCCCACGCCCAGGGCGGAAGAACTCGGGCTGGAACTGCCCGCCTTGCTGGAGTCAGTGGAGCGGGTACTGGGTGACGCAGAGTTTGATCCCGCTACCTATTGCAGCAGTTTCAAGTTGCTGCTGCCCCCCATCCTCTGTGAAGCACTGTTGCCTGGCCTGGTAACGGAACTGCACCAGAGCGCTCCGGGCGTGCAGGTTATCACCTCGGAAATCACCCCTGACTATCAGGAGAAGCTGAAGAAAGGAGAAGTGGATTTTGTGGCTTTCCTCGCGTTGGATACCGACCGGGATATCCACGCTGAGCCCATTACTACCCTGGCCCCACGTTGCTACATGCGCTGTGATCACCCGCTGCAGCAAAAAACGGATATCCAGCTGCAGGATTTTCTCAGCTACAGTCACCTGCGTCTGTATCTCCCTGGCCTGTCCCGGGAGAACACGTCAATGGTCGACGACGTGCTGGGACAGTATGGCGTGCATCGCAATATCGCTCTGGAAACCACCCAGTTTGCATCGGCAGTGGGCGTCCTCGCGCGCACCGACTGCCTGCTGGTGGCCAATGCGGGCTTTGAGGCCAGTGGCCTGTACAGCAATCTTATTGTCGGCAGGGAACTACCGGCGGAATTGCAGCGCATGATCCGCAATACGCACAGTTCCAACCGCGGCAAGATGTCCTTGCTACGCCACACCCGCACCTCGCGCAGTGCACCGCACCAATGGATGCGGACATTGTTGATGAAACATCTCAGCGGCCCCGGAGAGCCTGCAGAACCGGCGCAACAGCTCAAGGCGATAAAGTAAGCAGCACTGCGCGTAATCTGCCTTGCTGGATTGCCAGCTTATTGCGCGCCGGATAACAGGAAACCGTCGATGCCGGTCAGTTTGTCGAATTCGTAAGCGCTGATCAGGAACAGGTAGGGATACTCGCTGCTGCGGACAAAGTGCTGTTGCTGATGCTTGAACAGTTCCAGGGTGACGGCGCCTGACAGACTCTCGATCTGCAACACCAGGGCCGCCTCTTCGGTTGCGACTTCAGCGGCTATTGCCGGCGCAGCAATATCCTGTACCTGCAGATTTTTTAACGCGTTTACCAGCGCCTGTAACTCGCGCGGATCGGGTTTTTTCCCGCTCCCGAGTCGCCATTCCCCGGAGCTGCGCTGCACACTGTAGCCGTCGGCGGCGATGGCGACCGGTGCGCGTACCTGTAGCAACCGTGGGTCCAGCCACTGTCCGGGCGTAATCGGTAGCTCGAACAGGTTCAGGTCCACCGCGTAGATGTTGTCGTCGTCATCGTTGCGGGCAT
>JAUIIQ010000090.1 GCA_030431585.1 Gammaproteobacteria bacterium | reverse complement strand
GATTCAGCAGCCACTCAGGAGCCTTTGCCTTGCTGGCTGCGGGCGCCGGTGGCGCTGCAATATCTGCTTGCAAGCCGCTGACCTGTGCCTGCAGCTGTTGCAGTAATGCAGCCACTGCAGCTATCTTCTCCCGGTTGCCGTGCACCACCGGCTGTAGCGCACCCGCCAGCTCGCCCATGCGCACCTCCAGTGATGCCAGTTGCACCTCCAGTCGCTCCAGTGGCGCGCGCGCACTGCCGGGCCGCTCAGCCAGCGCGGTCAGGTCTCCGCCGCTGTACCAGTAGACCACCGTGGCCATGAACGTGATGTTGACCACCAGGATCAGCAGCACCGCGGGCCAGAGCCGTTGCTGACGAACGATGGCGGGCCGGGGCTCGGCGCGCATGACGCGGTTTTCGTGCGCCTGCTTTGGTCGCGACCCGGCGCCCGGGGCGAAGTCTTCGTCCAGCGTGAGATTGAGATCTTTCTTCGCCATGGCTTGCCCTGACCAATGTTGGCAAACAATATGCATAAAACATGCCTAAGTTCTGAGTGGCTTTTCAGCCCCGGTAATCATGATTGATGTGAAGCTAGTTTCCGCCGCGGCTACGCCTGCGCAGAAAGGAGTAGACGCCTGGTTGCAAACATGGCGCCTGGGCCAGCAGTTCAGTGGGCGCGTACTGAGCCAGTCGCCCGCCGGCGACGCCCTGATCAGGCTGGGGGCCCATCAAATCACGGCTCGCGCCCCCTTCACGCTGCCTGTTGGCTCTGCGGTACGCTTTGAGGTCAGTGCGCTGCTGCCGCTACCTCAATTGAAGCTGGTGGCCGATAAGCCAGTGGGTGCAGCTACCGCAGACCCGATAGGACAACAGCTGCGGGTGCTACTGCCGATGCAAAGCAGCGTGGCCGCGCCGCTGGCGAGGTTGTTGCTGAGCACAGAGAGTGCCAAATTATTGTCGTTGTTGGGTCTGGGAAATGACGCATCGGAACGTTTGCGCGCATTGTTGCCATCGTTACGGCAATTGACCGACCCCGCCGAGTTGCAGTCGCTGTTGCTCAATGCCGGGGCATTCAGTGCTGCCACCAATAATGCGGGGAATGACCTGAGGCTGGCCCTGCTGCGGTTGTTGCAGCGCCTGGCGGAGCAGCGTGGTCAGCAGTTCGCAGGCCAGGGGCTGTCCGGCCCGGCGTTGAAAGCGGCAGATAGTGCCATGCAGTCGCTCAACGGGGCGTTGCAAGGGGCTTTGGCGACTCTCGCGCTGAACCAGCTGGCGATGGCCCAGGCGCAGGCAGCTGACCGGGCAGCGTACATGTGGTTGTTCGACCTGCCCTACCAGTGGCGCGACCGGGCCGGTAGCCTGGCGGTAAAGCTGGAGCGCGAGCGTCCTCGCCAGCGGGGCAGGGCAAAGAAGAAAGAGGAAGCCGGATGGCGGGTTACCCTGCGTCTGGACCTGGCTACGCTGGGAGCGGTGGAGGTGGAGATATTCGAGCGGGCCGGAAAGGTGTCTGTGGTGCTGCGAGCGCAGCGAGTGGCCACGCGGCAGCTGCTCAGCGAACATCTGCCGGTGTTGCAGCAGGCGCTGGCGCAGCGCGGCCTCGATGTGTCCACCATGCGCTGCTACATGGGGGACTATGATCCGCCGGCGGGTGCAGGTGACTGGGACCAGAACCTGAGTGTTAACGTATGACTGACGAAACAGAGCCCGGCAAGAATTTGCCGCCTGACATCACCGCAGGTGCCAGCCGGCACGAAACGGTTGCCGCCGAAGAGGCCTCGTCCGTTCCCTGGGACACCGACGCCCTGCCGGATGCGCCGGCTGCAGAGTTGATTCCGGAGTCGGCCTTCCCGGTTATTGCCGAAGTGCTGTCGTTTCTCGCGGAGATTGCCGAGATTCCTCAGGAACAGGACGATTCGCCAAATTGACAGGTTTTTCAAAACTGACTAGTGTGGCGACAAAGCCGTGCGGGGTTCGCGCAGCGGCGCAATGGGGCAGGATGACTATGGCGGGTTTTTTCAGAAGCTTGGGATTGGGCGCGGCGCTGGGTGCCATGTCGCTGGCGGTGCAGGCGATGATGAGTGAACCGGAAGCTGCGTCAGCAATTGAAGCCATGCTCGCCGAGGGCAGTTCGCCACAGCAGGTGTTGGCCGCTCTGCGCGAAGACGGGCGTGATGTGCCCGCCGCCACGCAAGTGGCGCTGCGTTATGCCGCTGCGAATTATCATCGCGGCCTTGGCATTGCCGGTGTCTGTGCCGCCGACAACGGTGAAGAGGCGCTGCAGGTGGTGGCCGCCCTGGCGGAGCTGCAGGGTATAGCCGAAGACGACCTGGGACAGATTCGCCGCACCGCGGAAACCTGGTCCACTGGTGGCTGCGCCCCTACTATTCTTACTGAACCACCCGCAACCTTCGACTCCAGGCAGCTTCCCGGAGGCGGGGGAGGCGTGAGCCCGGCGAGCTGAGTCGCCTTGGGCAACGGCCCCGGGTTTTATACCCCGGTGTTTCCATGATCAGCCGGCCGCCCCGGCCCGCCAGCGGGGCATGGTAATTTGCCAGCTCGCTACCTGCCGCAGCTCGAAAAAGGCCTTTTCTTTCTACTGTTAGCGCTGCTGTTCTGGGCGCCGCTACCCTTCGCGTCTGCGCGTATCTGGAGCGGTGCCTTGCTGGCTGGACTGGTGGCGGCTCTGCTGCTGTGCTGGCTGCTGCTGTGGCTCGCTGGCGCGGCCTCCCTGGGCGCGCAACTGCGACAGCGCATGCGCTTGCCGCTGTTGTTGCTGGTGTTGCTGCTGCTGTGGATAGCTCTGCAGTGCCTGCCGCTGCCGCCGCAGGTGGTGGCCTGGCTGTCGCCGGCCGCCTTTCAGTGGCATACATCCCCCGGCTGGATTCCGCTCTCGCTGGACCCGGCCTACACGCGTCATTATTTGTTATTGGGGGCGGCCTACACGGGTGGTTTTTTTCTCACCCTGGTGCTGGTTAACACCCGCGAGCGGCTCACGCAGCTGCTATGGCTGCTGGTGCTCAGCGGCAGCTTTCAGGCCATTTATGGCACGCTAATGCTGCTTAGTGGCCTGGAGTGGGGCTTTTTTGTAGAAAAGTACGTGGGCCGGGGAGTGGCAACCGGTACCTTCGTCAATCGCAATCACCTGGCTGGTTATCTGGTGATGTGCCTGGCTGCCGGCACAGGGTTGCTGTACGCACAGATTGGATCACAGGGCAGTGGCAGCCCGCCCCTGCGCGAGCAGCTGCGCCGAGGCCTGCGGTTGTTGCTCAGTTCCCGGCTGCGGCTGCGCGTATTGCTGGCGCTGATGGTGATCACCCTGGTACTGACGCGCTCCCGCATGGGCAATGCCGCATTCTTTATCTCGCTACTGTTCGCCGGCGCGGTGATGCAGTATGCCGGCCAGTACTTCTCCCGGCGGCTGGCGCTGCTGCTGCTCAGCCTGGTGGTGGTGGATATGGCCATTCTCAGCCGATGGTTTGGTTTCGACCGGTTGTTGGACCGCCTGGCCTCCACCCAGACCGAAACCGAGGCGCGCAGCGCCAACCTGCCACAGTTGCTGGACTACGCCGGGGATTTTCTCTTCACGGGCTCTGGCGGCGGGTCCTTCTATGGCGTTTTTCCGCGCTACCAGGCGGTGGAGGCGAAGGTGGTGTATATCCATGCCCACAACGACTATCTGCAGTTTATTGGCGAACTGGGGCTGCCCGGGGCGTTGTTGTTGGCGGCGTTTGTCCTGCTTGGCCTGCGTATGGCGCTGGAGGTACTGCGCACGCGGCGCTCCCGGCTGTTGCACGGTGTGGCCTTTGCCGTGGTGATGGCCATTGCCTGGGCGCTTTTGCATGCCGCGGTAGACTTTAACCTGCAGATACCAGCCAATGCGCTGACCTTTGTAGTGTTGCTGGCTCTCGCCTGGGTGGCGCGCACCCTGCCTTCCAGGGGTTCGTTGCGCTCTGCAGAGCCCAAATGAGTCGCTTTTATGTACTTGTGGTCTTTCGGTATATTGTGTAATAGTTCTGTTGCAGTTCCGCTAATAAGTAATTGATAATTAGAACTTTATCGTAGGGTAGCCGGTGCATGCTGCTATGTTGACACAGGTCGCTGGAGTCAGGGCACCCAGGGGCGTTCGCGTGAAGCCGTTGGCGGGCGCTATTGCGTTACTGGCGGGCGCGTGGGCGTTGCCTCAGGTGGTGCTCGCCGTGGAGCCGGGTAATGTCACCGTGGGGCCGGTGAATATAACGCCCACCGTTGAAGCCGAAACCCGCTACATCGATAACCTCTACCGCACCCGAAGCAGCGAGCTCAGTACCTGGTCCACCCAGGTGGCCCCGGAAATACAGGCCTGGGTGCAATCTGGCCCCAGCCTTTATTCCTTGTCCTACGAACTCACCGATTACCGTTACTTCAGCCGCCATCAGGAAGACTTCACTGACCACAAGGTCAACCTGGACATAGACCACCAGTTCACCAGTCGTCACAAAGTGGCCGTAGTGGGCGAGTACCTTGCGGGCCACGAAGAGAGTGGTACCGGGCTCAGCGAGGGCGTGGCCGGGCTGCTGGACGAGCCCGTGGAGTTCGATCGTACCCGCGCCGGTATCGAATATACCTATGGTAACCGGGATTCGTCCGGCCGCCTGGTACTGGCCGCCAGGGCACTGGACCTGGAATACGGCAATTACCGTGAGCAAACCCGGTATTTTGACCGTGCCCAGCGCGACTTTGCGTCCACTTTCTTTATGAAAGTGGCGCCGCGCACCGACCTGCTGGCCGAAGTGCGCTATATAGACAACGAGTACGACCGGGTAAATCCGCTCAGCCCCGGTGGCAGTCTGGACAGTGAAGAATTCAATTATTTCCTCGGTGTGGAGTGGCAAGCCACTGCCAGTACCAGCGGCAATGTGCGCCTTGGTGGCTATGACCGCAGTTATGACTCCCGTG
Source organism: Gammaproteobacteria bacterium (assembly GCA_030431585.1). GTDB lineage: Bacteria > Pseudomonadota > Gammaproteobacteria > Pseudomonadales > Halieaceae > Halioglobus. Next base: position 8,056 of record JAUIIQ010000090.1, on the reverse strand, counting down.
GCCGCCAGGACGATGACGGTTTCAACTGGGAACTGGGCCTTACCTATTGGCCGCGCACCTACTCCCGGGTGGACATGGGCGCACGGCGCTATTCCGCCGAAACCAATGGTCTGGGTGACTTCATCAACACGCGTGAATACACCGTAGACTGGAATCACGACTGGAGCGGCCGCTCCAGCACTTACGTGAGCGCAGCGAGCCTGCAGGAAGAGTACTCCGGTGCCAGCCGTGATGACGACTTCATCAACCTGGAACTGGGGTACACCTATGCCGCACGGCGCTGGCTGGACCTGGGCTTTGGCTACCGTCTGGAAGACCGCGACTCCAACCTGCGGCGTTTCGACTATACGCGCAATGCCTATTTTCTCGAGCTTGAGCTGAGCCTGTAGGGTATTGGTGATGGCTGGGGGAAGGATCCAGGTCAAATCATTCTGGCTCCCCGGGCTGGCGATTTTGCTGTGCGGGTTTATGCTGTTGGAAGCCGGCCGGCAATTCGGCAATGATATTCGTTTCAGTGCGGTGCAGGCCGAACTGGGGTTTCGCGGCAGAGAGTCGTATCAGCCGTCGCTGTCCACGATCGAGGAAACCACGGCGGCCATCGACACACTGCTGGCAGTGCGCCCGCATCACCCGGATTACCTGGCGGCCCGGGCCAATGACCTGGCCTGGCAGGCGTACTGGTCTACCCGGCGCAGCGACGCTGCCGCTCTGTTGCAGCAGGCCGTGGCCAGCCAGACGCTGGCGGTTGCGGCCCGCCCCGCACGGCCGCAGGACAGGCGCAAGCTGCTTGAGTATCAACAACTGGCGAAACAGGTGCAGTAATCCATGTGGCGTATTGGTTTGATCTTTCTTCTATTGCTGGGTTCTGCCCTGCAGGTAACAGCCCAGGAAGAACAGGAATACACCCTGAACGCAGGAGACGCCGTGCGTATTCACGTTTATGGCGAACCAGACCTCACCTTTGACGACATGCTTATTGGTCAGAACGGCCGCATTTCCTACCCTTTTCTGGGCGAACTGCGGGTGGCCGGCGGCACCGCCGCTGAACTGCAGAACAAGTTGGTTGAGGGCCTGCGCCCGGACTACCTGATCAACCCGCGCGTGTCCGTGTCCATAGTGAAGTACCGGCCATTCTTTGTGAACGGTGAAGTGAAGCGCCCAGGCGGTGTAGACTTCCAGCCTGGCCTCACCCTGCGCAAGGCAATCTCACTTGCCGGCGGTTTTACCGAGCGCGCGAATAAGAAAGAGTTTCTGGTGATTTCCGACGACGACCCACAAGAGAAAGAGCGCAAAGCCGGCCTGGATTATCGGGTACGACCGGGCGATATCATCACTGTACGGGATACCTTCTTCTAGATGAACGCCAAGCCCCCGTTTGCCGCCGGCAACCCAGCGGCTGCCGCCATAGATGACGACGAGTTCATCGACCTGGGGCAGATACTGCGCGCCATTCTTCGCTACAAGTGGGGCATTGCCGGCCTGGCGCTAACCGTAACCATAGCAACCGGCTTCTACGTGTACTCCCTGCAGCCCGTGTACCGAGCTGCCGGCTCACTGCAACTGGAAGCGCAGGACAGGGACCTGATGTCTGTAGAGGAGTACTACCGCGCGGGCCAGTTTGGTTACGACTACTTTCAAACCCAGTTTGAAATACTTAAAAGCCGCAGCCTCGCAGAGAACGTGGTGCGCAAGCTGCAGTTGCACAAGCACCCGCACTTCCTGCCAGACCCGGAAGAAGAACAAGACAGCGGCTGGTTCGATTTTGATTTCAGCCTGCAGACACTGCTGCCCGCTGCACATAAAGAAGTGCCGGAGCAATTGAGCGAGGCCGAGCTGGAAGAGCGCGAAATTAAAGCGGTAACGAATATCGTCGCCGGGAGCTTGCAGGTGGCACCCGTGGACTTCAGCCACCTGGCCTACCTGAGCGTGGAGATGAGTGACCCGCAGCTGGCCGCGCAGATTGTGAATGAGCTGATGGCTGAGTTTATTGCCTCGGACCTGGAGCAGCGTTTGTCCGGCACCGTGCAAGCCACCGGTTGGCTGGATGAACGCCTGAGTCACCTGCGCGAGCAACTGCGCATGTCTGAGTTGGCGTTGCAGGAATTTCGCGATGCCGAGGGCCTGGTGAGCGTGGATGGTGAGACCACACTGGGCGGCAGTGAACTGCAGTTGCTGTCGCAGCGCCTTGAGGATGCTCGCCGCGCCCGCATTGAGGCGCAGAATATAATGGAAGACGTGCAGGGCATGACCAACGCCAGCATCGAAGAGCTGATGACCGTGCCGGCAGTACTGCAGCATCAACTCATCCGTGACCTCACCAAAACCCAGTCTGCCGCAGAACGCAAAGTGGCCGAGCTGGGTAAACGCTACGGTGAAAAGCACCCGCAGATGATAGCTGCGCGTTCAGATGTAAGTGCCGCAGACAGAGACCTCGCTCGCGAGGTGCGCAAAGTGGTATCCGGCATAGAGCGGGAGTACGAAGTAGCCCTGCGCAACGAAGAACAGCTGCAGGCCACCTGGGAGGCCAGCAAGAGCGAGCTGCAGGAATTCAACCGCATTGAGTTCCGCCTGCAGGAGTTGCAGCGTGAAGTGGACACCAGCCGGCAGTTGTACGACATATTCCTGGCCAGGGTAAAAAGCCTTAGCGAAACCGGCGGCTTTGAGCGACCCCACGCACGTATAGTAGACCGCGCGGCGGTGCCCGAGCGCCCGGTGAAACCCAACAAACGCCTGAGCCTGATGCTGGCGCTGTTCCTCAGCACGCTGTTCGGCTGTGCCGTGGCCTACTTGCTGGAGTTGCTGGATAACACCATCAAGACCCCGGAAGACGTGGAGAACAAATTGCATGTGCCCCTGCTGGGTGCATTGCCCAGGCAGGACACCGGCAAGAACGCGAAGCCTGCCGATATCTGGCAGCAACCCCAGGGGGTATATGCCGAGGCCGTGCGCACGGTGCGTACCAGTGTAGTGCTGGGCAGCCTGGACACACCGGCAAAAGTGATTGTAGTGACCTCAACCCTGCCGGAAGAGGGTAAGTCCTCCACGGTGCTCAACCTGGGTGCCGCCTTCGCCCAGATGGAGAAAACCCTGGTAATAGGTGCAGACCTGCGCCGCCCCAGCCTCGCCGCCAAGTGCGAGCTGGCGGCCAACCACAAAGGGCTAAGCCATTTCGTGTCGGGCGCTGCCAGCCTGGAGGCGTGCATAGAACCCGTTGCCGCCATGGGCATGGACGTGATGCCCGCAGGCCTGATTCCCCCCAACCCGCTGGAGATGCTGGGCTCGAAAAAATTCGCCGATGCCCTGAACGCCTTACGCCAGCGTTACGACCGCATCGTAATAGACTCGGCACCCACACAGCCAGTGAGCGACGCCATGGTGTTGGCCTCACTCGCAGATACCGTGATCTACGTGGTTAAAGCTGACAGCACTTCAACGAGGGACGTGCAGAAGGGCATAGCCACGCTGCGAGCGAACAATGCGCCGCTGTCGGGTGTGGTGCTGAACCAGTTTGATGTTAGGGGGGCGGGGAAGGATTATTATAATTATGCGTATGAATACCGGGCGGGGCAGGGGGCGTGAGCCGCTATATCGTTTAGGGTTGTCAATTGGCTCATCGCTTGCGGTTTTCGCTGCCGGCGATGGTTTAATGCACGTCAGCTTTTCTGACGCGTGAGCCTTTTCTAGAGGAGTCGAAAATGTCGAGTAGATCTCTGGGCAAGGCCCTTTCTGTCGGCGTGCTCAACCAGGTCGTAAGCAGTGGTACAAACTTTGCCATTGTGCTCTATCTAGTAAGAGTAATGGACAAGGCTGAATTCGGTATTTATAGCTTGGGGTTCGCCACCATGTTGTTGTTAGCAGCACTTATATCTTCGTCGATTGCTGTGCAGTATGTGGTGAATCTGCCAGATCAGCCAGAGATGGAGCGTTCTAGCTATGCGGTGAATCATGTCAACGCCGTTGCTGTGCTATCTATAGGGCTAGTCTCTATAGCCGGATTTCTGACTCTGTTACCGGGCCACTTGTTGTTCGGTAGTTCGGGACTTGAGGCGGTTGCCGTGGTCACTTTGTGTGCATGCGCCGCTTATAGTTTGCGAGAAATTCTGGTGCGAATAGCCTACTCTGCCAAGGAGGAGCTATATGTGCTCTACAGTTCAATCCTTTTGCTGGCAGTTGTTATTATTGAGTTTGCTGTGGTGCACCAGTTTATGGATCGGGGTATGTCAGCAAGACGGGCCCTGACAGTTCTCGCGATCGGTTATGCCATCAGTACAGTTCTTCTTGTGTTCCTTTTGCGCTTGCCGCTGTCTGTTAGCTGCTGGTTTGGACTGAAAAAAGCATTTCTTGATTCCTGGAGAGGTGGGAAATGGAGTCTAATGACGTCGTTCGTACATAATCTTCGCCTACAAGCCCATAATTTCATTGTTGCACCTTTGCTGGGTTTAGCTGCACTTGCCGAAATTAACGCTACGCGAGTTCTGGTAACTCCGGCCTTGATGGCCATTCCTCCTGTGAGTCAGATTATTATGCCGATGCTCGCTGAACTAAGAGCGAAAGGTATAAGTATTGCTGGTAAACAGACCGCTGCCACTGTAGCCGGGTTGGTTGGCCTAGCCTCCCTTTATGCAATTCTATTGATCCCGTTTCTACCTTGGTTGTTGCCGCTTCTACTGGGTGAGAGCTATCAAGATACTGGAAACTTAGTTGCTCTATGGTGCCTTGTGGCAATTCTAATGGCCGCTCGCAATGGCGTTACTCTCGCATTAGAAGTCGCAAGACGGTTTCGTGGACTGATGGTAGTGAACGTAATAGCAGCAGCGGCGGCCGCTGTTTTGGCAGCTCTTCTCGCTTGGAGCCTGGGCGCTGCTGGAGCAATTGTCGCGATTGGTGTTGCGGAGTTAATACTGTGTTTATTGTTGCTTAAGTTGCTTTTTCAGGATCAAGCCTAGGGTGTCATAGTGAACAAGCTGTATGTATTCCTCATAGGTTTAACAGTTCTTATGCTCATCTCGCGCGTGCAACCCATGCGAGGTTGGCTTTATGATTTTATCTCTCAAAAGCAGTTCTTCTGGTTCATGTTCCCATTGTTACTTCTTTTCGGGTGGCCAATAGAAAATCTTGAGTCGTTTCGAGATAACACGAATCTTGGATGGCAGCGTTATGCCAGAATAGTTCTCTTTATAGGTTTTTTCTTTTACTACTTATTGGAAATCACGCGGAAAAGTCGATTCAGGCTACCCGCATCGGCTCCCGTCGTACTATTCCTCATCTACGGCGTCTACGCAGGGATATCGGCCGTTTACTCTCCGGAACCATTACAAACGGCTTGGAAGGCTTTCGAATTGATTGTGGTTTTGCTGTTTGGTCTTAGGCTGTACGAGGGGTATCAAATGAGACCGATGAATGCGGTGGCGGATACCAATGCGATCGCGTATATCGCGTTTACTCTCTGCCTTATGTCCATCGTAGGAGGTTTCGTCGCCCCTGAGCATGCGTGGCTTGACTTCGGCATGCAAGGTATAGGGGCTAGGTCCATGGCGGGTGTGGCGCCATCCGTCAATCCCAACACTCTTGGTCAATTGGGGTCCATCGTATTTCTGGTTGGCTTTGCTCGACTACTTTCTTCTGATACGAGTCATCGGTTGGGCAGTACTATCCTGGTCCTGGTCGGGTTGGCGACACTCTTTCTTGCCTACTCACGCACTTCGATAGTAGCAACTCTCGTTGTTGCCGTGCTGCTTATGTTTCTTATGAGAAAGTTTTCGTTGGTTGTTCTGTCCGTGCCAATTGTCGCGATTTTGTCTTTGTTGTTCGCTGATTCCTTTTTGGTCTATCTCGCCAGAGGCCAGTCTACAGAACAGTTTACTAGCCTCTCTGGTCGAACCTACATGTGGGAGGCTGCGTTGGAGGGCTGGAGGAGTAGCCCATGGTTCGGGCATGGGTTCTTTGTCGGGCACAAATATGTCCAATTAGGCTATCGGGGTTTTCTGGAAACCACAGACAATACTTATGTAGAGACCTTGGTCAACCTAGGAATTGTCGGTTTTTCTCTCATTTCACTTTTTGCTTTTTCAGCTGTGTTACTTGCAAGGAATACTCTCTCTCTGGCCCTGCGGGCTGATAGAAAACTCTTCAGTAGTTCAGTGGTCTTGATGTCATTTGTAGTGGTTATTGTAATCAGATCATTAACAGCGTCTTCATTTCAGGTCCTGCATTATAACTTGGTGTTTTTTATGGTTTCTATTATGGCGCTAACCAGTATTCGAAATGGTATCCGTAAATACCCTCGTCAGTTGGGCACAAACACCCCCTCCGTTGCTATTGATTACGTTGGAGGTAAGGCTGCGGCGGTGGCGAAAAGATAGCGGTATTCTGGAAGCTGCTAAAAATTCTATACTAATGAAAACCACAGTGGAAAAGAGGCGCTTGTTCTTTTTCGTTTTTTTTGATTCTTTCTGCGATATTTGTGAGAAATCTTGATTGTCTTAGTAGAAGAGATTGAGCTCAGTAGACTATAGATCGCAACACACCTGTTCGCTGGCCGACATTGATTGAATACAAGGAAAATTGACTAGTATGTTTACCACGAGATCGACGAGCGCAGTTTCAGCCCATGTCTGAGTCCGGGGTTTCCCCTACGATGTCTTCGCGTGCCGAAAGCGATTTTCTTTGCAAGTTCTTCTCTGTGCTTAACGAAAATGGCGTAAGTTATGCTGTGATGCGAAATCACGAAACACTCCCTTATTCGTGTCGTGATACTGATTTAGACGTTCTCGTCAATCCAGATCATGGGCGCAGTTTTCTTTCGATACTGAAAAAAGTAATCGCGGATTCTGAGGCGACATTGTTGGGTGAGACCTCTGCTCCAGGGTTTAGAAAAGTTTTTGTGCTGGGTAAAAATAGTAAGTATGCAGAGCATTGGTGGGGGCTCAGGCTTGATGTGAATATTGGGCTGAAATACAAAGGGCTTTCATTGCTAAATGACTCACACCCTTTGTCGACCACTATTCACAATGATATCTATGTGCTTAGCGATGGCTTCTCCGCTGTGTTGGGTGTTCTAAAGGAAGTTCTGAATAATGGTGTGATTCCCGAACGTTATGTGAAAACTGCGCGTTCCTTTGTGACCACGGAATGGGAGTCGGTCGAAAAGCTTCTTATGCCTATGGGTGACAATAGTCTAGCGCTTATTAAAAAAGCCATCATGGATAAACCACGCGGGGAGAAAGCTTTATGCATTGGTATCCGAAATAGTTTTTTTCGGCATGTGCTTTCTGATCGTCCTCTTGAGTTTGTTCGAGGTCGCGCTCACAGTATGGGTTCAAGAATTCTTCGCTATCTTAGTCCTTCAGGAACAGTTGTTGCGATTCTGGGAGCCGACGGGGCTGGCAAGTCAACCATCATCGATTCGATTAAGCCCTTCTTGGATCAGGCCACACATAATGCTGTTGTAGTTCGTCATCTTCGTCCAAATTTCTTGCCGCCTTTGTCCAAATTCAAAGGCGGCAACAAGGCTACCTTCGGGCCAGTCACCGATCCGCATGGCTCAAGACCGTCCGGTTCTCTTGGTTCTTTGATACGCATTTCATATGCAACACTGAACTATGTGCTTGGTTACTGGTTTGAGACTCGATTTCAAATTGCTAAGCAGCCGAATGTCGTGATCTTCGATCGTTACGCTTACGATATGGGGATCGATCCCGCTCGTTTTCGCATCTCCTTGCCGCCTTCAGTTACCAGGGCTTTTGTGAGGTTGGCGCCTAAACCGGACCTGATATTCTGTTTGATTGGTTCTCCAGGTGTTCTGGTGGCACGTAAGCGGGAGTTGCCCTTAGAAGAAGTAGCTCGTCAGGTCGAAGCGCTGAAGGCATTCACGCAGAAGGAGCGACGTGCCATCGCAATTAATACCGAGAATTCAGTAGAAGATTGCAGTAATCAGATTCTGCAGTCGCTCGCTGATTACTGCCGGGAGCGCAGCAAGGCGTCGGGGGGGCCGCCGGTGCCGCAGCCGCGGCGGTCGCACTTGGTGCTTTCGACAAAGGTCAGGCCCGCACCGCCG
>JAUIIQ010000089.1 GCA_030431585.1 Gammaproteobacteria bacterium | reverse complement strand
CGACTTTGATGACGCTGTGTATTGTGAAAAACGGCTGGGGGGCTGGCGTTTGTTTGTCGCCATTGCCGATGTGTCGCATTACGTTCGCCCCGGTATGGCCCTGGATGAAGAGGCCATCAAGCGCGGCAATTCGGTGTACTTTCCCGAGCGTGTGGTGCCGATGCTGCCCGAGGCCCTGTCCAACGGGCTGTGCTCGCTCAAGCCTCAAGTGGATCGCCTGGCGATGGTGTGTGAGATGGAGCTTTCTCGCCAGGGCAGGCTCACGCGCTACCGTTTTTACGAGGCAGTGATTCACTCTCATGCCCGTTTGACTTACACGCAGGTGGGCGAAGTGCTGGAGCAGGGCAGTCACCCCGAGGTGGATAAAAAGCGGGTAGCGGATCTGAAGCGCCTGCACAGCCTGTACAAAGTATTGCGCGTCGCTCGCGAGAAGCGTGGAGCCATCGATTTCGACACGGTGGAGACGCGCATCATCTTCGATGAACATAAGAAGATCGAGGCCATTGTTCCCGTTGTGCGCAATGACGCCCACAAGTTGATTGAAGAGGCGATGCTCTGTGCCAACGTCGCTGCGGCGCGTTTTTTCGATGCCAATCAACTGCCTATTCTTTATCGGGTGCATGAGGGTCCCAAGGAAGAAAAGCTGGAGGCCTTGCGTAAGTTCCTGGGAGAACTGGGCCTCAACCTCGGCGGTGGCGAAAAACCTACGCCACTTCACTATCAACAACTCTTGCAGGAGGTGGCTGATCGGGACGATGCGCACATCATCCAGACCATGCTGCTGCGCTCATTGAGTCAGGCCAGGTACCAGCCGGATAATGGCGGTCACTTCGGCTTGCACTATGATGCCTACGCGCACTTTACCTCCCCCATTCGTCGCTATCCGGACCTGCTGGTGCATCGCGGAATCCGCGCTATGGTGCGCCAGAAAGCATCTGCTGAGGGCGTTTTGCGGGTCAAAGGCGCGAAGCCCATCCCCAGGGAACAGATTTTTCCCTACGATACGCACGCCATGGTGGTGTTTGGCGATCAATGCTCGATGAGCGAGCGTCGCGCCGACGATGCCACCAGAGAAGTGGATGCGTGGCTCAAATGTGAGTATCTGCAGGAGCATGTGGGTGACGAGTTCGACGGCGTGATTGCAGCAGTAACCAGTTTCGGCCTGTTTGTGGAGTTGAGCGACCTCTATATCGAAGGGCTGGTGCATGTAACGGCGCTGCCCGGCGACTACTACAACTTCGACCACGCCAAGCAGCGCCTCACCGGCGAGCGCACCGGGCGCAGCTTCCAGCTGGGCGGCAAGGTGCGCGTGCAGGTAGCAAGGGTCGATCTCGACGACCGCAAGATCGATCTGGAGATGGTTGATTCCGGTTCGCCGAAGAAGAAAGCCGGCAAAGCCAGATCCGGGAAGACAGAATCAGGGCAGGAGGCGGCAGCTAAAGGTGCGAAACGCCGCAGTGGCAAGAAGGGTCGCCCCGGACAGAAGGGCAAGGGCAAGACCGGCCTGAGGAAGCGCTACTAGGCCGGTACTGCGGCACGATCGGAACCCGCCTGAGAACAGCGAGCAGCAACACCATGCCATACATATACGGAATCCATGCGGTAGACGGCCTGTTGCGGCAGAACCCCAAAGCTGTGCAGCGGCTGAACGTGCAGCAGGGCCGCGAGGACAAGCGCATTAACGCGTTGCTGGAGCTGGCGCGGAACCAGGGAGTTCAGGTTGTTCGTGAGCCACGCAAGGAACTGGACAAGCTGGTCACTGGCCGCCATCAGGGGGTGATAGCGCAGACACTGGAGACACCCGCAGGGGATGCTACGTATTCGTCGAATATCTGGCAGGAGTCGGACCTGTTGCGCGTGGTGGAGCAAAAGCCCGGCCCGGTGCTGATCCTGGTGCTGGATGGCGTAACCGACCCGCACAATCTGGGCGCCTGCCTGCGTAGCGCTGATGCCGCCGGGGTGGACGCGGTGGTTGTGCCCAAAGACAAGTCTGCAGACCTCAGCCCCACAGCCCGTAAAGTTGCCTGTGGCGCTGCTGAAGTGGTGCCTTTTGTGCGTGTGACCAATATTGCGCGCACGCTCAGCGCGCTGAAGGAGCGCAATGTGTGGATATACGGCGCGGCGGGCGAAGCGGAAAAAACCATCTACAACAATGACTTGAGTGGCTCATTGGCGTTGGTATTGGGGGCCGAGGGTAGCGGCCTGCGCCGCCTTACCCGGGAACACTGCGACTTTCTTGTCAAATTACCCATGGCTGGCTCGGTGAGCAGCCTGAATGTCTCGGTTGCCGCCGGTATCTGCCTGTTCGAGGTGGTTCGCCAGCGGGCGGGGTAGCGGCTTGCAAAAGGCGGGGGCTCTTCGTCTTTACTACCCCTGCGTGCACGGCTTGCGTGGGCCGCTCAAACTCTATACACTTCGCGCCTCAAAATTTGCCCGGTGGCTTGATGCCGCCGATCCTCCTTGCTACACCGCCTTTGTTGAAGTGACGGGTAGCATTAACCCGTAAGGAGCTACTCAATGCGTCATTACGAAATCGTATTTATGGTCCATCCGGACCAGTCAGAGCAAGTGCCCGGCATGATCGAGCGCTACTCCAGCACCATCACCAAAGATGGTGGCCAGGTGCATCGCCTGGAAGACTGGGGCCGCCGGCAACTGGCTTACCCCATCAACAAGATCCACAAGGCACATTACGTGCTGATGAACGTGGAAGCGTCAAACGAGGCGCTGGACGAGCTTACAACCACTTTCCGCTATAACGACGCCGTGATCCGTAACCTGGTAATCCGCCGCGACGAAGCCGTCACTGATGAGTCTTTCATCATGAAGGCCGAGAAAGAATCCCGCGAGCGCAAAACCCGTTATGAAGAGCGCAAGGCTGCCGAAGCGCCCGTCGCCGAAGAGAAGCCTGCAGAACCTGCAGACGAAGCGGCCGCCGAGCCTGCTGAGCAAGAGTAATAGAGAGGAGTATTGTCATGGCCCGTTTTTTCCGTCGCCGCAAGTTCTGCCGATTCACAGCCGAAGGCGTTAAAGAGATCGATTACAAAGATCTGGAAACCCTGAAAGCTTACGTGTCCGAGACCGGCAAGATTGTTCCCAGCCGGATAACCGGTACCAAGGCCAAGTACCAGCGTCAGCTGGCAACTGCCGTGAAGCGCGCGCGCTTCCTTGCCTTGTTGCCCTATGCGGATTCCCACAGCTAGGAATCTCTTGACCCGCGTATTGCCGCTGCGAGGCCTGCCATGAAGGCGATAGCTGAGTTTGCCATGCGCGGGCGCTTCCAGGCGCTGGTGGTGACTGTCGCCGGGTCCGGGAGCATATTGTTTTGCTGGGTCAGCGCTGCGGTACTCGCGCTGGTCACCCTGCGCAAAGGCGTGGGGGCAGGTGCGCAACTGTTGCTGTGGGCTATGTTGCCCTCGGGGTTGTTGCTCTACACGGTCGGTGACGGCAGTCCGCTTTCGCTGTTGCTGGGCACAGCACTACTGGCCGCGGTGCTGAGAACCACAGTGAGCCTGTCGTTGGCGGTGTTGGCAAGTATCGCCGTCGGCATCCTCAGCGGGCTGCTGATGATGGCGTTCGGCAGCCTCTATCTGGAACAGATGGTGGCGGCATTTGGCGAGTTTCTCGCCAACCTTGAACAACAGCTGTCGCAGGGTGGCGAAGCGGTGCAGCTGGCCCGGCCGACTGCGGCGCAAATTGCCGGCATGATGGGCGCCGGCACCGGTGTAACAGCCGTGCTGTGCCTGATGCTGGGCCGATACTGGCAGGCCGCCTTGTTTAATCCCGGTGGTTTTGGCAGCGAGTTCAGGCTGTTGCGGTACACGCCGGCGCTGTCCATGGGAATGGCGCTGGCCGCAGTGGCTCTGTCGGCTGTAGGTATGCAGTACCGCACCTGGGCTGTGATTGTGTTATTACCGCTGAGCTTCGCCGGTCTGGCGCTGGTTCATGCGAGGGTCCATGCAAAGGGCCAGGGCACAGGTTGGCTGGTCGGGTTTTACCTGGCGTGGCTGTTACTGGACCCGGTAAAACTGATGGTTGTTTTCGCCGCCATCGCTGACAGCTGGTTTGATTTTCGCCAGCGCTGGACGGCAAAGCCTGAACAGGATGTCAGTCGCGGTGACGACGAGTGAGAATTATGAAGTAGCGGGAGTTCGCTCCCCATAACGAGGAAAGTAAGATGGAAGTCATTTTGCTGGAGAACATCAGCAACCTGGGTACTCTGGGTGACAAAGTAGATGTAAAAGCCGGATTTGGCCGCAATTACCTGATCCCCCAGGGCAAGGCAGTGCCAGCCACTGAAGATGCGGTTGCTCAGTTCGAGGCGCGCCGCGCTGAACTCGAGGCCGCTGCTGCCGAGGCACTTGCTGCTGCCGAGGCGCGCGCTGCTGCTATCAACGCACTGCAGCTGATCACGATCACTGCCAATGCCGGGGAAGAGGGCAAGCTGTTCGGCTCTATCGGCACCCGCGACATTGCCGACGCGGTGGTCGCAGCTGGCGTGGAAGTGGACAAGTCCGAAGTGCGCCTCCCAGAAGGCGCTCTGCGCGAAACGGGTGAGTACGAGATCAGCATCCAGGTGCACGGTGACGTTACCGGCACTATCGCGGTTGCGGTAGTCCCCGAGTAAGACCCGCGCTACTCCCGTAGCAACGGGAGTGCAGAGAGCTCGAAATGCACCGGTCAGCAGTGGCCGGTGCATTTTTATGTACAGGGTGTAAGGTATCCCGCGTGAGCCATGGAGAGCTCACCCCGCTGCATTGGGTGTGGCAGTAGCGGCGTGTGCCCGGATTTTAGCCTGGTTAGGCCCTGAGGAAGCTGACGGGGACGGTTATTTTCGTTACTCTGTCCGGCCCAACGAGAAAACACGATAAATGGAAGATCCTGGCTACCCACCCAACGTATCTGAACTCCCGGGGCATGCCGATGGCGAGCTGGCCCGGATCAAGATGCAGCCTCATTCTCTGGAGGCCGAACAGTCAGTCATCGGAGGGTTGCTGTTATCTGCGGATGGTTGGGATGCCGTAGCCGAGGAAGTAGCAGCCAGCGATTTTTACCGCCCTTCGCACCGCGCCATCTTTCGCGAAATAGCCCTGCTGGCTGATGCCGCAGAGCCCATCGATGTGATTACTGTCGCAGATAAACTGGAAGCTCGCGGTGAATTGCAGGGCGCCGGCGGCCTGCCATATCTGGCTGAACTGGCTCAGAATACTCCAAGCGCGTCCAATATTCGCGCCTATGCGCAGGTGGTGCGTGAGCGTGCCAGTTTACGCAAGTTGATTGAGGCGGCCCAGGATATAGCCGATTCCGGGTTCAACCCGGAGGGAAGGACCTCGCTGGAGCTGCTTGATGAGGCGGAACGTCGCATCATGCAGATCGGCGAGCAGGGCCCCAAATCAGGAGGCCCGCAGGACGTCAACCCGCTGCTGAAAAAAGCCCTGGACCGCATCGACGAGTTGTTCAATTCAGGCGGGGATATAACCGGGCTGACTACCGGTTTCAAAGACCTGGATACCATGACCTCCGGCATGCAGCCATCGGACCTGGTAATCGTTGCCGGTCGGCCCTCTATGGGCAAGACCTCCTTTGCAATGAACCTGGTGGAAAATGCACTGCTGGCAGCAAAGCGACCAATTCTGGTGTTTTCCATGGAGATGCCTGCCGATCAGCTCATTATTCGTATGTTGTCGTCTATAGGGCGGATAGACCAGACTCGCATTCGTACCGGCAAATTGGAGCAGGAAGACTGGCCCAAACTCACCGCTGCCGTGAACAAGCTTCGCGACATGCCGCTGTTCATTGACGACACCCCCGCGTTAACGCCCACCGAGGTGCGCAGCAGGGTGCGCAAAGTCGCGCGTGAAAACAACGGCGAGATCGGCATGATCATGGTGGACTATTTGCAGCTGATGCAAGTGGCCGGTTCTTCAGAGGGCCGTACCGCAGAGATATCCGAAATATCGCGCAGCCTTAAAGCCATCGCCAAGGAATTCAAAGTGCCGATGGTGGCACTGTCGCAGCTTAATCGCTCTCTGGAACAGCGCCCCAACAAACGCCCGGTGAACTCAGACCTGCGTGAATCCGGCGCCATCGAGCAGGATGCCGACGTGATCATGTTCATCTACCGCGATGAGGTGTACAACGAAGACTCCCCCGACAAGGGCACAGCCGAGATCATTATCGGTAAACAACGGAATGGCCCTATCGGCAGCTGTCGCCTTGCTTTCATCGGCCAGTACACCCGTTTCGAAAACCTCGCCAGGGGATTCGCGGAGGAGCGCTAGCACTCGCGCCTTCGAGCCTGACAGGCGCTCACAGAACTATGCTCATGGGATAATCTGGTCCCACAAGTCTATCCACTGCGGGTTCTTCTCTTCAATGATTCTCAGTTTCCACGCCGGATGCCATGTCTTCAGGCGCTGTTCACGGGTGATTGCCTCGTGGAGGTCCTGATGCATTTCGAAGTAGACGAGTTTATGCACCGAGTAGCGTGAGCTGAAACCCTCAGCACTGAGGTTCCTGTGGTGCCAGACGCGCCTGAGTAGATTGCCAGTGACGCCGATGTAGAGCGTCCCGTTTCGGCGGCTCGCGAGAATGTACACTGCAGCCTGCTTGGCCATCCCTGCCCTCCGTGGCATGGGTATGGAATGCAACGTACTGGATTCTTGGCTGCGCGGGAATGACTGGGTCGGATGTGATGAAACGTTGTCGCTCTTCCTCCAGGGCGGGCGATCACAAACCTGAATCGGCCCTGAGTTTTTTCAAGTGCGCAATCTGCTCTTCCCTGGACAGCGGGTGAGCGGGCTTTTTTTCCAGCGCCTGGGGTGAGGGCACTTCCAGCTCTTCGCCGCGCAACACCGCGGAAACGTAGCGTTGATAGTGCTCGCGGTACACCGGCCAGGCCCTGCGTTCCTCGTTATTGGCAAGGAAGAACCAGTCACTGTCGCGCCCGGCCAGATAGACGGCCGGGTGGCTCCATTGCTGTGCCGATTTGGGGGAGGCTGCCCGGCAGGCTTCGATGTAGGCATCGTGCGCGGCAGGTAAGCCCAGTTCCACCAGGCCAGCCTGGCAGCACTCAATCATGCGGTGCAACGTCGGTAGATACTCGCTGTGTTCGATAGCGTGTTTGGCACCCTTGAGGATCTGCTCCACTGGCAGTTCGGCCAGCGCATCCAACCACAGTTTCTTGATCTGCTGCAGTTGGCTTTGATCGGGATAAGCGGCGTAGTACTGGTTGTGGTAATTCAGGCGGAACAGGGCGAAAACCTGGTTGATGGCTTCTACGTGACCGTCTCCCGGCGCCTTCCTGGCCTTAGCCTGCCCAGCTGGTGTCGGTGAGGTCGTCTTCGAGGCTTCTATCTCTTGTGCGACCCGTTGAATGAGTTCCCTGCTGTCCGCCATGGCTGTTATCCGTTTGTTGCAGTTGGTGACGCTTGGCCCAGTGGTATTTTACATGCTGTATGAACTTGCTGTTCCAGGACGTGTGCGCCTGGTTGGAATCTCTCCAGTAGACAATAAACTCCGCCAGCAGCGAGCGTGCAAATTCCAGGTCGATGTGAGACATACGCAGTATATCGTAGACATCCGCGCTGGGTTGCCAGTGGTCAACAATGCGTTTCGGCTCGGTACTGTGTTCCATGCTGGAGGTAAAGCGGGCCCACTGAATGCGAATATGCTGGATGAACTTTGAGTTCAACTCCTTCGGCGGCGTTCCACGCTCGCGCCAGTAGAGAATAAACTCCGGAACCGCCTGGGCGATAAAGTCCTTGTCTATACCGCTGCGCGTCATAATCTCCATGGCGTCCGGACTGGGCTGCCAGTTGTTATCCAGTGCCATGGGGGTTGCCACCTGAAAGCCGGACCCCTGGCTTTGCTGGCGGCGCCAGTTGCTCACCACATGCTGGCGAAACTTGTTCTCCCAGGCGTGCGAGGTCTCGCCGCGCTCGCGCCAGTAAAAGATGAAATCTTCCAATTGGTCCAGGGCAAACTGCCGCGGTATGGTGTGATTGAGTGCCAGCAGCTGCAGCAGGTCCTCGCTGGGAGACCAGTGCACTGGCAGCAAAGCCGCAGTACGGCGGCTGGTGGTCTGTGCCGGTGCGGGCTGCCGAACGGGCGCAGGCCGGTCTGCTTCAACCGGTTCGTTGAGTGCGAACAGCAGGTGTTCACTACTGTGCAGCGGGGGTGATTCCATCAGAATCACGCCTTTGTCGCTCAGTGAGCGGGTGATGCGATGCAGGTCTACCGCATTCCAGAACGGCAGGCTGTGCAGAAGGTAGCTGCGCGGGACATTCAACCAGGCAAAATTGTCCCGCACCTGTGCCTTACGGTGCTCAAACAGTGTCTGCAGGTGCTGCAGCAGAATGGCCTCTTCCAGCCCGATGGTAGACGCCAGGCCGGGCGAGAATACCAGCTGTCGTTCGGGTACCAGGGAAGAATCGGACATCGTGCCTACAGTGCTGGTGAAGGGTCTGCTAGGATACCGGGGTTTCATCCAGTCGTCATTCCCGTACCCGCGAGAATCCAGATAATCTGGCCGTCTGGACCTGACAATCACGGGATTCCCGGGCGGCGGACCACCGTTCGCCCAGGGTGACGGAAGGACCATGCCGAAACAGAAAACAGCTTTCGTTTGCAACGAGTGTGGCTCTGACTACGCCAAGTGGCAGGGCCAGTGTTCGGACTGCGGACAGTGGAATACTATCACCGAGATCAAGCTGGGTCCGGGCCGGGCCGGAGGCGCCAAAGGCTCAGGCCGCGCTGGTGGCGGCGTCTCGGCCAGCAGGGCTGGCTTTGCCGGCGCGCTGGACAGTGCCCGCGTGCTGAGCGATATAGATCTGGATGACCTGCCGCGGTTTTCCTCCGGTACCGAGGAGTTCGATCGCGTGCTGGGCGGTGGCCTGGTGCCTGGCTCCGCGGTGTTGGTGGGCGGTAACCCCGGGGCCGGCAAAAGCACCCTGTTGCTGCAAACCATGTGTCACCTGGCTCAGACCATGGAAGCGCTGTACATTACCGGTGAGGAATCCCTGCAACAGGTGGCCATGCGCGCCAGCCGCCTGCAGCTGCCTACAGACAAGCTGCGGCTGATGTCAGAAACCAACGTGGAAACACTGGTTGCCGCTGCCGAACAGTTCAAACCAAAAGTGTTGGTAGTGGACTCCATCCAGGTCGTTCATACCGATGAAATAGCCTCTGCTCCGGGTAGTGTTTCGCAGGTGCGCGAGTGCGCCGCTTACCTGACGCGTTTTGCCAAGCAAACCGGAACGGTGCTGTTTCTTGTAGGGCATGTCACCAAAGACGGCTCGCTCGCCGGCCCCAAGGTTCTGGAGCACATGATCGACTGCTCCATCCTGCTCGAAGGCACCCACGACTCCCGTTTTCGAACTCTGCGTGGTCAAAAGAACCGCTTTGGTGCGGTCAACGAACTGGGAGTCTTTGCGATGACCGAGCAGGGCATGCGCGAAGTGAAAAACCCCTCCGCAATTTTTCTCGACCGCAGCAATGAACCGGCCTCCGGGTCAGCTGTTATGGTTGTTTGGGAGGGTACGCGCCCCTTGCTTGTCGAGATTCAGGCGCTGGTGGACGATAGTCAGTTGGGCAACCCTCGCCGCGTGGCGGTGGGCCTGGAGCAGAATCGCCTGGCGATGTTGTTGGCAGTGCTGCATCGCCATGGTGGCCTGCAGGTGGGCGACCAGGACGTATTCGCAAATGTCGTGGGCGGGGTGAAGGTACTGGAAACCAGCGCTGACCTGGCGCTGTTGCTGGCGATTGTCTCCAGTTATCGTGACCGGCAGTTGCCGCGGGACATGGTGATATTTGGTGAGGTCGGGCTGTCGGGAGAAATCCGCCCGGTTCCCTCTGGCCAGGAGCGTCTCTCAGAGGCGGCCAAACACGGGTTCAAGCGGGCCATTGTGCCCAGGGGTAATGCGCCAAAAGGGGCTATACCCGGCATGCAGGTTATTGCCGTGTCCAAACTGAGTGAGGCCCTGGACGCTGTAGAGTGACGCCCGCAGGGTAAGCAGCCTGTCTTGTGCCAAGCCGGTTGGCCGCCGCGGGCAAAGCTAGTCCAGCAGCGACAGCTCCTCTGCCAGCGTGGTCATGTCCATGTGCTGGCCCAGCAGTTCCATCAGCGGCTCTATGTTCTCCCGGTCAACGTGGCGCACCGTAAAGCCCAGTCGTTCAGCCTCGACATGCTGCAGATAGGCGTGTAACTCCAGCTCAGAGCCGTCCTCCAGAGTGATGACCAGGGTAAAGGGTTCGTTGTACTGCGCATCCCATACGTCCGGCTGGTCGGTAGATACCCCGGACAGTGAAATGTCCACCAGGCGCTGTGACCATTTGTCTGCACCCTGGTGAATGGCGATTGGCAGGTCCAGTGTTACGCGAGTGAATTCGCGTCGCTCTTTGCGTACGTCTGACATGCTGAAGTCCTGTGATGCTTATATTAAACGCACTATAGCGCTGGTCACGGCAGACGCCAACCTATTGGCACACGCCTGCCTCCATCACTTCAGCTTGCGGTACTTCACCCGGTGCGGTTGATCGGCTGCAGCGCCCAGTCGCTGTTTGCGGTCTTCCTCGTAATCGGTGAAGTTGCCCTCGTGAAAGACCACGCCGCCGTCATCTTCATAGGCCAGAATGTGAGTAGCGATACGGTCGAGGAACCAACGGTCGTGCGAGATCACCATAGCGGCTCCGGGGAAGGCCAGTATGGCTTCCTCCAGGGCGCGAAGGGTCTCCACGTCAAGGTCGTTGGTGGGTTCGTCCAGCAGCAGTACATTGGCGCCCTGCTTGAGCAACTTGGCAAGGTGCAGGCGGTTGCGTTCACCCCCGGACAGGTCCTTGACATATTTCTGCTGGTCGGAGCCCTTGAAATTGAAGCGACCACAATAGGAGCGTGACTGAACTTCGTAGTTGCCTATGCGGATAATGTCCTGGCCGTCGGAGACCTCCTCCCAGACAGTCTTGCTGCCATCCAGGTCGTCCCGTGATTGGTCCACGTAACCGAGTTTGACCGTTTCGCCGACTTTTACCTCACCGCCATCGGGCTGCTCGTCACCGGTGATGATCTTGAATAGCGTGGACTTACCCATGCCGTTTGCGCCGATAATGCCCACAATAGACCCTGGTGGCACCACGAAGCTTACGTCATCAAACAGCAGGCGATCGCCGTAGGCTTTCCTGAGATTCTTCACTTCCACCACGTTGTCGCCCAGGCGTGGGCCTGGGGGAATGTAGATTTCGTTGGTCTCATTGCGACTCTGGAATTCCTGCGACTGCAGCTCATCAAACCGTTGCAGGCGCGCTTTGCTCTTGGCCTGGCGCCCCTTGGGATTGGAGCGCACCCACTCGAGTTCCGCCTTGATCGCTTTTTGGTGTGAAGCCTCCTGGCGCGCTTCCTGTTCCAGTCGCTTCTCTTTGGCGTCCAGCCAGTCGGAGTAGTTGCCCTCGTAGGGTATGCCGCGGCCTCGGTCCAGCTCCAGAATCCAGCCAGCTGCGTTGTCGAGAAAGTAGCGATCGTGAGTGATGGCCACAACGGTGCCGGGAAAGCTCTCCAGGAAACGCTCCAGCCAGGCGACGCTCTCTGCGTCCAGATGGTTGGTAGGTTCATCCAGCAGGATCATGTCCGGGTTGGACAGCAACAGGCGGCACAGCGCTACCCGTCGGCGTTCGCCACCGGAGAGGGTGGTTACATCCGCGTCCCAGGGTGGCAGACGCAGGGCGTCCGCTGCCACTTCCAGGCGGTGGTCCAGGTTGTGAGCATCACTGGCCTGGATGATATCCTCCAGTCTTGCCTGCTCCTTGGCCAGTGCGTCGAAATCGGCATCGGGCTCAGCGTAGTCGGCGTAAACCTTTTCCAGGCCCGCCAGCGCGTCTATGGCTTCCTGCACACCTTCCTCAACGTTGCCGCGCACGTCCTTATCAGGGTCCAGTTGTGGTTCCTGGGGGAGGTAGCCTATCTTGATGCCGGGTTGCGGGCGCGCCTCGCCGATAATATCGGTGTCGACCCCCGCCATAATGCGCAGCAGGGTGGACTTGCCTGAGCCGTTCAGTCCCAGTACACCGATTTTGGCGCCGGGGAAGAAGGACAGGGAAATATCCTTGAGAATTTCTTTCTTGGGCGGCACGATTTTGCCTACCCGGTTCATGGTGTATACGTATTGGGCCATATTGAGCTCTTGAATGGGCTGGTAAAAGCGCGGATTCTAGCAGTGCCTTGCGTCGCGCGCACCCCGTGGCCCGTGCAACAAGGGAATAGCCAGGAAGTAATATGGCTCAGGCGTTTTCGTCGAGGCGCGCTACATCAACGGAGACGCTGAGCACGGGTGCCTTGCCGCCACCGAAGATGACGCCTTTGATGGGGGTCACGTCAACGTAATCCCGCCCGAACGCTGTAACGATGTGTTGGCTGCTGGCCGCTGTATCGTTGGTTGGGTCGAATTCCAGCCAGCCTTCGTCCGGGCAGTAGTAGGCAGCCCAGGCATGGGTCGCGTCAGCACCTACCATTTTTTCCTTGCCCGGCGGTGGCAGCGTTTCGATGTACCCCGACACGTACTTGGCCGGAATGCCCACCGCACGCAGGCAACCAATCTGCAGGTGGGCGAAGTCCTGGCAGACTCCCCGTTTATGCTCCAGCACCTCGCTCAGTGGAGTGGCGATAGTGGTGAAGTCCGGGTCGTAGGCGAAATCGCGGAAGATACGGCTGGTCAGGTCTGACACGCAGGATTTCAACGAGCGGTCCGGTATAAATGAGGGCTGCGCATAGACCGCCAGCTCCTCATTGGCCTCGATCATCGCCGAGTCCAACAGGAATTCCCGCGCTGCCAGAATTTCCCTGGACCGCTTGTTGCGGATCTGGTGCAGTGCCTGACCGTAGGAGATGCCAAAGTCCAGGTTCAACGCCTGGTCCCGGGCGGATATCTGAATCTCGCTTTCGGCGGTAATCACCAGTTCCTTGTGCGCTCTCTGGATTTCAAAGTGATAGGCCTGGTTGCCGAAATAATCCGTGTGCGAGCGACTGACCGCAGGTTGTGGAGAAACCGTGATACGGTTGCTGAGACAGCGCTGGCGCGGGGTGTCGCGGGGTACGAGATTTGCCAGGTTATAGCATGAGGTGACCCTGGCAGCGTAGCGGTAGTGCGTGGTGTGGGTGACGCGGTAGCGCATATCAGGTT
>JAUIIQ010000088.1 GCA_030431585.1 Gammaproteobacteria bacterium | reverse complement strand
CGATTTTCCACAAGGCGATCTCAGCCCCGAAGCGATGCAACGGGTGATGGATAACCCGTTGTACTGGGTATTCTGCTGGGCCTCCGGGCAGGTGCTTGCGCGCTACCTGCTGGATCATCCCCAATGGGTGCGCGGCAAGCGCGTGCTGGACTTCGGCTGCGGCTCGGGGGTGGTGTCGGTAGCCGCCGCGCTCGCCGGGGCAGAGCGGGTGATTGCCTGTGATATCGATCCGCTGGCGCTGGCAGCCAGTCGCTGCAATGCTGACCTCAATGGTGTTGCCCTGCACTATGCAGCGGATTTTTTCGATGTGACGGATGAACTGGATATCATTATTGTGGCCGACGTCCTCTATGACCGGGAGAACTTCCCCTGGTTGCAGCGTTTTGTAGATCGCGCGCCGCAGGTGCTGCTGGCCGACTCGCGGGTAAAGCAGTTCGATCAGCCACCTTATCGCCAGATCGACCGGCGGGAAAGCTCTACCCTGCCGGACCTGGACGAGTCGGCCGAGTTTCGTGACGTACGCATTTACCTGGCAGGTGAGATGCCTCTGCCTTCGCCTTCCTGAGTCCCCTCGGGAATGGTGAGGCTGACATTTATTCTGTACACTGGGCGGCATTGTTAATTTCAGGGTCCCCGCAACAATGAACCCCAATTATCTGGACTTCGAACAACCCATTGCCGAGCTCGAGGTGAAGATCGAGGAGCTGCAACTGGTAGGCTCCGACAACGAGATCAACATCAGCGAAGAGGTTGAGACCCTCAGGCACAAGAGTACAAAGCTCACGGAAAAGATTTACTCCAACCTGAGTGCCTGGGACATCGTCAAGGTGGCGCGGCATCCGCTGCGGCCCTACAGCATGGATTACATTCCGCGTATCTTCACCGAGTTCGATGAGTTGCATGGAGACCGCCACTTTGGCGATGACAATGCCATCGTGGGTGGCGTTGCCAGGTTGGAAGGTCGCCCGGTGATGGTGATTGGCCAGGAGAAGGGCCGGGCGGTGAAAGACAAGGTGCTGCGTAATTTCGGCATGCCGAAGCCAGAGGGCTACCGCAAGGCACTGCGCCTGATGGAAATGGCCGAGCGTTACAAAATGCCGGTTATTACGCTGATAGACACCCCTGGAGCCTATCCCGGTATAGACTCCGAGGAGCGCGGTATCAGCGAATCGATCGCCCAGAACCTCGCAGTCATGTCGCGCCTCGCCACGCCTATTGTCTGCATTGTGATTGGCGAGGGTAGCTCCGGCGGTGCCTTGGGCATTGGTGTAGGGGATCACCTGGCCATGTTGCAGTATTCCACGTACTTCGTGATTTCCCCGGAAGGTTGCGCCAACATCATCTGGAAGGACTCTGCCAGGGCGCCGGACGCCGCGGAAGCCATGGGGGTGACGTCTTCCGTATTGCAAGAACTGGGCATTGTGGATGCATCCATCAAGGAACCACTTGGCGGAGCCCACCGCGATGTCGAGCTGATGTCCGAGCGCATCAAGGCGCATGTGGTGGAGCAACTGGCAGTACTGGAACAACTTTCCATTGAAGAACTGTTGGACAAGCGCTACCAGCGCCTGTTGTCCTACGGCAACTGATCAGCCGGCGCCCCGGCCGGTGTCCAAGGCGATCGACCAGAAAGCACTGTCAGCGCTCCTCGCATCCCATTGCGAGGCGCCGCACTGGTATGTTGCCTTCAGCGGTGGCGTCGATTCCACGGCCCTGCTGCACCTGATCACTGTCTGGCGTAAAAAACACCCGGAGTCGCCCCCTCTTACGGCCCTGCATATCAACCATGGTTTGCAGGCGGAAGCCTCGGAGTGGGAAAACCACTGTGCCTGGATCTGCCGCTTCCTCGATGTCCCCTTTCTCGCATTGCCGGCTGAAGTCGTGGTGGACGGCAGCGGGCTGGAGTCGGCTGCACGAGAGGCTCGATACGCACTGTTTGAAAGCCAACTGGGTCGGGCAGAGGTGCTGTTCCTCGGGCATCACCAGGATGACCAGGTGGAGACCTTTCTTCTGCGCCTGCTGCGCGGAGCGGGGGTGGAAGGTTTGGGCGCCATGCCGCGGCAGCGGTCGCTGGGGGAGGGATTGCTGTCGCGGCCACTTCTCGATTGCAGCCGCGCACAGCTGGAGCGTTATGTGGCCAAGCACGGCTTGCGCACCATTGAAGACCCTTCCAATGCGGACACCTCTCTGGATCGCAACTTTCTGCGCCGTGAGGTTTTGCCCTTGCTCTCAAAGCGCTGGCCCGGCTACGGGAAGACGATAACGCGTGCTGCTGAACACCTTGCCGGTGCCGCGCAGGCTCTGGAAGAGGTGGTGGAAATTCCAAAGACCTGCCATAGCGCGCTTGGCGATCCGGGGTTTCCTCTTGCCTTTCTCGACGCCAGTAGCGACGAACAGGCGACGCAAGTGATCCGTGCCTGGCTCAAGTCCCGTGGCCTACAGCCGCCTGACCAGTCGCTGCTGCAGGAGTTTCTGCGCCAGTTGCGCAAGTCCCTGCGCAGCGCCAGGCCCATGCTTGATACCGGAACCTACCGTCTGCAGCGGTATCGCGATGCGGTCTACCTGTTGCCTGATCAGCGCAAGACCGAGCTGACGAGTATGCTGATTGCCCCGGGAGAGACGGTCACGGTAGCGGGGGTGGGGAAGCTGTCGATACGACGTGTAACCGGGCGTGGCATCTGGCTGGCCGCGGATGAGGAACTGGAACTGCGCTGGCGACGTGGTGGTGAGCGGGCTCGGCCGGCGTCCGGCGGGCGCAGCGCCGACCTGAAGAAATGGCTGCAGGAAGCGGCCATTCCACCCTGGTGGCGAGACCGCCTGCCTTTGCTTTTTCTGGAAAACCAGATGCTCGCTGTAGGCGGCCTCTGGGCTTGCCACAGCAGCCGCTGGGGAGAAGAGGGCGAGGAGGCGGAGGCGCCCTGGGAACTGGTCTGGGAACCGGCAACATGCAGCGGTTTAGATTGAGCTGCCAGTGCCTTTCTGTTAGGCTGGCTTCCCATCTTTTTGCAGCAATTCCAACGCCCCGCAGGGAACGCGATGGAAGTGGTGTTCATCCAGCAATACAGCGTAGTTAAAGGCTTTTCATGACGCGTTACGTCTTCGTCACCGGTGGTGTGGTGTCCTCATTGGGTAAAGGCATCGCCGCGGCGTCTCTTGCTGCTGTGCTTGAGTCCCGTGGGCTCAAGGTTACCCTGCTCAAGCTAGACCCTTATATCAACGTGGACCCGGGCACCATGAGTCCGTTCCAGCACGGCGAGGTGTTCGTTACCGAGGACGGTGCGGAGACGGACCTGGACCTCGGGCACTACGAGCGCTTTACCCGCACCACCATGAAGCGCAGCAATAATTTCACCACCGGTCGCGTCTACAATACGGTGCTGCGCAAGGAGCGCCGGGGCGATTACCTGGGTGGGACCGTGCAGGTGATCCCCCATATTACCGACGAAATCAAGCGCAGGGTGATACTGGGCGCCGGTGATGCCGATGTGGCGGTGATCGAGATCGGTGGCACCGTCGGTGATATCGAGGGTTTGCCATTCCTGGAGGCTGCGCGGCAACTGAAGATAGAAATGGGCCCCAGCCGCGCGCTGCTGATGCACCTTACACTGGTCCCTTACATTGCCACCGCCGGCGAAATCAAAACCAAACCTACTCAGCACTCGGTGAAAGAACTGCGCGCCCTGGGTTTGCAGCCGGATATCCTTCTGTGTCGCTGTACGGTCGAGATAGAGGAGAGCGCACGCAAGAAGATATCGTTGTTCACCAACGTGGAAGAGCGCGCGGTGATCCCGCTGCTCGATGCCGATTCCATTTACCGCATACCCGGAATGTTGCACGGTTTCGGGCTGGATGATTTTGTGGTGGAACGCTTCGGGCTGGATTGTCCGCCGGCGGACCTGGCGGAGTGGGATGAAGTGGTGGAACGCGAGTTCTGCGAAACCGCAGGTGAAGTCCGCGTGGCCATGGTGGGTAAGTACATAGACCTGCTCGACGCCTACAAGTCCCTTAACGAAGCATTGGCCCATGCCGGCCTGCAAACCCTGACCAACGTGCGTATCGATCATATCGATGCCGAAGACCTGGAACGGCAGGGTACGGCTGCCCTGGATGGTGTTGATGCCATCCTGGTGCCGGGAGGCTTCGGGGATCGCGGGATCGAGGGTAAAATCACCGCGGTACAGTATGCGCGAGAGAACAACATACCCTTCCTGGGCATATGCCTGGGAATGCACGTTGCCTTGGTTGAGTACGCACGGCATGTTTGCGGCCTGAAGCAGGCGCATTCCACGGAAATGGACAGTCACACGCCAGACCCGATAGTCGGTCTCATTACTGAGTGGCAGAATGCCGACGGCAGCACTGAACAGCGCGATGCGTCCTCTGATATGGGCGGCACGATGCGTCTGGGTGCACAACCCTGCCACCTTGAAGCCGACAGCAAAGTACGGGCAATATACGGCGCTGACACCATCCACGAGCGCCATCGCCACCGCTACGAGGTGAACAACAATTATCTCGATCGCCTCTGTGGTGCCGGCATGAAAGTGGCGGGCTGGTCTGCTGACCGGTCATTGGTGGAAATGATCGAACTCCCCGATCACCCATGGTTCATCGCCTGTCAGTTCCACCCCGAGTTTACGTCGCGGCCGCGCGGCGGTCATCCGCTCTTTACCAGCTATATAGAGGCCGCAATCAAGCACGCAGGGGGCAAGGACGCCTGAGTGCTTGCCCCTGCGATCATGAGGACAAGCCGTGACTGACCAGACCGTCACCCTGGGTGATATCCGTTTTGATAACAGCGCACCTTTCGTGCTGCTTGGTGGTGTCAATGTACTGGAGAGCCGCGACTTTGCACTGGCGGTGGCGGAGCACTATGTGTCTGTCTGTGCTGAGCTGGGTATTCCCTATGTGTTCAAGGCCTCCTATGACAAGGCCAACCGCTCCTCCATCCATTCTTTTCGCGGGCCTGGGCTGGAAGAAGGTTTGTCGATTCTGGCCGAGGTAAAAGCCACTTTCGGCGTGCCGGTGATAACGGATGTGCACAGCCCCGAGGAGGCCGCACCGGCGGCGGAGGTAGCCGATATTATCCAGTTGCCGGCATTCCTGGCCCGCCAGACTGACCTGGTTGCGGCGATGGCGGCCACCGGCGCGATTATCAATATCAAGAAGCCACAGTTTCTGAGCCCGTCACAGATGGGCAACGTGATCGACAAGTTTGACGAGTGTGGTAACTCGCGCGTGCTGCTTTGCGAACGTGGCAGTAACTTTGGTTACGATAACCTGGTGGTGGATATGCTCGGCTTCGGCGTGATGAAGCAGACCTGTGGCAATGCGCCGCTTGTCTTCGACGTTACGCACGCGCTGCAGTGTCGCGACCCGGGTGGGGCGGCCTCCGGCGGGCGTCGCGCGCAGGTGGCGGAGCTGGCCCGGGCGGGCATGGCAGTGGGCCTGTCGGGCTTGTTTCTGGAAGCGCATCCCGACCCTGCCAAAGCCCTGTGCGATGGCCCCAGTGCCCTGCCGCTTGACCAACTGGAACCTTTCCTGGCGCAGGTCAAGGCAGTAGATGATTTGGTGAAATCCCTGCCACCCCTGCAAATCGATTAGCACACACGGAGTTTTGCTATGAGTAACATCGCTAATATTCAGGCTTTTGAAGTCATGGATTCCCGCGGCAATCCCACAGTGATGGCCGAGGTCACACTTGAGTCGGGGGAGGTTGGCAGCGCCTGCGCCCCTTCCGGTGCCTCCACCGGATCTCGAGAAGCGCTGGAACTGCGCGATGGTGACGCATCTCGCTACCTTGGCAAGGGTGTGCTCAATGCGGTCGGGCACGTAAATGGCGCTATAAAAGATCTTCTGGTGGGGGCCGATGTCACCGCTCAGCGTGAACTTGACCAGGCGATGATCGATGCCGATGGCACAGACAACAAGGCCCAGTTTGGCGCCAACGCCATACTGGCAGTTTCCCTGGCTGCGGCCAAGGCAGCAGCCCAGGCCAGGGGCATTCCCCTGTATCAGCATATTGCCGATATTAACGGCAGCACCGATTTCAGTATGCCGGTGCCTATGATGAATATTCTGAACGGCGGTGAACACGCTGACAATAATGTCGATATTCAGGAATTCATGGTCCAGCCTGTGTCTGCTCCTACCTTCGCAGAGGGTTTGCGCGCCGGTGCCGAAATCTTTCATCAGTTGAAAAAAGTGCTCTCGGCCCGTGGACTCAATACGGCGGTAGGTGACGAGGGCGGCTTTGCCCCCAACCTGCCTTCCAACGAGGCAGCATTAGAGGCCATTGCCGATGCGGTAGCAAAGGCCGGTTACACGCTTGGTACAGACATAACGCTGGCACTGGACTGCGCCGCCTCAGAGTTTTATCGCGACGGCGTCTACGACCTGGCCGGAGAGGGTAAGCAGTTCAGCTCAGCCCAGTTCACCGACTACCTGGCGGACCTTGCCGCCGGTCACCCGATTATCTCCATTGAGGATGGCCTGGACGAGGCTGACTGGGACGGCTGGAAAATGCTCACTGACAAGATTGGCGACAAGGTCCAGCTAGTGGGCGACGACCTCTTTGTCACCAACACACGTATCCTCAAGGAGGGTATCGATAAGGGCGTAGCCAATTCTATCCTGATCAAGTTCAACCAGATCGGCAGCCTTTCTGAAACCCTCGATGCCATCGCCATGGCCAAAGCCGCCGGTTATACCGCGGTGATTTCTCATCGCTCCGGCGAAACAGAAGATACAACGATCGCGGATCTGGCGGTGGCCACTGCGGCGGGCCAGATAAAGACTGGTTCCCTGTGTCGTTCTGACCGAGTGGCCAAGTACAACCGCCTGCTGCGTATCGAGGCGGAGCTGGCCGGCCGTGCCCCGTATCGCGGCCTCGCTGAATTCAAGCGTTAAGCGGAGCAGACTTGCGCTGGCTGTTGGGTGTGTTGCTGATACTGCTGGCAGTGCTGCAGTACCGGCTGTGGATCGCCGAAGGCAGCATCGCGGAGCAGCACCGCCTGACGCGGCAGGTTGAGGAATTCCACCGTGTGAACGAGCAATTGCGTGAGCGCAATGCGGTGTTGGAGCGGGAAGTGCTGGAACTGCAGTCGGGTAACGCCGGGGTCGAACAGCGCGCCCGGGAACAGCTTAACCTCGTTCGCGAAGGGGAAACGTTTTACCAGGTAGAGGAGGATGCTGCAGGCGCGTCACCTTCTGCGGCAGCCGCCGGGGCTGATGTTCAATGAGCACGGTCCTGCACGGCGTGATCCCCGCCGCTGGCACTGGCTCACGCATGGGGGAGTCCATCCCCAAACAGTACCTGAGACTGGGAGGAAAGACATTGCTGGAGCACAGCCTTCTCGCCCTCCTGGGTGTTCCGGGCATGCAAACGGTGACGCTGGCATTGCATCCACATGACACCCTGGCTCGCTCTCTGGATCTTTTGTCCGACAGCAGAGTCCACACCGTCACTGGCGGACCGCAACGAGCGGACTCTGTATTGGCAGCCCTGCGGGCGGTGCCAGCCAACGCAGCGGACTGGGTGCTGGTGCATGATGCCGCAAGACCTTGCCTGCAGGTGGCAGACGTCCAACGGCTGGTGGCGCGTGTTATCGCCCGGCAGGCGGGAGGCATACTGGCTGAGCCTGTGGTTGATACAGTCAAGCTGGCCGATGAACACGGCAGGGTTCTGCAGACCCTGGAACGCAGCCGATTATGGCGTGCCCAGACGCCACAGATGTTTCGTTTGGGCGAATTGACGGAGGCACTGGAATCCGCGCTTGCGGCGGGCGATCCGGTAACGGACGAAGCGAGCGCCATGGAGCGACTCGGGTTTGCTGTCAACCTGGTGGGTGGCAGCAGTCGCAATTTTAAAGTGACTCTACCTGAGGATCTGGCGCTTGCCGAATGGTACCTGTCACGCCAGGGAGAAGCGGTGTGATGTTTCGGATTGGTCATGGTTACGATGTTCACCGCTTTGGCGAGGGTGACGCGGTAATACTTGGCGGGGTGTCCATAGCGCACCATAGCGGCCTGGAGGCACACTCCGACGGCGACGTGTTGATTCATGCAATATGCGATGCGCTTCTCGGTGCCATTGCCGCTGGTGATATAGGCGCTCATTTCCCTGATACTGATCCGCGCAATGCGGGTGTAGACAGCCGTTTGCTGTTGCGCCGGGTGATGGCGTTGGTAAGCGAGCAGGGATACCTGCTGGGCAACCTCGATGCCACGCTGGTGGCGCAGGCGCCCAGGATGGCCCCCCATATAGAGAGCATGTGCTGCAATCTCGCCAGCGACCTGGCAACACAGCGCTCGCGGGTGAATGTCAAAGCGACTACTACAGAGCGCCTTGGGTTCACCGGACGGGAAGAAGGCATTGCCGCACATGCCGTCGTGCTGTTGCAGGAGGTCGCCCAGCCGTGAGTGCACCCTGGCCCTGTGCCTCGGGTGGACCGGTTGCCAAGGGAGTACTGCGCGCGCAGCCAGAAGACTTTCGGGTGCATGAAGAGCTCGGGTTTGACCCCGAAGGGGAGGGCGAGCATGTTTTTCTCTACCTGCAAAAGCGCTGCCTGAACACGACCGACCTGGTTCAGCGTTTATCCAGCCTCAGCACGATTCATCCGCGTGACATCAGTTTTTCAGGCATGAAGGATCGCAATGCAGTGACCCGCCAGTGGTTCAGCCTGCGCATGGCGGGGAAGCCCGAACCGGAATGGCGGGAACTGGAGCGTACCGGCGACGTTCAGGTGCTGGCGGCAACGCGCCACCGTCGCAAACTCAAACGCGGCGTGCACCGCCACAACCGGTTTACCCTGCTGCTGCGTGATCTGGACGGTGATCGGGACGACTTGCAGCAACGGCTGCAGCTGGTGCGTGAACGCGGGGTTCCCAATTACTTCGGCGTCCAGCGATTTGGGCGTGAAGGGAATACGCTGCTGCAGGCGCAGCGGTGGATGCGCGAGGGTGGTGGTCGCGTATCGCGCAACAAGCGGAGCTTGTTTTTGTCTGTGCTGCGTTCGCAGCTCTTCAACAGGTTGCTGGCGGCACGTGTAGAACAGTCTACCTGGGATACCGTGCTTCCCGGTGACATGTGCATTCTGGCCGGCACGCGTAGCCAGTTTCTGTGCGCCGAACCCGATGCGGATATCGCCAGTCGTTGCGCAGCGAGGGACCTGCACCCGGCGCTGCCCTTGTGGGGCAAGGGGCTTGCGCAGGACAGGCTGGTTGCCTGGCGGGATGCGCTGACTGGCTGCGAGGACATGTGTGCCTTTCTGCCGGCACAGGGCCTGGATGTGACATGGCGCCCAACACGCCTGATCCCTGATGACTTTTGCTGGCAGTTTTGTGATGATGGCAGCCTGCAACTGGAATTTCGCCTGGGTGCCGGCTGTTATGCCACAGCGCTACTGGCGGAGTGCGTCCGCTGTTCCGGTTAGCGAGCACAATAAGAATGTTACGAGAACAATGAACGGGGTGGTTTTGGAGTGGTCAGCGCAGTGAACAGGGCAGACTTGCATGGCATCGGGATGACATCCCGGCGCACTCGTGAGCGTTTGATACAACGCCTGGTTGAGCAGGGCATAGAGAATCAGCAAGTGCTGGATGTCATTCGGGTCACTCCCAGGCACCTTTTTCTTGATGAAGCGATGGCGCATCGCGCGTATGAGGATGTTGCCCTGCCCATCGGGTTTCAGCAGACCCTGTCGCAGCCCTATATCGTCGCTCGCATGACCGAATTATTGCTGGAGGGAGGAGCTCCCCGTCGTGTGCTTGAGATCGGCACCGGGTCCGGCTATCAGACCGCCATATTGGCGCAGTTGGTGGAAGAGGTGTACAGCGTCGAACGCATCAAGCCCCTGCAACAAAAAGCCAGGCAGCGTTTGCGCCAGTTGAAATTGCGCAATGTACAAATGAATCATGCCGATGGCGGTATGGGCTGGCCAGAGCGTGGCCCCTTTGACGGGATACTCGCAGCAGCTGCGCCAGAGCGTATACCCGAGGAGCTGTTACGGCAGCTGGCGCCGGGCGGGCGCCTGGTGATTCCCGTGGGCGGAGAGAGCCAGTATCTTCACGTGGTAGACCGCACCCATGAGGGTTTTGAAACCATTGTGGTGGAGGCTGTGCGCTTCGTGCCGCTGCGCCCCGGTACGGTGCGCTAAGCCAGTGACTGCCCTGGGCGTATTCCTGCGCGGGATGTTGATGGGTGCCGCTGACATTGTGCCGGGTGTTTCTGGCGGTACCATGGCATTTATAACCGGCATCTACGATACGCTGCTTGGCAGTATTCGGGCCGTCGATCTGACTTGCCTGAAGCTGCTTCTGCGCGGTGATATCCGGGGGGCGTGGTATCACGTTAACGGGAGCTTCCTGCTGGCGTTACTGGCCGGTATCGCCACCAGTATCCTGTCACTTGCGAGGCTGATCTCCTGGCTGCTGGAGCAGCACCCGGTTCCGCTCTGGGCGTTCTTCTTTGGCCTGATCCTGTCATCGGCCCTGGTGCTGTTGCGTCAGGTAGGTGCCTGGAATAGCCCAAGGCTTGCGTCACTGCTTGCCGGCGTTTCTATCGCTGCACTTATCGCACTGTCGCCTGTGGTGAATATGGAATTTGGACTGGCGGGGGTTTTCCTGTCCGGCTTTGTGGCGATCTGTGCCATGATCCTGCCCGGTATATCGGGTAGTTTCATTCTCGTGTTACTGGGTATGTATGGCACGGTACTGATGGCGCTGAAATCCCTGGATATTGGCTTCATCGCGGTATTCGCTGTGGGTGCTGCAGCGGGTCTTATGAGTTTTTCCCGTTTGTTACATTATCTGCTCCACCGCTTTCACGCCGGAACCATGGCTTTGCTAACGGGTTTCTTGTTCGGTTCGCTATTGGTGGTGTGGCCATGGAAGCGGGTACTGGTCTGGGTGGAAGGTAGTCACGGCCAACTCAAGCCGGCGCAGCAAATACCGGTATCGCCGCTGGAGTTTACCATTGCCAGCGGACAGGACGCACAAGTGTTACTTTGCCTGGCGCTAATGATTACCGGCTTTGCTCTGGTGTGGTTTATCGACGCTCGCTGGGGCAGGGCAGAGCGTGCACGACAAGCGGGTTAATGTGGGCGGATAACCTTCCCGCCCACGGTGTAGGACGGTCTAGAGGAGTGGGCAGTATCAGGGCGGTTCTCTGCAGTGCGCTAACGCTGTTCCTGTTCGCCTGTGCCGGCAGCCCACCCGCTCCGGTGGAGGATCGGCAGGCCCGCAGCAATACCTATGCCGCAGCGAGTGGCTACACTGTACAGCGTGGAGACACGCTCTACTCCATCGCCTTTCGTTATGGCCTGGATTATCGACGCCTGGGCGCGGCGAACGGCATCAGTTACCCGTACACGATTTTTGTCGGCCAGCGTTTGCAACTGCGTGAAGCAGATCTGCCAAAGGCTGCCAGCCGCGCCGCTGTTACCCGTCCGCTTTCCCCCGCGCCGAAGCCGGCGAGCAGTAAACCGGACCCTGTCAGTAAGCCGTCATCGCCCCCTGTCAGCGCTAACAGCGCGCCTGTTGTGCCGCCGCTCGCTCGGCCGGTAGTGGGTGGCCCGGTCAAGGCATGGCGCTGGCCAACCACGGGCAAGGTTGTGCGACGTTATTCACCAACCCTGCATAAAGGGATTGATATCGGTGGTGAACGGGGTGACGACGTCCAGGCGGTGGCCGCTGGTCAGGTGGTTTATGCGGGGACGGGAATAGTCGGTCTCGGCGAGCTGATAATCGTCAAGCACAACGAGGTCTATCTCAGTGCTTATGGTCATAACCAGCGCCTGCTCGTTGCCGAGGGTGATGTCGTCAAGGCCGGGCAGAAGATCGCCGAAAAGGGCAGCAGTGGTACGGATTCGGTGCGTCTTCACTTCGAGATACGCAAGGAGGGTAAGCCGATAGACCCCTTGCGTTTACTCCCACGGCGCTAGCGTGGCGGGTGTTCCGGGGAGGAAACTAGCCAATGCAATTTTTTGCATAGCAGCTTGTAATTGATCTCGGTGATAAGGTAGTCTGGTCAGCCCTGAAGGAAATACTCTCAAAAGCTACTAAAACAATGATGAGGTATCGCCATGGATCTGGACAGCGCGCAGAGCCCGAAGACTCATGCAAAATCGGGCCGGGCAGCCGGGGCAGCGATGAAAGCAAAAGCAGCAATCAGCAGTGAACCCGAAGGGCTTGGCCCTGACACCGCCCGCGAAGCGATCGAGCTGAGCGAAGCGGAGCGCTTTGACCAGGCCCGGGCCCGCACTGCCAGCAAGGTCGAGAAATCTCTCGACGTCACCCAGTTATATCTCAATGAAATAGGTTACTCGCCGCTGCTGAGCGCGGACGAAGAGAAGCACTATGCCCGGCTGGCGCGTTCCGGTGACGATGCCGGACGCAAACGCATGATCGAGAGCAACCTGCGGCTGGTGGTCAAGATCTCAAGGCGATACCTCAATCGTGGGCTCACGTTGCTGGATCTCATAGAGGAAGGCAACCTGGGGCTGATCCGCGCGGTGGAAAAGTTTGACCCGGAGCGAGGCTTCCGCTTTTCCACCTACGCTACCTGGTGGATACGACAGACTATTGAGCGGGCAATCATGAACCAGACCCGCACGATTCGGTTGCCTATCCACGTGGTCAAGGAGCTCAACGTCTACCTGCGTGCTGCCAGGGAGCTGACGCAAAAGCTGGATCATGAGCCGACGGCGGAAGAAATTGCCGAAATGTTGGACAAGCCGGCAGCCGATGTGAAGCGCCTGCTGCGTCTCAATGAACGCGTCACCTCCATGGATACCCCGATTGGCGCGGACTCGGACAGAACAGTGGTCGATACGATTGCCGATACCCAGGAGAGCGACCCGTCACAGCTGCTGCAGGATTCAGACATTCGCGAGAGTATTTCTGCCTGGCTGGATGAACTCAGCGACAAGCAGCGCGAAGTGGTATCCCGTCGCTTTGGTCTCAGAGGGTATGAAAGCAGCACCCTGGAAGAGGTGGGTCGCGAGATTGGGCTGACCCGGGAGAGGGTGCGACAGATCCAGGTGGAAGCGCTGAAGCGGTTGCGCAGTATCATGGAAACCCAGGGTTTGAGCGGCGAATCCCTGTTCAACTGATTAGTGGCGGTGATAGCTTAAGCTCAAAAGCAGGACGAAGCTCCGAATGGTTGCGTCGTCACGATACAGTTGAGCATTCTAAAACTCCCAGAAAGACACGTTTGCACGCCCGTCTGATGTCCCTCCTCAATACCGCGAAGCGCCAAGCTCCATG
>JAUIIQ010000313.1 GCA_030431585.1 Gammaproteobacteria bacterium | reverse complement strand
CGAGCAGGGCCCGGCAGCTTGCACCGGCCTCGCGCAGCGGTTGCCAGCTGGTGCGCAGACTGGCGCTGGCACCGGTAATCTGCAGGCCAAACTCCTGAACGATATAGTCCTTGCCGGCTGGCGCAAAGACCACTTCAATCTGATCGGGTTCCAGCGCCATTTCTTCAGCGACCAGTGTGGTCAGGCCGGTCATGGTGCCCTGGCCCATTTCCACGCGATCCAGCGTGAAGAGGACGCGATTATCAGGCGTCACCTCCAGCCATGCATTGGGCCTCAGAGAGCCTTCTACTTCGCCGGGTGGCACACTGCTGCAACCCGGCAGATGCAGGGCCAATAGTAATCCACCACTGCTGGCGGCACCTGACTTGAGAAAATGTCGGCGGTTCATTTTGAGTTGTCCGCTGAGTTGTCCGGATTCCAGGCTCATTTTCCACCCTCCTTGTCAGAGGGCTTACCGCCCACATCCACATACTGGCCACTCGCGTGCAGGATAGCCTGTTCAATACGGGGATAGGTCCCGCAGCGGCAAAGGTTGCCTGACATGGCGGCGCGAATGTCTTCGCGACTGGGTTTCGGGTTACTGGCCAGCAGGCTGCTGGCGGACATGAGCTGACCGCTCTGGCAGTATCCGCACTGTGGCACATTGAACTGTTGCCAGCTGTCCTGCAGTGGGTGAGGTTCGTCTGGCGTTCCCAACCCTTCGATGGTCGTGACGGCTTGTCCACTGGCGGCACTGACCGGAGTGACACAGGTTCGGATCGCCGTCCCGTTCAGATGCATGGTGCAGGCGCCACACAGGCCCATTCCGCAGCCGAATTTGCTGCCTTTCAGCCCGACGATGTCGCGCACGACCCAGAGAAGCGGTGTTTCGGGACTCACGTCCAGCTCGTGGGACTGACCGTTGATGCTTAGCGAGATCATATTCGACCCTGTGAATGCTTGTTTTTGGTGGCTTCAGTATGCCCATTGAGGGCTCGGATCACCACCATAAATGACCATTGGTCACCTGTCTAGTCTGGGTGCGTTCTCGCGGAAAGCGCAAATATTCCTCAACTCCCGGTTATTAAATGTACATTCTGGGTGACTTTGCTATAGTTAACATATAAGTAGACCCAATAGCTGAAGTGGATTCTCGGTTTATGCGTATACCTGTTCCGGCGCATTTAAGGCATGGCTTGTCGTTCTATGACGTAGCCTCGATCCGTCAAATGGATGCCAGTGAAATTGCGCGCCTTGGGGATGGCGGAGGTTATGCGCTCATGTCCCGGGCCGGTCAGAGCGCCTTTGCCCTGTTGCGACAACGCTGGCCCGGGGCCACGAAAATCGCCGTTCTCTGCGGCGGCGGCAACAACGGGGGCGATGGCTGGGTTGTGGCTCTGCTGGCCCAGCGGGCCGGGATGCAGGTTCGTGTTTATACGTCGGCAGACCCCCGGTACCTGAAAGGCGATGCACAGCGGGCTTGCCAGGCTGCGCTGGCAGAAGGTGTGTCAGTCTTGGTTTCAGATGCCTGGCCTGACGATCATCCCGATGTTTGGGTGGATGCTCTGGTCGGAATTGGGTTTGAAGGGCCGCCGCGGGGCGCTCTGGCAGAGTGGTGCCAGCAGGTAAATGCCTCAGAGGCGCCGGTACTCGCATTGGATGTGCCCAGTGGCGTGAATGCCGCGACGGGGCATGTACAGGGAATCGCGGTTAAAGCCCGCGTTACCCTGAGCTTTATTGCGTTGAAGCCTGGTTTGCTCACCGGTGCGGGGCTCGAGCATTGCGGTGAACTGTGGCTGGATGATCTCGATGTCAGCGAAGCCACACTGGACTCTGCAGTGGCTTTGGGCAGACTACTGTCCTTGCCTGAAAACTGGGCGGCCTTGCCTCCGCGACAGCGTGATGCGCACAAGGGTGCGTTTGGGCGTTGCCTCGTGGTAGGAGGCGATTTTGGTTATGGTGGTGCTGCGATTCTGGCGGCGGGTAGTGCCTCCCGGTCTGGCAGTGGGGGCGTGATCTGTGCCACACGGGATGCGCACGTGCAGCCAGGACTGAGCTGCCTGCCGGATGTGATGTTCAGAGCGGTCAACTCACGCGATGAGCTTCTATCTATTGTGGAGTCGGTTGATGCGGTTGCGCTTGGTCCTGGGCTTGGACAGAAAGCCTGGGGGCAAATGGTTTTTCAGGGCTTGATGGACTGCGGCAAACCGATGGTGCTGGATGCCGATGCGCTGAACCTGCTGGCACGGGGCGACAGCAGGCCGGCCCTTGCGGATTGTGTGCTGACGCCGCATCCGGGTGAAGCGGCCAGGCTGCTGGGTGTATCGGCTGCAGCGGTAAATGCTGACCGTATTGCGGCAGCCTGCGAAATAGCCAATCGCTGGCAGGCAATCTGCCTGCTGAAAGGTGGTGGAACCGTGATTGCCAGTCCGCAGCATGCCAGTGTGACTCCGTCGCTGGCAATCGTGCGTGGCGGCAA
>JAUIIQ010000312.1 GCA_030431585.1 Gammaproteobacteria bacterium | reverse complement strand
GGTTCTTGTCCAGGCCCGCTTTCTCGGTGTTGCGCTCGTAGGTGCGCATTTGCTCGCGGTAGTTTTTATTGGCCGGGATAAGCGAGCCCCGCCCGGCAAATTGCCTTACCTCATCCAAAAGTTGCCGCTGCTCATCCGTGCGGACGGGGATTTCCCTGGCCTTGCCACCCTTGGTCCAGCTGGCTTTTAGCACAATCTTGTCCCCCTGGTCGGCGTAACTGGGACTGAATTTGATGGCCTCTTCCCGGCGCAGGCCAAAGGCCTGCTGCAGACGCAGTGACATGCGGGTGTGATGATCAGTGACGTGGGCGAGCCGCTCGGCATCGAGTTGCCGGGACTTGTCCTCGCCGGACACATAGACGCGCCGGTCGATGCCGTAGTGATCATTATCCCGGGCAATGACCGAGGCCTTGCCCACCTGCTCAGCCCACCACCTCAGATGCACCATCCTGTTCTTGATGGTTCCGGGAGAGAGGGACCTCGCCTGCCAGTGCTCCACCAGGGCTTCAACATGTTTGGGTTTGAGGCCCGTGGGTTTGAGTTTGCGATAGCCCAGATCGTGCAGGGTGTTCGCCGCCTGCTGCAAGATATTGCCCCGGTCAGCCCGGGTTTTGAAGGAGCCTCCCTTCCGCTGTTTGACCAATTGCTTCAAGCCATAATTGAGATCACGCACGCCCCTACTCTCCGTTTATCCACCTCTTCATATCGCGCTGTCCGACCGGATGTTATTTCGCTGGGTACACCGTTCGGTAAGTTTTCATGCTCTCAAGGCCGCCTCGACGACACTTGGTCCTGCTAGGCAGGGAACGAGCAGAAAGCGTTTTTGTTGCCTGGTCTCTCCAGGCAGAGGTGTGGTCCCTGTGGGGAGCCGGGTACCTCATGGCGGTCCGGGCAATGCCCTGGACAGCGATGATGCTACGTTATGCGGTGTAGCGGCCGTTTGTTTACCGTCTCTCCTCCTCTTCGAGACAACAATCGTAGATTGATGGTCGAAGTGCTCACCGGCAGGTGAACGCTTCAACCCGCCGGGTTTGCGTCGGCGGAGCCGACTAGATCCAGCGCTTTCACGCCTGATCATGTGCTGGGATAGTCCCAGCTCGATGTGCAGATTGACTCTGCGACAGGCGCTTGGCGCCTGCCTATGTGCGGAGCATTTCTGCCGCAAGGTGCTACTGCAAGTAGCCGCGATGCACCGCCATTCTAGATGGGCTTTTTTGGCTGTGGCAACGTTAAAGTTTTTGAACCTAAGTGTGGCCAGGATTTGGCCATCACGTGTCTGTCATGTTGCGTTCGGGCGCTCTCACGCCCGCCGCGACCCGTGGGACGGTGCGCGGATACGCCAGATCCCTGGCGTCACTACCCTGTTTGGGTTCGTACCTCACCCGGTAGTGACGCCAGTATGGGCTCCACCTCGCCGTCTATCGGGGGACCTGTCAGGACCCTTCCACTGCGCCCATGTTGTGGTTACATAGCGACGGTGCGTGGCGTGCTACTCTTTGATTTTCACACGACATCAGGAGGATGTATGGCACTGGCCCACCGCGCAGCCTGGATGCGAACGCAAAAACCCACCGGTCCCTGCCCCCGGTGCGGCCTCCATGTGCAATGGGGTGACCGGCAGTGTCCGCACTGTGGCCATCAACTCACCCAGGCCGACATTGATGGCATCAAATCCTACATCAGTGAACAGAAAGCGCTGGGCATGAAACGGGCCATCATCTGGGTTCCCTTGATGTTTGTCGTGCTGACAGGGCTTTTCTATGTATTGATCTGAAGCCCTGGATTGGCTCTAGTCGTTTCAGGGCAGGTTGCCCCTGCCGGCATCGGGCGCTTATTCGCCTATGCCATGGGGTTGCCCTTGATGCGCGGATCAAACGGATACGGGGTGATGTCACCCAACTTAAGTTCGGCAATATGTTCATGCTCCGGGTTGAGCAGGAAATTCCACTCATTGGGGATCAGGACGGAGGGCACGGCCACCACGGGCCGCTCCCCTAGCTCCAACCACAGGTCGCCCCAGGATTGCGCCGCCAGTGGGTTGACCACCCTTTCATCCCAGTCTGCTGGCAGGTCTGCTGGCCCCACTTCCTCGTAATAGTCATCTGGAATCGTGATCGCACAGACACTGTAGGATGCCAGCACTTCAGCATTGTTGAGATGCACGGCCACTTCGAGCGTCGCCAGTGCCCGGCTTTCGGAGGCATACACCATGTGGCTGCCCTTGCTGTTCCAGCGACCAGCATTGATGGCCGCGCCCACGCCGGAGAACATTTCATCGTGTGTGGTGGAAAACCGCGTCTTGGCGATGCGGTAAACCACTACCGTCACGAATAAACCCCGTACTCCACCCGACCGATCAGTTGTTGGACTTCCGCGGCACCCGTTTCAGTGACGGCATATTCCAGGGGGGATTGTCCGTCCAGCAACACCTGGGGTGATTTCAGCCAGCGAATGGCGGCGTCCTGGTCA
>JAUIIQ010000087.1 GCA_030431585.1 Gammaproteobacteria bacterium | reverse complement strand
ATATGATCGGCAGCTGTGAGGCGCTGGAAATGGGCGTGCGCAACGGGCTCGATCCCGCGGTTCTCTCCGAGATCATGCTCGCCAGTTCTGGCCGTAACTGGTCGCTGGAGGTATACAACCCGTATCCCGGGGTGATGGAAGGCGCGCCTGCCAGCAACGACTACAAGCCCGGCTTCATGGTGGACCTGATGGCCAAGGACCTGGGCCTGGCGCTGGAGATTGCGCAGCAGTCGGGCGTTGACAACCGCATGGGGCAACTGGCGCAGGCCCTGTATGAAAAGCACCAGCAGGCGGGCAACGGGCAGCGTGATTTTTCCAGTATTCTGGAAACACTGCAGGGCTGAATCCGCGGTGTCCCCTGACGCAGTGCTGTCTGCGCTTGCCGCCAGGGCGTCGGAACACCACACTCAGGAGCAAGGCTGTCGGCTCGCCTGGAAGCGGTGGTCCTCGCCTGTGGCGGGTGCGCCATCGTTGCTACTCATTCACGGTGGCTTCGGTTCCTGGACACACTGGGCAGCCAATATCGAAGCACTGCTGCAAGACTTTAACGTGTGGACGGTGGATCTCCCGGGGCTTGGGGCATCGGGTGATATGCCCAGGCCCTGGAGCACGGCCGCAATTACTGACCAGGTGCTGGCCGGATGGCGATCACTGCGGCCCGCAGGGGAGCCGGTGGATATAGCCGGGTTCAGTTTTGGCGGTCTGATTGCAGGGCAACTCGCCGCCGCCCTGGGTCAGGCGTGCAGGCGCTGTATTCTGGTAGGCGCCTCCGGGTTTGGTCCGCTTCACGTGCAGGCTGATCTACTGCCGCCGCCGGGCCCCGATGTCCCGGCGGAGGTTGCCGAGGCGATTCATCGCGAAAACCTGTCCCGTCTGATGTTTCATGACCCGGCCATGATCGATGCACTGGCGCTATATATTCATGCCGACAATCTGGCCCGGCATCGACTGCGCAGCCGGGGCATGGCCGGCAGCAATGACCTGGCGGACACTCTGGGGCAAATATCGGCTCGCCTGGTGGGTATCTGGGGTGAGTATGATGCCACCGCCGGCGGTATGGAAAACTTGCGAGCCAGGGAGAGTTTGTTCACGTCCGTCCAGCCAGCTGCCGAGTTCCATATTCTGCCAGGCGTGGGTCACTGGGCGATTTTTGAAGCTGCGCCCGAGGTCAACCGCCTGATTCTCGCGCGCTGAGTAGCCAGCGGCGCAATACTCTGTCGTATGAACGCAGCCTTCCGGCAAAGGTTGTTCAGGGTCCCTGTCACGCGCGCATCCACAATGCTAATCCAACAGGCGTTTCACCGTTTTGGACGCGCTGATCACACCCTCGTGAAAATAGGCCTCGTGATTGATTTCGATCTTCCGCAGGTCATACAGGTAGTTCACCATGATGCTGGCAGACTGCTCTCTGCCGTTGGCTGTGTTGTCAGCCCCCCAGTGGAGATTGTGCAGGCGAGCGCCATTGCCCAGGTGAAAACGTGCTACCGGGTCCTTCGCCAGGTCGCCTGACTTAACATTCAGCAGGTAGTGGGTGCAGAGTTTGACCAGGGCGGCCTGTACCACGCTTTCCACCACGCGGCCGACCGGCTCGCGTACTTTTTCGTGCAGGGCATCGTCTACGATGCCCTCCAGGTCGGCCGATTTCAGCCAGCGCCGGAACCCGGGTACGGGGGACAGGGTGACAAAGGTGTTGAGCCCATTCATTTCCTTGTTCAGTTCCTCCACCACGTTCTTGATCAGGAAGTTGCCAAACGAAATCCCGGACAGCCCCGGGTGGCAGTTGCTGATGGAATAAAATACAACCGTGCTGACCTGCTCGGCGGGGATGGTATCGCGACTGCGGTCCAGCAGCGGCGCGATGGCATCCGGAATGCTGTCAGTGAGGGCGACCTCGACAAATACCAGTGGGTCGTTACCCATGGCCGGGTGAAAGAACGCAAAGCAGCGACGGTCTTCGCTGAGCCTGCCGCGCAGGTCGTCCCAGCCATTGATCTCGTGCACCGCCTCGTAGGCGATAATCTTTTCCAGTACCACCGCAGGTGACGACCAGTCGATGCTGCGCAACTCCAGAAAACCCTTGTTGAACCAGGAAATGAACAGGTGCTTCAGGTCAGAGTCCACGGGCTTCAATTCCGGGTTGGCCTTGAGCACGCGCAACAGGTCACCGCGCATGGCGACCAGGGTGCGAGTGCCGTCAAGGGCCATGTTGATGCGCCGGAAAAGCTTCTGTCGTGGCGCCTCCACGGCGTGAGAAACCTCCTGAAGGTGCTGGTAATCGGGCTGCTCGCAGTAGCTTTTTGCGGCGTGCAGCAGGGCCTCCTTGTCCACGTCAAAGTCTGCTGCCAGGCGCTGGAAGAACACCAGTCTGGCGGCATCCGGCAATTCGCGATAGGCGTCGGTGATTTCCTGCGCCAGGGCCATGCCCGATGCTTCCCCCCGGTGGTGGAGAATCTCCCGGCAGAGTGCCACAAGGGTATCGGTGGAGCCCTTCGGTGATGCCGTAAACGGGCGTCGCTTGGCGAGTATCTCCCTGCCCGCCGAAATCACTGAGGTGAGCGCGCGGCCCAGAACCTTGCCGCTGTCCTCCCTGGTCTGGGCGGGTAATGACTGCTCGTTGTTCTTCGAATCCATGAACCGATCCTTTGGTACCCGGTCTGTTGCGCCGGGGTTGTCACTGCATTGGCTTTTAGCATGACATATCACGGATGACAGGAGTACTACACTCTCGAGGTAGTCCTGCGTATTGAGCAAAAAACCTGCCCCACCGCATCCCGCTGATGGCAGCGACCCTGACGCAGATTCCGGGAGCCCATCGCGGGGTTGTGTGGTACCTGTCGCCAAAACGCACAGGTGATTTCCTGTGATCGAATTTAGTGGCTTGTGGGGCTTGCATTTCCATTTCAAAGCACTGAGTATATGTACAGTAGTTTTACTGTGTAACCAGGTGGATGTAGCAAGTGGCCAAGAAGGGTAAAGGGAGCAACAATATGGATGCGAATAAAGAAAAAGCACTCGAAGCGGCGTTGACGCAGATAGAGCGTCAGTTCGGAAAGGGCACGGTAATGCGCATGGGTGAC
The DNA here is from genome assembly GCA_030431585.1 of Gammaproteobacteria bacterium. Taxonomy (GTDB): domain Bacteria; phylum Pseudomonadota; class Gammaproteobacteria; order Pseudomonadales; family Halieaceae; genus Halioglobus. The sequence continues at coordinate 10,295 of JAUIIQ010000087.1, read as the reverse complement.
CATGAACAGGTGGCCATTCCGGCCATCTCTACCGGGTCTCTGGGCCTGGACATCGCGCTGGGTATAGGCGGGCTGCCCAAGGGTCGAATTTGTGAAATCTATGGTCCGGAGTCCTCCGGCAAGACCACACTGACCCTGCAGGTGATCGCCGAAGCACAAAAAGCAGGCGGCACCGCTGCATTCATCGACGCCGAGCATGCGCTGGATCCCCAGTACGCGGAGAAACTGGGTGTGCAGATGGACGAACTCATCATGTCCCAGCCCGACACGGGTGAGCAGGCTCTGGAAGTGGCTGAGATGCTGGTTCGCTCCGGTGCGGTGGACGTGCTGGTCGTAGACTCCGTCGCGGCGCTCACTCCCAAGGCTGAAATCGAAGGGGAGATGGGCGACTCCCATGTGGGTCTGCAGGCGCGTCTGCTCAGCCAGGCCATGCGCAAGCTCACCGCAGCCATCAAGCAGACCAACTGCCTGGTGATCTTCATCAACCAGATCCGTATGAAGATCGGCGTGATGTTCGGCTCTCCCGAAACCACTACCGGCGGTAACGCCCTCAAGTTCTACTCTTCCGTACGCCTGGATATACGCCGCATCGGCGCGGTGAAAGACGGTGACGAAGTGGTGGGCAATGAGACCCGGGTGAAGGTCGTGAAGAATAAAGTGTGTCCGCCCTTCAAGCAGGCCGAGTTCCAGATCATGTACGGCAAGGGTATCTACCACATGGGCGAAGTAATCGACTGGGGCGTGAAACTCAACCTGGTAGACAAGTCCGGTGCCTGGTATGCCTACAAGGGCGACAAGATAGGCCAGGGCAAGGCGAATGCGTCCAAGTTCCTGGAGGACAACCCCGCCGTGGCCAACGAAATCGAAACAGCGATTCGTGCGCAAACGCTCAACGCCGGCAAAGCGGAAGCTCCGGCTGAAGAGGTTGCTGAGTCCCCCGCAGAGCAAGAATAACGCTGCTCTGTGCGGGTCAAGGAACCAGGCTTTCCCACGAGGTGCCGGGGATCCACTTTTCCCGCTCTAGCTCCGGCCGGGAGCGGCCCAGCCGGATGCGGCCCAGCCGGGCGACGCCCCGGCGCCTCTTTTTAAGTTTATGTCTGATATGCACTTTAACGACGCGTACAGCGAGGAAGACGTCGCTACATTAACTGCGATAAATCCGGTTGATGTTCGAGTAGCCGCGATGGACCTGCTGGCAAGGCGCGAACATTCGCGTAAAGAACTCAAACGTAAGCTCAGCAAGCGTTTTGATGACGAAAGCATCGTCGATGAGCAGCTGGATCGCCTGTCCGATGAAAACCTGCAGTCTGATTCCCGCTTCGCCGAGAGCTTTGTGCGCCAGCGATATAATCGTGGTTACGGGCCACTGCGTATCCGACAGGAACTGCTCCAAAGAGGTATCTCTGACGGGGACATCCAGGCGGCGATGGCGGACGAAGAGGACTATGATTGGTGCGCCAGTGCTGCAGCGGTTCTCAGCAGGAAGTATGGCAATTTGCCTGCAATAGAGTTAAAGGAAAAGGCGCGACGCACGCGGTTTATGCAGTACCGGGGTTTTAGTGCGGACCACTACAGGCATTGTTTATAGACTCCGCTGACGGAAACCGTTAATGCGGCCCAGCCTGCCGTGCGACGGCAATGAGTGGCCTTCACGCCGACTTGCGAGGCCTGCCGCGCTTGCGCGCAGGCCTGGTCGATGTGCGCAAGTCGGCCAGTGTCTGCAGCAGCGTCTGGCGATCCTTGCTCGACTCAACCGTCAATGGGCTGAGGTGGCTGGGATGCTGTTCGCGATCAAGCCAGAATTTTCCGGTGACTGCACCGGCTTCGGTGGATGTGGCCAGCCACACCGCAGTGTCAGCACCTTCTTCGGGGGAGCGGAGGAATTTGCGCGTGAGCTTGTAAAAAGCGGGTAAGGCCGTTTCCACCCCGGGAGTGTCTGCCCATCCCGGGTGCATGGCGTTGACGACGATACCATCGTCGGCCCAGCTTTGCGCCCACTCTTCGGTTAGTATCATCAAGCCCCGTTTGGCGCGTGCATAGGCAGTCGCGCCTGAGTACCGCCCACGTTTGCTTTGCAGGTCATCCACGCGAATCTTCTGCGAATACATGCCACCGGAAAGCACGTTGACGACCCGAGGTGAGTCTGCCGCCGCGAGTGCCGGGCGCAGGCCCTCTGTGAGGATGTAGGGCGCGAGCAGTAGCAGCGCAAAGCTCTTTTCAAAGCCTTCGACGGTTTGTTGCCGGGGGTTGAAGAGCGCGCCGGCATTATTGATCAGCATATCCACAGGTCGTCCCGATTTGACCAGCCTGTCTGCCAGGGCGTGAACGTCGCGCATGGCGCTCATGTCTGCTATTTCTACCTTAATCTGCCGGTTACCGGTGGCAGCGATGAGTTCGCGCACGGTGGCATCGGCTTTCGCCTTGTCACGGGCTACCAGGGTGATGGATGCGCCCATCGCCGCCAGTTGTTCGGCGGCCGCCAGGCCGACACCAGAGGTGGCGCCGGTGATAACAGCGTGACGATCGCGTTGATAGGCGGAGAGGGGTTTCCAGCGTTTTTTCGCTTCCTTGTAGCCCAGTTTGGTGAAACGCCAGATACCCGGCAGGACCAGCTTGTCGGCGGTTGCCAGAGCGCGAGACGCCTCAGGGGCAGCGAAGTTATCGTTCAATGCCCGCTGCAAACCCTCCATGGTGTCCTTGCCGACTTTGTTCATCAGGCCGGGATAGATCTTATGGGCAACTGCCAGGGGTTTGGGGAAATCAAACCTGGCGAGGTAGCGAACGGAGGTGCCTGCAGGCGTCTCGCAGAAAGTGATTTCCTCGACCGCAGTAAACACGTTGGAATCCACGTCCATCAGCAGCCGCTTATCCACTTCGAACTCGCGCACGGTATAGTCCAGCGAGAAGCCCGCTTTCATATCGATGCGAAACTGCGTGCCAACGCCCGTTTTGCCGCCGTTGGTTTTCGTGCCTTTGGCGACAGCGGGGTCCCATTCGTCTATACGGTTGAATTCCGAGACATAGGCAAATACCTCGCCGAGGGGGCGACTGACTACGATGGTCTCGTCGAGGGTGACCAGGTTGCTCATGGGTGGCTTCCAGTTAAATTCGGTTGCTTGAGTTACGTTTGAACTGCTGCGCCGGATCATTCCCTGTTCCTGCAGGACAATCATCGCTATGCTATCGCGTCCTGACAAGGGCAAGGGGCGCGAGCCTGATAACAGCAAAGACCGACTGAGCGGGTGCCTGGCCACAGGGGCCGCATATCAACAGGAACACGAAACATGAGCTATCAACAGGTAACACTCAAGGCATTCGGCGGGCCGGAACAACTATGCCTGGAGACAGTGGCCGAACTGCCCGAGCCCGGGCCGGGTGAAATCAGGGTGCGCGTGCTGACCGCCGGCACCGGTTTTACCGACACCATTATTCGTCAGGGCCAGTATGTGGGGGTAAAGGAAAAGCCACCGTTTACGCCCGGGTACGACTGGTTTGGGGTTGTCGATAAACTGGGGGAGGGCGTGCAGGGTTTGTCTGTGGGACAAGCGGTAGCAGATATGCCGGTGATTGGTGGGTACACGCAATACCTTTGCGTAGAGGCCGACCGCGTAATCCCTGCGCCCGACGGCCTCGATGCGGCTCAGGCTGTGGCCATGATTCTGTCCTATACCACGGCATTTCAGATGCTGACCCGTATTCGTATGCTGGAGCCGGGGTCCAGTTGCCTGGTGCATGCCGCCGGAGGTGCGGTAGGTACTGCCTTATTGGAATTGGGCCGGGAAATGGGTCTGACTGTTTATGGCACAGCGTCCAGTGGTAAGCATGACCTGGTCCGGCAATTTGGCGCGACCCCTATCGACTACCGCAACGAGGATTTCGTAGAGCGCATCCTGGCCGAAACCGGCGGCCGCGGTGTCGATGCGGTCTTCGATACCATAGGCGGCCGGAACTGGTCGCGATCCTACCGCTGCGTGGCCCGTGGCGGTATTCTGGTGGCCTTTGGCGCGCTGCAGCTGACCACAGGTGAAGAGCGGGTGCCTTCTCTGCTCTGGGGCTTTTTCAAACTCCTTGCCGGTTGGCGCATGATTCCTGATGGTCGAGCAACGGCCTTTTACAATATTCAAACCCGCAGGGAAAAAGAACCGCAGCAGTTCAAGGACGATGTGGCCACGTTGTTTGAGTGGCTCAAGGCTGGCAAGTTGCGGCCGGCACTGCAGTCGGTGGTGCCGCTGGCGGATGTGGTGGCCGTGCATCGCCTGATTGACAAGGGCGAAGTCGCCGGCAAGATCGTACTGAACTGTGAGTAGGCGCAGTCGCACCGCACAGTGGCCTGCGCCGTCGTGATACGTGTCGATATCGCTTTGATAGCAGCAAAAAAACAGAAGAACGGAGATGCACAATGAATACTATGACGCTTGAGGCCGCTGCTGAGGTGAGAACGCTTGTTATGCATAACGGCGGAGCCTTCAAGCCTGACTCGCTAGGCGCGTTCAACGATATTCTTGAGTCCGTGCACGGTGACACGGACGCAGGGGTACTGCTGATCACCGGTGAGGACAAGAACTTCTCCCAGGGCCTGGACCTCGAATACCTGATGGCAAACCCTGACGACGGCATGCGGTTCGTTGGTGACTGCATGCGCGCGGTGGGCCGCCTGTTAACCTTTCCTATCCCGGTGGTATCAGTTGTTAATGGTCACGCATTCGGGCTGGGCGCGATGATCACCCTGGCGTCGGATTACCAGGTCATGCGCGAGGACAGGGGCTTCTTCTGTCTGCCTGAAGTCGACCTCGGTATGACGCTCACCTACCGGATGAACGCACTGGTCTGTGGCAAGCTGAGTGGTAAGGTGCTGCGCGACGTGCTGCAGACCGGGCGGCGTGTAGCCGGCCCTGAGGCAGAGCAGTGGGGTATTGTTGACAAGGCTGCGCCGCTGGCCGACCTGCGGGAACTGGCGCTGGAACTGGCGCAACCCATGTGTGGAAAGGACCGGCAGGCGTTTTCCGGGTTAAAACGCGGTATCAACAGCTCTATCCTGTCGGTTATCGAAGGGGATGTGGACGACGCCACGATACCGGGCTCAGCAGCGCCTCAGCAGTGAGGCGACGGCTGCGCAGACATTAGCGCGACCCTTTCCAGCGGCTATAGCGCAGCGTCGGCATTACTCCTCAAGCAGCAGCGTTTCACCAATCTGCGCGGCCTGAATCTCCTCCTCGCAGAAGGGGAAGCGCACCCAGCGCTTGTCCGCGTAGAGTCTGGTCTGGTCGGCGTAATAGTCTGAGTCTGGTTGCACGCTCTGGGAGTGGGTGAGAATGGTGTCTGCTATAGGGCATTCGCTCTCATCCCAGGTCACAACCTGAATGTAGGAGTTGCCGGCACGCGGGTTCTTGTAGCCGCCTTCCTGCAGGCTGGCACTGATGGCGCCAAATACGCCCATGGTGCCCGCGCCCCCGTGTATGGGCACGCGTTCGTTGTTGCGCTCAAGGAATTGCACCTCTCCCCAGGGCGCATCCAGCGCCACGCCGGCGTCGGTCAGGCGCTGGTTGGCCTGCAGTAGTTTTTCTATCACCAGGTCGCGGTTGGCCTGCACCGTCAGGTCGATACCTGCGGGGGTGGTAATCGGGTTGGCAGGGTCAAAATCCACGGCCCAGAATTCATCGCTGATCACCACGTTCTGGTAGGGACTGCCATAGGTGTCGCGAATGCCTGCCCAGAACTCGGTGAACACCTGCGCGCCGCGGCTGTCCACGTTCACCCTCCTGTCCCAGCTGGACAACACGTCACAGGTTGCCGCCAGGGTTTGGGCATTGGCCGGGTCAGCCAGCGGGTTGTTGAGGAAGTCGCTGCAAATCTGCAGTACGTCATCCAGCACCAGCTCCGCCCCGTGTACCCGGTTGTTGTACATCAGTGCTTTCAGGTTGTCGTGGTTGAATTGGGGTGTTTCACTGAATTCGTCGCCACCGGCGAGCCTGTCCGCAATCAGAGTGTGGGTGATGCGGGTGCGCAGAAACTGCTGGTTGCCCTCGTGTCCCATCCAGCCAAAGACCACAGGAAAGCCTTCAAGCGGTTGTGAGGGATCGGTCAGCCAGTAGCTGTTGTTGGCATTTCCGGCAGATCCGGTGCCGAGTATCTGCGGGTGGGAGGACAGTCCAAATACATTGCTGCCCTCCGGGCTGTCGTCATCTTCACCCCATTCGCAGGCAGAGCGACTGCCGTCGAGGCCGATAAAGGCGTTGGTAGTAACGCCGGCTATCAGTGCGCCGATGCCGGTGACACATTCGTCCAGTTTGGCCTGGTCTACATGCGGTACCGCGCTTATTTGTCCATAAAACATGCTGCCATGGCGATCTGCTGCGAATTCATGGAACACGGGGTTGCCAATGTAACGCAGTGCCTCCCGGTATTCCTCCATGTTACTGGCCTGGGCTTTTTCGACCCACTGTTGCAGTGAGCGCAGGCCTGTGTCCAGGTTGGCGTCACGCATTGTCATCAGGGTGCCGGCGAAAGTTGGCCAGCCGCCTATTGCGGGGTTCACGCCGCCGAGGTCGAGTACCAGTCCGTATTGAGTGCTGTAAAACGTGTGCTCCCGCGTTTCCAGGCTGCCGTCTTCCATCAGTTGTCGGGCCGACACAGTGGTGGCGACGATGTCACGCCATTCGCCGTCGTATTCGTATTGCATGGGGTCATCAGGGTTGAGCCTGACTTCATACAGGGTGAAGCGGGTGGCGTAATCCACGGTGTGTGTCCAGGCGACGTCACGGGTAAAGCCGATGCCGATCCAGGGCAGGCCTTGCAGAGACGCACCCGCAGCGTCGTATTCACCGGGGATAGTCAGGTGTGCTTCGTACCAGCGTCCACTGCCATTCCATGGCTGGTGAGGGTTGCCCAGGAGCAGGCCGCCGCCATCCTGGGTAGCGTCGCTGCCCAGGGCAATAGCGTTACTGCCGACTTCTGCAGGCCGTATGGTTCTGCCCATTGCGGCGATATCGCTTTGCAGGCCGGGTCGCACCATGAGTTCGCCTGCGGCCGCAATCTGCATGTTGTCCGGACCCTGCACCGCGAGTATGGCGTCGCGCACAATGCTCTGGTCAGTGCTGGCCTGCAAGGCGATCTTGCGCAGGTACATCATCAGGTCTATGCGATCCGGGGCGAACACCCACGGCTCGCCGCGGCAGCCATTCTCGCCTTCTGGCAAAGCGTCGATCCCCGTCTCGTTGAGGTAGCGTGCCATACCGGCCGCGTAACCCGTGATGAGGTCCTGGTCACGTTGTGGCAGCTTGTCAAAGAAGTTTGCCGTAAACTCTTCCTTGCTGCCGTTGATGTAACGCCATAAAAAGTCGCGCTCTATGCCCTCTCCGGTGTACTCCGCCCAGCGGCCGCTGGCCAGTGCCACCTCGCGCATGGTCACGCAGAAGTTGTCCTGGGAATACGCATAGCCGTAGCCGTAACCCAGGCTCGCCCAGTTGTCCGCCTTGATGTGGGGAATACCGTATTCTGTGCGGCGTATCTCAGCTGAAAAAGTGGTTTCTGCCGGCGGGTCTACCGGTACGCCAGCGCCTCTGTCGGAGGAGTCACTGCATGCGGTCAGCGTCAGTATAACGGTGAGTAGTAACAGGGGAGTACGGCCAAAAACCTTGTACATCGAGAGGTTATCCTTATGTTGTACGCGTGGCCCCTAATATGCACCGCACTGGGAACTAAATCCAGCGGCACAATCCCACGGCAGTGATCAACTCCTCGGCGCGATGCGTAACTAGAGGATACAAGACAAAAACCGGAGAAGCGTTAATGGCACGAGATAAGTCCTTCCCACAGCAGGTGCTGGTCACCGGGGGAACCGGGTTTATAGGCGGACACCTGATTTCTGCCCTGTTATTGCGTGGGGCGCGTGTAACCGTGCTCAGTCGATTACCGCGCGAAGCATCACCCGGTGTCACCTATGTGCAATCCCTGCAGGACGTGGGCGCACCTGCGCAACCCTTTGCCGTGGTCAACCTCGCTGGTGAACCACTAAACAGCGGGCGCTGGAATGAGCGGCGCAAGAGGCTGTTTCGTGACAGCAGAGTAGACCTCACCTCAGAATTGGTCAGCTGGATGGGGACTTGCGAACAACCCCCTTCCGCGATGGTTTCTGCATCTGCAGTCGGCTGGTATGGCCACCGGGGGGATGAGGTTCTCACTGAAACGTCGTCCGGAGCGCCGGGATTCAGCCATGATTTATGTGCGGCGTGGGAAAGTGCAGCGCGCAGTGGCCTGCCGGAGCAAACGCGCAGCTGTGTGCTGCGCATAGGCGTGGTGCTCGGTGCAGATGGCGGGTCGTTGCCGGTAATGCTGGGTACAGCAAGGTTGGGGTTGGGCGGACCGTTTGGCAGCGGCCAGCAGTGGTGGTCATGGATTCATATCAACGACCTGGTAGAGATGATTCTCTGGCTGCTGGAGACACCGTCCTGCAGCGGCGTATTCAATGGCACCGCGCCTGAGCCGGTGCGTCAGCGCGATTTCGCCAAAACGCTGGGCTCGGTATTGCACCGCCCGGCGTTCTTGCCACTGCCGGGCGCCATTGCCAGGCTGATGCTGGGAGAATTCGCCGAGGAAGTGCTGCTCAATGGACAGCGTGTTGAGCCTGAGCGTGCCCGGGCTCTGGGCTTCCAGTTTGCCTTCCCCGCACTCAAGTCTGCACTGGATGACTTGCTGGGATGATCCGGGCTGATAGCTTGCGCGTATTTTAATATCGTAACGATTATGCAGAGCGCTGAAGCAGCGCGGTCGGGTCATTTAATAGCCAGAGAAGAAGAGAGATGCTTATGAAGTCAGCACTGATGGAATCCATTGCCGCGCCTGTTCAGGCCCTTTCGGAAGATGCCCGCAGGGTACGGGACGCGCTGGTAGAGCAAGGCCTGGAAACACCGATGTTGCACAACGGTCTCACTCGCGACCAGAAGGTGGAGCGAATCCGCGATGCCTTCGTCGACATTGCACAGGCACTGGAACTGGATTTGACTGACGACAGCCTGTGCGACACGCCCAAGCGTATAGCCAAAATGTATGTGGATGAAATTTTCAGTGGGCTCGATTACAGCCGCTTTCCCAAGGCCACAGCCATCGATAACAAAATGGGTGTGGACGAAATGGTGCGGGTGGATGACATCACTCTGGTAAGTACCTGCGAGCACCACTTCATCACCATCGATGGTACAGCGCGGGTTGCGTACGTACCCAAAGGGAAGGTCATTGGCCTGTCAAAAATCAATCGCATCGTGCGTTTCTTCGCGCAGCGACCTCAGGTACAGGAGCGCCTGACCAGGCAGGTTATGGTCGCTCTGCAAACTTTGCTGGGCACGGACGATGTGGCAGTGGTGATTGATGCGGCACATTACTGTGTCAAAGCGCGGGGTGTGATGGATGCTACATCTTCAACCCGCACATCGGCCTTCGGAGGCCAGTTCCGTCACGATGAGCGTTGTCGTGCGGAGTTTCTCGCGGCTTGATGCCGCGGAATGAGGCACATGCGTCATGATAGACAGGAATCTCGGCAACGTAGAGCGGGTGGTTCGTCTGCTGTTGGGGATCGCCCTGGCGGTATGGACAGTCAGCCGCGACAGCCTGAATGGCATTGAGTGGTTTGTGGCGGTGTGCTCGCTGTTCCTGATTCTGAACGGAATCTTCTCCCGGTGTTACCTGTGGTACGTTCTGAATGTGAACACGCGCGATGACGACCCCAGTTGCGCGTTGGAAAACACTGAATGCTGACGTTCCGCGGCGGCGGGCTCCGGAGGGAGTTCAGGGCTTGAGTTCCCGCCGGCGGCAATAAGGGTTTAGAATGGGCAGTTCTGTGTACTGACGAGACCGATGCCCAATGCCCGATTCCCCACCTTATTTCACTCTGGTGATTTCCTGCCCGGATCAGGTGGGTCTGGTCGCCGCCGTCGCCGCATTTGTTGCCGAGCACGGTGGCTCGTTGGTCGAATCCAATAACCATACTGATGTTCCACAGCGCTGGTTCTTTATGCGCAACGTGATCAATGCCAGCGAAATGGATCTGGATCTCGAGGGTTTTCAACGCGAATTCGCCAAGCTGGCCCGTCGTTTCAGCATGGACTGGTACCTGCGTGATTCCCAGCAAAAACGTCGCGTGGTAATCCTTGCCAGCCACGCCTCGCATTGCATTGCCGATATTTTGCACCGCTGGCACAGTGGCGACCTGCGCTGTGACATCCCCTGTGTCATATCCAATCATGAAAACCTCAGGAGTATGGTTGAGTGGCACGGTATTCCCTTTCACTATGTGCCGGTGG
>JAUIIQ010000086.1 GCA_030431585.1 Gammaproteobacteria bacterium | reverse complement strand
TTCGCGATCCGGGCGCCTACGAGTTGGACGAAATCGAGCATGAGAACAGTCTTGCCGAGGATACGCAGTGGTCGCTGCAGTTTGACGCCAATCGCCAGTTTGAGAACTGGGAACTGAAATTTGGTGCCAAAGCGCGTTTGCGTGAAAAAGAGAACAACGAAGATGCCGACATTTATGGCGGTGACGATGTCTACACCATCGCAGACGTTTACGATCCAGGCGCGGCCGCTGACTACGGTTTCCACAACGTAATTGATCCACTGCCCAGCATCCGTGGCGTCCGCGATATCCTGCGCTCAGGAGACGGCATCGAGTTCGAGGAAATCGATTCGGCGATTGCGTCCGCATCCAATGACTGGGTGGTCAACGAGGACGTCTATGCCGCCTACGGTATGTTCAAGTGGTTCGTCGGCGGGCTTACGCTCACCGGCGGTGTACGGGTTGAGTATACTGACTTCAGTTCCGACGGCAACGCAGTGGCGTTGTTTGAGGAAGGCGATGAATACAATGGCGTCGAACTTGAAGATGACTTTGTGCTGATAGAGAGCATCAGCTCCAGCCGCAGCTATACCGATGTCCTGCCCAGCCTCAATTTGCGTTATGACCTGACCGATGAAATCGTTGCCCGGGCGGCAGTATCACGCTCCATCGTCAGGCCCCTGTTTGAGGACGTCGCTTCCCGTATCGCGGTAGAGGATGGCGAGGCCGAGATCGGCAACCCCGACCTCGACCCCTATAACGCCTGGAACTACGATGCGTCACTGGAGTTCTACCCCTCCGAACTGAGCGTGTTGTCTGCAGGTGTTTTCTATAAGGATATCGAGGACTTCATTTTCCTGCAGACATTCGACGATTACGAGTTTGGTGGCCAGGTCTTCGACGAGGCGACCATCGCCGAGAATGGCGACAGCGCCAACGTGCTGGGCCTGGAGTTGAATTACCAGCAGCATTTTGGCTTCCTCCCATCACCCTTCGACGGATTGCTGGTCAGCGTTAACTACACTTATGTGGACAGTGATGCGAAAGTGGGTGAGCGTGATATTACTTTCCCCAAACAGGCGGACAACATTGCCGGGTTCGTGGTGGGCTATGAAAAATACGGCCTGGATCTGCGCCTGGCGATGAAGTACCGCGACAGCTATCTCGATGAGGTGGTGGAAGAGGGGCTGGATCGCATCACGGATTCACATACCCAGTGGGACTTCACTGCCAAGTACAGTGTGACTGACAACTGGATGGTGTACGCCGAGGTGGCCAACCTCAATGATGAGCCTGAATATTACTATGCGGGCAACTCGAACCGGGTACTGCAGTACGATGAGTACGGTATGACTTCGGTGATCGGTGTTCAGTATATTTATTGAATCCGGCAGCGGGGCTGTGACCAGCCCCGCACCCATACTCGCAGAGTTGAGACGGAAATAAGCAAAGCATGCAGTGGTTCAGGTTTTTCGCCACCGGGCAGGATCAACCGGTTAGTGTTGACAGTGCGACAATCGAGAGCGAGTTCCGGCGCCATCGCCGCGATGTGATTGTCATCATCACCCTGTGCTATGGCCTGGCTTATGTCTGCCGGCTGGCCCTGAACGTGGTGAAGAAGCCGCTAATGGATGCCGGAATCTTCACTCCGGAGCAACTCGGCATTATCGGCTCGACCCTGCTCTATGGCTATGCCCTGGGCAAGTTCAGTAACGGTTTTCTTGCCGACCACGCCCATGTTGGCCGCTTTTTCGCCGCCGGACTGTTGCTGTCCGCCTGTGCCAATATCGGCATGGGCCTGTCCGAGCTGTTGTGGCTGTCGGCGCTGTTGTGGGGCCTCAATGGCTGGTTTCAGGGTTTTGGCGCCCCGGCCAGTGTGGTATCGCTGGCGCATTGGTACAGCAATCACGAAAGGGGTCGCTACTATGGAATCTGGAGCACCGCTCACTCAATTGGCGAGGGCCTGACCTATCTCGGCGTCGCCTGGTTGATTGCGGCTCCGCCCAAGGGATTGGGGCTGGACTGGCACTGGGGATTCTGGGTGCCAGCGGCAATCTGCATTTTTGCCGCGGTGCTGGTGTGGCGCTTTCTGCCGGACCGGCCGCGAGCGCTGGGCCTGCCCAGTGTGGCTGACTGGCGCGGTGATCACGGCGCGGTAGCGAGCGCCGCGGCCAACGGTGATGTTTGGAAGACGCAGCTACGCATTCTCGCCATTCCCTCTATCTGGGTGCTGGCGCTGGCTAGTTCCAGCATGTATGTCACCCGCTATGCCATTAATAGCTGGGGTAATGTCTATCTGCAGGAAATACGCGGGTTCGACCTCTTTGACGCCAACCTGTTTATCTTCCTCAACACGGCTGCCGGTATTCTCGGTTGTGTGGCTTACGGTTTTGCCTCTGACAAATGGTTTGACGCCCGCCGCCCGCCATCCAACCTATTATTCGGCCTGCTGGAACTACTGCCCCTGTTTGTGATTTTCTGGGGGCCCAATGATCCTCTTATCCTGGCGGCGGCACTGGTGGTTTACGGCTTTGGGCTCAGTGGTATTCTGGCCTCGCTGGGTGGCCTGTTTGCCATCGACATCGCACCGAAACGGGTTGCCGGTGCAACCATGGGCTTTATCGGTATATTCAGTTACGTGGGCGCGGGTATGCAGGATTACATCAGCGGACGCTTGATCTCCGACAGTGAGATAGCGCTGCGCTTTGCCACCGGCCGCGGTGAAACGGTGGTGTACTTTTATGATTACAGCGTACCCATCCTGTTCTGGGTTGGTGCCTCGGTGCTGTCACTGGTGCTGGCTACCAGTTTGTGGAGGGTGCGTGCGACAGATTAATCGGTTTTTCGGGCTGCTGTTGGCAGTGAGCCTGGTGGGCGCCTGCAGCCAGGAAATTGATCGCAGTTTCTGTTCTTCACACGCCAGCGAACACTGGCAGCACCGGGAACAGCATCCGCAGCTGCAGATCGAGTACGCCAGCAGCGGTGAATTACAGGTGCAGCTCAGCCTGCCCGAGGAGCGTGCAATACTGCTGGAGACTGCGACACCGGGCGACATTCTGGCAATGCCGCCACAGTGTGTGGCGCAGCCCCTCCAGCGCAGCAGCCAGCAGGGCTTGGCTTCACTGCGGTTTGAGGCCGCCTGTGGTGACCAACTGCCGGCGTCGCTGGGTGTGCCATTACTGCTCGAGTATCCGGGTATCGAGGAGGTGGAGGTCAGTATGCGTACACCAGCGGTGCGCAAGCACTTTATTGTTCACCAGCAGTGCGAGCGAGCGCTGTTTAATATTGCCGAGGGGACAGCCAGTGAATGAGGCTGAACTGGAACAACGGCTTGAGGCAGCCTGTGATATGGCGCGTACAGCCGGGAGTTTCGCCGCAGCGAAATTTGCCGACCTGGGCAGCCTGACGGTGCACAGTAAAGGCGTGCAGGATATGGCCACCGAGGCCGATCTGGAAACCGAGGCCTTGCTGCGCAGTGCACTGGCCGAGCGCTTTCCCGGGGATGCCTTTCTCGGCGAGGAGAGCTGCGGGGACTTCCAGGCCAGTGAGGGGCAGGGTATCTGGGTGGTGGATCCGATTGACGGCACCCAACCCTTTATCAGTAATATCACTTCCTGGTGTATAGCCCTCGCATATGTGCTTGATAACCAGACCCTGATTGCGGTGATATACGATCCGGTGCGGGATGAAATGTTTGCCGCTCGCCGTGGCGGTGGAGCCAGTGTGAACGGTCGAGCGCTCACTACCAGTTCAGCGGCAAGCCTGGCGGAGGGATTAGTCGGGCTGGGCTACTCCAACCGCGTGGCACCGGCGGCGACACTCGGTCCAATGCAGCGTTTGCTGGAAGCGCAGGGGATGTTCCATCGCTGCGGCAGTGGCGCGCTCAGCCTGGCCTATGTGGCCGCCGGGCGTTTAATCGGTTACTACGAACCCCACATGAACGCCTGGGATGCGGTGGCCGGCGCCTTGCTGGTGCGCGAAGCGGGCGGCCGCAGTAATCCGGCACTAGAGCAGGAGGGGGTGTTACAACAGGGCTGCGCGGTACTGGCCGCGGCGGACGGCGTTTACGATGCTCTGCTGGCCGCGGTGGAGGGCGGCATAGCCGACACCGGGTTAACATGAACTATTGTTAACCCCGGTCTCATGCGCGTTTAACCCGGGCTATCTTATGCTGTATGCAACATCAACGCAGGAGGAATGCACATGAACCGTTTTTCAATTGGAATTTGTTCCCTGGCCGCCGCCGTGGTTGCGACTCCGCTGCTCGCCGGTAGCAGCGACGTCGAAGAAGCCGCTGTCGCCTTGTTTGCCATCGATCGCTCCGGTATTACAGTGGAAAAAGCCCTGGATCAGGCGGAAGCGGCGGTGGACGGTATCGCCTACGAATACGAGCTGGACGATGACGATGGCCAGCTTTATCACGAATTCAAGATCATGGATCTGGAGACTCAAACCCGGCACAAATTGCGTATTGCCGTAGCCGATGGTGTGCTTGGCAGTAAGCAGGAGAAACGCAGCTGTGGCGTGGTTTGCCGCGACGATGACGTGCTCGCCGCCCGCGCCCTGAAGGAATCTGGCTACAGCTTGCGCAAGGCAATTACCGGCAGCAGCGCCGGGCAGCAGCAGTTGCTGGAGGAAGCCGAAGTGGAGCTGGAGCGCGGTGTGCGCTACATCAAACTGGAGTGGGTCGGTCCAAATGGCGAACGTGATCAGTTGATCGATATCGACAGCGGCCAGGTCATCCCCATGTTCAACAGTTCAGGCGGCTGATGAAGCTGCTGCTGGTAGAGGACGACCAGACCACCCTGGCTTATCTGTCAAAAGGGTTGAAAGAGCTGGGTTACAGCGCCGATGTCGCCGACAACGGCGTTGATGCACTGCATTTGGCCACAACGGGCCAGTACGACCTCATCGTGCTGGACCGTATGTTGCCGCAGTTGGACGGGCTGGCTGTGCTGGCGGCCATACGGGCGGCGGATAACACCACACCGGTCATTATTCTCAGCGCCCTCAGTCATGTCGATGAACGGATTCGCGGCCTCAAGGCCGGAGGCGATGACTACCTGGCCAAGCCTTTTTCGTTTGCCGAGTTGCAGTTGCGGATTGAGAATCTGCTGCAGCGCGCCAGCAGTATTGCCAGCCCCGTTACCGAATTGACGGCGGGAAACCTGACCATGGACCTCGTGGGGCACCGGGTAACTCGAGGCGGCGAAGAAATCGCCTTGCAACCCAAGGAGTTTCAGTTGTTACGATATTTGCTTGAGCATCGTGGCCAGGTGGTGTCGCGCACCCTGCTGTTTGAGGCTGTGTGGGATTACCATTTCGACCCCAAGACCAATGTGATCGATGTGCATGTAGCCAAACTGCGCAAGAAACTGGAGGCCAGCGGCCGCAAGCAACTGATTGAGACCGTGCGCGGGGCAGGGTATGTCATTCGCTAGGCCTGCGCGCCTGCCTTATCCCCGCACTTCTATCTGGCGCCTGACTCTGCTTTTTACCCTGCTGGCCCTGGTGGTAAATACGCTGGTGCTGGCGGCGGTGTACTGGCTGACGGTATCCGAGCGGGAACGCCAGGTAGAGGGTAACGTGTTGATGGCGGCGGATACCTTTCGCCAGTTGGCGGCCGCGGATGAGACCGGGGTTGAATCCCTGCGTCGGGTGATAGAGGCTCATGCGCGCCGCGCCGCCAACACGCTGCTGGCACTGGACACGGGTACGGCAGTCAGTGGCAACCTGAGTGAGATCCCCGTGCAACTACCCTCTTATCCACAGACCGGCCAGTTCCCGGTGGCGGTGTCCAAGCTCAGTGGTGAGGTCACGGTGGAACTGGCCCGGGGCACCTGGATAGCAGTGGCAGGGGGTCGCCTCATGGTGGCGCAGTTGGAGCCAGACCACAGCGCCTACCGGCGCGATTTTCTGCTGGCATCCGCGCTGGCCCTGGTGCTGGGGCTGCTGCTGACACTGGTGGTCGGCTACCTCTTTAACCGCCGCCAGGTCGAGCGCCTGCGAAGACTGAGCGCAAGCATTGAACAAATCCAGCAGGGTCGCCTGGAAACCCGTTTGCCCGCGCGCGACCAGGGTGATGAGTTGGACATACTTGCAGGGCAGGTGAACCGGATGCTGGATGAGATCGACGAACTGGTGCGCTCGGTAGCGGGTGTTACAGACAATATTGCCCACGACCTGCGGACGCCCCTGTCCCGATTACGACTGCGGCTCGATGATATGGACGCCAGCCTGCAAGCGGGCAGTGTCCCCGCGACGGCACTCAGGCAAACTCTGGGCGAGGCCCGCGCAGACCTGGATAAGTTACTGCAAACCTTCGAGGCCATGCTGGAACTGGCAAGACTGGAGCAGGGGGTGCTGCAACTGGAAGGAGAGCCCTGTGCGCTGGGGGCTATCGCCACCGATGTGGTCGAACTGCTGGCGCCGGTGGCGGCGGAGCAGGGCCAGCGATTGCGACTGGTATCTGAGCAGGAAAGCACCGTGACGGGTGACGCCAGTTTGTTGTTCCGGGCGCTGTATAACCTGGTGGACAACGCCATGCGCTATGCCGGTGAAGGCGCGGAAATAGTCGTGCGCCAACAGGCGGACCGGCTGAGTGTGGAAGACAGCGGCCCGGGCATTCCCAATGCAGAACGGGAGCGCGTATTCCGTCGCCTCTACCGCCTTGACCATAGTCGCAACCAACCTGGGACCGGGCTGGGCTTGTCTGTTGTCCGCGCCATCGCCCGCCTACACGGGGCCACCATCACCCTGGCAGATGCCGCTCCGGGCCTGGTGGTCACTCTCGAATTTTCACCACAGGAGTAAGTATGAAATCCGCACGCCGACAATTTCTTAAATCTCTCGCCATCGCCGGTGGCTCGGTGTCCCTGCTGCCTGTTGGGCTGCGGGATGCCCTCGCCGCTGATACTGGTTATCCGCGCCTGGTGCAGGGACCGATGCCCGGTGCTGTGGGTGAGCGGGAGATACAGTTATGGATGCGCGCCAGCGGAGAGTATCCGGTGCGCGTACAGTACGGTCGTAAGCCAGACCTGTCCGATGGGCAATTGAGCCCAGTGGCAGCGGCCGGCCCGGACGATGACTATGTCGCCCGTGTCCAGTTGCAGGGTCTTGAGCCGAATACCCGCTACTACTACCGGCCCTGGGTAGATGGCGAACCGGCCAAGTACCTGGACAATGTGCCCGCTTTCCGCTTCAACACCGCGCCTGCCGGAGCGGCGCGGTTCCGGCTCGGCTTTGGCTCCTGCGCCCGCTGGCAGGAGTTTCCACGCCAGCCGATATGGCAGGCGCTGGAGCGCTGGGAGCCAGACCTGTTTTTCTGGTTGGGGGACAACATTTACGCTGATACCGTCGCCCCGGGAATCATGTCTGACCTGTATAAAATTCAACGCTCCGTGCCCGAGTACCAGGGTTTTGGCAGCAGGGTGCCGCAACTGGCCATCTGGGACGATCACGACTACGGCCTGAACAACAGTGATCGCAATAATCCCATGCGTGAGGACAGCCTGGCCTTGTTCAAGCGCTACTGGGCCAACCCCGCCTACGGCACAGCGCAGGCGCCCGGTGTGTTTTTCCAGTATGAGTACGGCGGAGTGGATTTCTTCTTTCTCGATAACCGCTACTACCGTGACCCCAATGAGTTGCCCGACGGACCCGGCAAGAGTCACCTGGGAGCGGAGCAGTTGGCCTGGCTCAAGGCCGGGCTCAAAGCCAGTACCTCACCGTTCAAAGTGTTGATCAGCGGTGGCGGCTGGTCGCACAACCCGGACGCGTTCGGTGAGGATAACTGGACCAGTTACCGCCATGAGCGCGACAGACTGTTCAATTTCATTCGCGACGAGAACATTGGTGGGGTGATTTTGATGTCCGGGGATATTCACCGGGCTGAGGCTAATTGCATTCCCTGGTCGAGTGAAGGGGGCTACGACCTGTACGAGTTTGCCAGTTCCGGCCTGGCCCAGGACACGCCGATACCGGAAGTCATAGAACAGCCCGAGATTCGCCTGCGTGAACCTTATACCGGCGGCCATAATGCCGGCTTGATCGAGTTCGACCTTACGTTGGAGGATCCCGAAGTACGTTTCAATGTCATCAACTTTGGTGCCCAGACAGCCTGGGATGAGCCGGTTACCCTGCGTGCCAGTGAACTGCGCAACGGGGTTAGCAGTTGGCGGGAGAAGCTTGATCCCGAGTGGCCGGAACCCGTTCGCGCCGATGTCAGGCTGTGATGTTCAGCCATTGTAAGGCGGTTATTTTCGACTGCGACGGGGTGCTGGTGGACAGCGAGTACCTGTGCCACCTGGGGTTGTCACAGGCGCTGCAGGCCGAGGGAATCGCGGAGCCGGCAGACGGACTGTTCCGCGAGTTCCAGGGTGTCGAGTTGGCGCTGATTTTCAGTGCCGTCGCGCGGCGCCACGGACGGACACTGCCAGCCGATTTTGAAAGCCGCTATCGCGCCGTAGTGGCGCAACTGTTCGAACAGGAACTGCGACCCACGCCTGGTATTGAGAAGGCGTTACAGCAACTGACCCTGCCCTACTGTGTGGCTTCCAATGGTCCCAGGGCCAAGATGGAGCATTCACTGGGGCTCACCGGCCTGCGCGATTACTTCGGCGAGCACCTGTACAGTGCTTACGAGGTTGATGCCTGGAAGCCTGACCCGGGCCTGTTTCTCGCCGCGTCCAGTGGCCTGGGGGTAGAGCCATCACGGTGCCTGGTGGTGGAGGACAGTGCGGTGGGATTGCAAGCGGCACTGGCGGCGGGCATGTCTGCGCTACATTATTGCCCTGAGGGTCGGGGGCATTTGGAGGAAGTGCCAGTGATTAGCCAACTGGCGGATCTTCCAGCCTTGCTGGGTTTGACCGACGGTTAACAGTTGTACAGCCCACCGTTGGCGCTGGCAGTGACATGGGGCCGCGACATCGCCCTGGTCTTGCCCCTTGGTCCTAGTGTTCACGTAACGTTAATCCATTGGGGCTTGTACCATGCTTTCCTTTGTTGATATGTTTGTTCTATAGAGTCAAATAATTGGAATATTTATGTTTAAATATGGATGTTTTGAACACACGGGAACGCTGAGATCAGCAGTCCGTCCCGCAAACCGCTGGCTATTGTTGTTGACCAGTTTTGCGATCGCTGCCTGTGATTCACCCGCCGAGCAAACCTCCGCCGAGGCCCGGGCTGGCGGGGAGGGCCTGAGCCTGAGTGCCTACAGGGTGCGCACCGATGCCGCTGCCAGTCTCAATGGAGATAGTTGGGCCGGCGCGCTCAATACACCGGTCACGGTGCAGGCAGACCAGCCGTTTCGCCTGCGGGTGGAGGTCGAAAACCGGGACCCCACCATCAACGAGCATCAGTTCTCACTGCAGTACCGCCGCAATGAGGGCGATTGGCAGACACTGGGCGCGGACGATTTTCCCTACCCGACCAGGGAAGTGACCCTGGATTTTTCTGCCGGCCCCGAAGCGAAGGGCGCGAACAAGCTGCGCCTGGAGCAGGGCAGTAGTAGCGGGCTGTCATGGCGAGGGGAAGCTGGTGATAGCTACCTGCAACTGGACAGCGGTACGCAACCGCTGCTGGCACTGGGCGATTACCACACTTACTGGGAAGCGGAGGAGTTCAAGGTTCAGTTGCGCCTGGGTGAATCCGCCGAGGCAGGGCTCCTGTTCGGCTACCAGGATGCAGACAATCATTATCGCCTGCTTGCGCAGGGCGCTGGCCCCATATCCCTTGTGCAGCGCAGTGCCGGCCACGACCAAATTATCGACACGCTGGATGTGACGGTTAAGGCCGATCAGTGGATCGAGCTTGCTCTAGTGCGCGAGGACAATGAGATTAGTATCGAGTATGAGTGGGACCCAATTATTGAGGGGTTGGAGTGGCGTCGGGAAATGCTACAGCCTTTGCCGGCCTCGGTAACAGGGCTGTACCTCCCGGCACAGAGCCGGGCGGACCTGCGGGCGCTGGAAATTTCGGCGGATGCCTACTCCCCCCGGGCCAGCATCGTTAGTACGACGGCCTATTCGGATGGTGCCGAGACCCGCGACCTGCTGGACGGTACCAACATGCCTTTTGTTGCCGGTGCCGGTATCAACCTCGCCCCGGTGACACCGCCCTGGTCTGCGGCAAGGGCCCAGGGGGAATGGGAGTTTCCGATTGTGCTGCGCTATTTTGCAGACGGCGCAGTAACCAACCAGCACGGGGACCGATTTGAATTCAGGCTGCTGGACGCGGCAGGCAGTCCGGTTTCGGCAGCGCAATTACCGGCGGTCACCCTGCAGGTACCCGATGGGCACCTGGGCGGTACCTTCGTGGAAACCCCGGGAAGGCTGGGCCCCTGGCAAAGCAGCGATGGTAGCCTGTACTTCCTGATGGAACCCTCGGAAACCGACAATATGATGATGATCGTCAAGTCCGAGGACGGCGGTAAGCACTGGCAGGAGGTAGACGGCGGGCAGCGACCGGATACCGGCGATCTCGAAGGGGTTGCCACGGCCTTTGACGGCGAGCGTATCCACATCCTGCACCAGACCTCCGACGATGTGTTGTACCACGTGTTCCGCACCTCAGCGCACGCGCAGCCGGACAGTTGGGAGATTCGTGACGAGCACCTGGCCTCGCCGACCGAACCCCCGGTGCAGGTAGCCGATCTCGCCCTGCTATCTGACGGTAGCGTGGTGGCGGTCTATGGGGACCTGCACAAGTTGCGCTATCGCCTGCGTTCCGCCGAAGGCGAATGGAGCGCAGCCACTATTATTGATCCAGATGCGCCCCGGGACCTGTCCGGCCCGGTAGTGGTGCGCGGCGCGAACGATGTTGTCCACCTGGCCTACACCGGATTCGACGGCACCGCCTGGTACCGACGCGTTCTCCCCAATGGTGATATGACCTCGCCACAGCTGGTGGCCCGCGGGCTGGGTACGGCGGTAGAGGATGCCGGTGGTATCCTGCCACTGGTTTATCTGCCGGAATCGAACAGCGTGAGCATTGTCTATCGCCTGGATAATGGTGAGCTGTGGGAGCGACGGGCAGGCGGCGAGTTGTCTGCGCCGGTGCAAGTGACCAGCCGGGCAGTGGCACGCAATGCCGCCGACTCGGAGCAGGTGGGTGCCGATACGCTGGGCTTTGGGGAACAGGTGCACGTCCTGTTTATCGAGGAGGCTACCGGGCGCCTGTTCCACAGCTGGCGCGACGCGGCGGGAGCATGGGCAGAACCCAAATTGGCCGTAGACGGCGAAAACGTGCTGTGGGTGCGTGGCGCACTGATTAAACGCGCTGACGGGGGTTCAGTTTACGGCTTTGTTTATGACGGCGGCTCGCAGGGCGGCTCCGGCATGAATCGTTACCTGGAGTTGCCGTTGCCGCCTGCCGACCAAGGCAGCGCCAGCGACTAGTTTCCCGCTTCCTGCAAAGTGCCAGGCGGCCACTGAACGCATTCCCTCGCCGGCTGTCTACCGTAGTATCAAATCCGGGAGAGAATACAATGCGTCATCTATTGATTGCTGGCCTGTTTGCTCTGGCCAGCCTGTCCGCCAACGCCGAGACCGCCACTGCCCATTTTGCTGGCGGCTGCTTCTGGTGCATGGAATCCGACTATCAGGACAAGGACGGGGTGATCGATGTGGTCTCCGGGTTCACCGGCGGCACCCTCAAAAACCCGACCTACAAGGGCAACCACGAGGGCCACTTTGAGGCGATCAAGGTCACCTACGACCCCGCGGTGATCAGCTACCAGCAGTTACTGGACCTGTTCTGGGTGAGTATCGACCCCTTCGACAACAGTGGCCAGTTTTGTGACAAGGGCTTCAGCTATCGCAGCGCCGTTTTCCCCGCCAGCAGCGAGGAACGGGCACTGGCGGAGGAGTCACTGGCGGCAGTGGAGGCCCGATTCCCTGGGCAAAAGGTGCACACCGAAATCCGTGACGCCGGCAAATTCTGGCCGGTGGAGGCGTATCACCAGGATTACTATCTCAAAAACCCCGTGCGCTACAAGTACTACCGCTGGAACTGCGGCAGGGACCAGCGCCTGGAGGAAATCTGGGGAACTGCTGCGGGGAACTGACAGCCGGGTCTGTATTGCTAGGCTGGGCAAGAGTCGATTCACAAGGATAGGAAATACTAACGGCCTATTGAGAGTAGACATCCTCGCTGCTTGTGTCGACTGGACCTGCTGACCTGTCGAAATACCCGTCTATTGATCCGAAAATCCTGTTCGCGGCGTTGAGCATGCCATTCAAATCCGTTCATTCCTGAACGGGTGCACGCGACAGCTCATGCCATGCGGTATTCACTGGCTTCCTTGCTGGTGTAGTGCTGTTGTGCTGGAATCCTTCCCAGCGAAAAGAGGTAACGTACCAGGTGGCGCTCTGGTCGGTGGCACCAGCAATGGCCGAGTCGGTGTTTCCTGTTCTTTCTGGCGCAGGTGAGTCAGTATTCGATCGATGACGTCCTGGTCCTCAATGCTGGCGATGACCCTGACAGAACCACCGCAGCGGCCACAGACCTCGATGTCGATACTGAACACACGTTTTAGGCGCTGGGCCCAGGTCATGGCGGCATGGCGCTCGGCGGGTGTGCGGACTTCTGCGTTGGAGATAGACTTGATGCCTTTCCCGCGCCTGGCTGGTGTGACCAGCCCACGCCAGCGGTGGTTTGGAGCGAGAACGCCATGGTAGCGGGTGAGGTTGACCCTCGGCTTTGGCACCAGAGCCGCCAAACGGGCAACGAAATCCACCGGTTCGAAGGCCACCTGGGTCGTGCCATCCCGGTACGGTGTCTTCAGGGTGTAAACCACCTTGCCCGTGGAGCTCAGTGAAAGGCGAGGAACTGCCACGGCAGGGCGGGAAATATACCGACACAGGCGCTCACGCTTGTCTTTCTGAATCCCCTCACAGCTGATCCCGGCGTGGAGAGAGAAACCATTGGCCCTGGCCACCCGCTCCAGTCCAGGATCAGGTCTGTCCAGCGGACGGATGGTGCGGATCATGAAAGCTTTACGTCCCTGCTGTGGGCCGACGGCTATGCGGTAGGAGATGGAACTGCCCAGAATCTGCGGCATGGCATCGGTATCCTCGGCGGGGTCGAGGTCCAGCCAGGCACTCTCGGTGTCCTGTTCCAGCAAGCCCTGGCGTTCGAGGCAGCGGCCGACGCGCTGGCTGATCAGTTGAACCAACTCCTCCAACTCGCCTTTGTCGGGTGCTTTGACGCGCTGAAAGCGGGGCGGTCTGTTGTCGCGATGCACATAGACGCCATCCAGGAACAAAATATGAAAGTGAATGTTGAGGTTAAGGGCGCTGCCGAAGCGCTGGATTAGCGTTACGGCCCCGGTGGCGCCTTCCTTGAGCGATAATTCGGATTTGTGGATAAGGTGGGTGGAGATCGCCCGGTAAACGAGGCCCAGC
>JAUIIQ010000085.1 GCA_030431585.1 Gammaproteobacteria bacterium | reverse complement strand
GTGCCAGCGAAACCGCCCGTGCCATTGCCGCAGCGGAGGCTGCCATGCGGGACTGGAAGATAATGCCAGCCAAATCACGCGCGGGATTGCTGCGTAAATGGTATGAGTTGATGATGGCGAACCAGGAGGACCTGGCCATCATCATGACAGCAGAACAGGGCAAGGTACTGGCGGAATCGCGCGGGGAAGTGGCCTATGGCGCCTCGTTCGTAGAGTGGTTTGGCGAAGAGGCCAAGCGTGTTGAAGGGGACGTCATCCCCGGGCCCTCTGCAGACAAGCGCATTGTCTGCATCAAGCAGCCAGTGGGGGTGGTGGCTGCCATCACACCCTGGAACTTCCCCAACGCGATGATAGCGCGCAAGGCGGCGCCGGCACTCGCTGCCGGCTGCAGCATCGTGATCAAGCCGGCATCGGAAACGCCGCTTTCTGCCCTGGCGATGGCTGAGCTCGCCGACCGCGCCGGCATCCCTGCCGGGGTGCTCAACGTGGTAGCGGGCAGTAGCGGGGAGATAGGCGGCGAAATAACCTCCAACCCGGTGGTGCGCAAGCTGACCTTCACCGGCTCTACCCCCATTGGCAAAATGCTGGTGGAACAGTGCGCCGCGACGATGAAAAAAACGTCCATGGAACTGGGTGGCAACGCGCCATTCATTGTCTTCGACGATGCCGATATTGACGCCGCCGTGCAGGGTGCGCTGATCTCCAAGTACCGCAACGCCGGGCAGACCTGCGTTTGCTCGAACCGCTTGTTCGTTCAGGATGGCATCTACGATGCCTTTGTGGAAAAGCTGGTGGCGGCCACGGCAGCGTTTACCGTGGGTAATGGCATGGGTGAGGATGTGGACATTGGACCGCTGGTCAATGCCAAAGCGGTCAAAGACGTGCATGAACTGGTGCAGTCATCGGTTAACGCCGGCGCAAAAGTCGCTCTGGGGGGCGGCGGGCATGCTATGGGTGACTGCTTTTACCAGCCCACAGTGCTCACTGACGTCAGCTCTGATATGGCGGTTTTTCGCAACGAGATTTTCGGTCCGGTGGCCCCTGTTATCCGCTTCTCCACGGAACAGGAGGCAATCGCTATGGCCAACGATACCGAATTTGGCCTGGCCTCTTACTTCTACACGCGCGATATAGGCCGCGTATGGCGAGTGGCTGAGGCCCTTGAGTACGGCATTGTGGGCATCAACGAGGGCATAATCTCCAACGAAATGGCACCCTTCGGCGGCATCAAGGAATCCGGCTCCGGCCGCGAAGGTTCCAAGTATGGTATGGACGACTACCTGGAGATCAAATATATGCTGATGGGCGGCCTGGACAAGTAACCCCGCGACCCCTTTCGCCGCTGTAAAGCGCTGTGGCTACTGCTCACGCTGCCCAGCGTAGAGCGCTTCCGCCCTGGCCTTGAGGTTCTGCGCGCACAGGTTGAAGCCCGCCTCCACCTGTTTGCCCAGCATCTCCACCATCTGTGCAGCTGCCTCGCCGCTGAAGACGTCGTAGCTTACGTACGTGCAATGGCTGTCATCCACGGGCTCCACCACCTGTGAGCGATCCGCATGGATCGCGTCACCCGGCTTGTTCTCCATTGACCAGGTGATCTTGCGTGGGGGCTCCAGGCAAGTGATGTACTCGACCTGGTCCTGCAAGCCCTGCCCCAGATCCACTTTCATCACTACCGGGGAGCCTACTTGTAACGAGGCCTCAATAGAGGGACAAAACTGGTTCCACTGCGAGTAGAGCGCAAAGTCTGTGAGTACCTGCCAGACCAGATCGGCGGGTGCGGCAATAGTGACTGTCTCGGAACTGACGGTTATGGTATCGCTCATTTCAACTCCCTTTAATCACTGACAGGCCAGCGCGGGTCGCTGGTATAAAAAGCAAAACGCTGCTCTATCAGCTCACGCGTCAGGCCATACTCCTCAAGGTGGTATTCGTGCTTGCCATGCTTGCCTTTCGGGTTTGCCCGCACGTGTGACGACAATACATCCCGCGACGATTCGCTCAGCGTCATACCAAAGGTATCGTAAACCCGTTGCACCACGCCCAGGGGTTCGTCCACGAACTCCTGCTGGGAACAGTCCACAAACAGTTCCTGTGGCAGTTGCTCACGCAGGGCCAGGCCCTTCTCCAGGCTCATGGCATACCACTCCATCACCGCGCGGCCAATTTCACCCATGTCCAGATGGCTGTAGTCGCCGAGATACATGTCCATCACCACTTTGTTCATGCTGTTGATGGAAGGTACTACCGCCTGAGGATTACGGTGACACCAGACAAACCGGGCATCCGGGAACACCTTGAGAATCGCGTCAATGCTGTGCATATGCGCCGGCGCCTTGAGCATCCACTGCTGGCCCGGCATGCGCCAGTTGAGCATCTGCATCTGTTTCTTCTGGTAGGCGTAGAGCGGCTGCATATCCTGGGCCAGGACCCAACTGCGCCAGGGCTCCAGCATTATTTCAAAGCCCAGTTGCACGCCGGTGAAGGCATAGGCGTGCAGGAGCACACATTCCTCCGGCGTGTCCGCGTCCACGTAGTGAATCTTGGCAAACTCGGAATTGCGGGACTCTTCCAGCGCCTTGGCAAGAAAGTCATAGCGCGGGTCCTTGTCACCAGGCTGGCTACCAGGCCAGGGGTCAGGAAACTGCACTTCCCACTGCAACAAGCCGCGGTTTTCCGGCGCAGCGACCAATAAGTTGAGCAGCGCCGAGGTTCCGGAGCGCGGCAAGCCGGTGACAAACACAGGAGCGACGATGTCCTGGTCCTGCCACTGGGGAATGGTCTTGAAGGCGTTTTCACACTTCAGACGGGTGGCCAGTTGAAACACCACCCGCTCGCGCAGTCTGCGTCGCCCCTCCGGGTCCACTACGTTGCGATCGTAGGTTTCAAGCAGGGTTTCCAGCCCCTCGCGGTAGGGCATATCGCCAAAATCATCAAAACCCGTTTGCTTTACCGCCTCGGCAACAAGTTCGTCAGCAATGAAACTTACCTCGTCCGCACTCATTAGAGATCCGCCAGCTTCATGACACGGGTTTTAAGCAGGGGATGACGCTGCGCGCCAATCCAGCGCCAGCACATGGTGCCCATATTGTGGCCGGCGGTTTCTATCCAGTTGGGCACTCCAGGATCAGTGTGCGACACCACCACCCGCACACTGCCGTCGGGCTCATAGTGCGCGGTGTGCTTGTTCACATGGATCGTATGATGACGGTAGTCCAGCGACTCCATCCACCAGTTGTCCAGCTGGAAGTTCCAGGTTTCACACTCGGGTATGTCCGGTGCCTCGATGACAAAGATCTCGTCATCAGCCAGCTGCCACGCACTGTGAAAGTAAAAAATATTGGGGTCACCGCCAATGGATTGGCAATACGCCTGGTCCGCCGGGGGCAGTTCGTTGAGGGTGGGAAGAAAACTTTCCGCCCAGTTCTCAAACATATGCGCAGCGCCCTGCACCCACATGGTTGCGCCGGCAAGACCGCGCTGCAGTTTCGCCGCGCTGAACGGCTCCGGACGCTCGTCACTGGCGCCAATACGCTCAATCTTGAGGTCTGCCGCCTGTTCTCCAATACGATCCTGAAAGGTCTGGCGTACCAGCACCGAATTGGACTCTTCGCCCATAGGCAGCCAATTGCCGGGCTTTTTCTCCCGACTGATGATGATCTCGATGTTGCCGTCAGCATCTATGTCCATATCACGGTGGTCGATATGGCCAGTGACTTCCATGGTGCCACCGGAGCCGTACTTATTGATGGTGGTGCTGATACCCAGGTAGCTGACCGTATTGCGCTTGCCGGTAATGCGGTAATCGAATTGCGGGCGTATGGGCGAGCTCTCGTAGCGGTTGTCCGGGTTATCAGCACCGAGTTTGATGGTCTCGTGAGCACCGCAGCGCAGTTGGGGGAACAGCGGGTCACTGAACTCCAGGTAGCTTTCCAGGCCACCCCGCAGCAAACGGGTGAGGTAGCGATACCCTTCCGCCCGGTTGAAGGCATCCTTGGGGGCTTTTTCGCTGTGGATAACCTTCCCCGCCTCCTTCAGGGCGTCACAAAATTCTTCCCAGGCGGATCCGTCGAGGACCTTCGCTTCAGCTGGATTATTCTCGGACATAACCGTCTTCCTTATGGCTGTTAGCTCGAAGCGCTAGTGAATTGCATTAGACCCGACATATCAACCGCTAAGTCCCCGAGCCCCGGTCACTGGCCAGCCCACCGGCACACGGGTGCGGAATTTTAAACCGTGAGGCCAGAGTCAGATCCCGACCTCCCTCTGCCGGGGCCACATACCCGGACAGTAAACAGGGATTTCACCGCCCTTTAAATTTGAACCTTGCGCCCTTATTATCTGTCACAGGAATATCCGCACCATCCCGTGCGACGCATTATGGAGTAGACGATGCAAGACAAGAGTTTGTACGACATGAACAGGGCTGGCGTAGACAGCGTTCTCGCCACCAACAAGGTACTGAGAAACACCTACATGCTGCTGGGCATGACGCTGGCGTTCTCTGCCGTCACGGCTACTATTTCCATGGCCATGGGCCTGGGACAGGGTGCTGCACTGATACTGATGCTGGTGGGCTTCGGCCTGCTGTTCGTAGTGCACAAGATGGCTGACACCAGCAAGGGCCTGCTGGCTATCTTCGCCTTCACCGGTGTCATGGGCGCGTCCATCGGCCCCATGCTCAGCTATTATCTGGCACTACCAAACGGCCCTGGCCTGGTCATGCAGGCCCTGGGCGGCACTGCCCTTGTGTTCTTCGGGCTCTCCGCCTACGCGCTGACCACCCGCAAGGACTTCTCCTTCATGGGCGGTTTCCTGTTTGTGGGGCTGCTGGTGGCGGTCATTGCCTCAATAGCCAATATCTTTATGGGCATCCCGGCAGTATCGTTGGCGATCTCCGCGGCGATTGTCATGATCATGTCCGGGTTGATCCTGTTTGATACCAGCCGCATCGTTAACGGCGGTGAGACCAACTACATCCGTGCGACCGTGTCCCTGTATCTGAACATTTACAATCTGTTCATTAACATGCTGCACCTGCTCACCGCCCTCGGCGGCGATGACTGACCCGCGACGCACAGCAACCGAACCCCGGCCTGAGCCGGGGTTTTTTGTTTACGGGGCGGCTCTACCGTGATCTACACGCTGCTGGTGCTTTCCTCCCCCACCTCGGGACACGGCGCGCGCACGGCATACCGCTTTGCGCAGGCTGCCCTGGCGCGCGGCCATGATATAGAGCGCATTTTTTTCCTTGACGAAGGCACCACAGCAGGCTCCCAGGCTGCCGTTTACCCACAGGATGAGGAGAGTCGACTGCAGCCCTGGATTGAGCTTGCAACTCACCACGGAGTGGAGTTGGTACTGTGCATTTCCTCAGCACTGAAGCGCGGCATACTCGATGCCGGCGAGGCCGAGCGCTATGAGAAGCCGGCTGCTACCGCCCACCCCGCGTTTGTCATATCCGGGCTGGGGCAACTGATTGATGCCAGCGCCAAAGCCGACCGCCTGATGACGTTCGCCCGGTGACATGGTAAACACAGCCCCCAGGAAATCCGTCGTGGTAATACGGCAATCGCCCTACGGCAGCAGCCTGGCCAGAGCTGCGGTAGATCTGTCTCTGGCAATGGGCGCTTTCGAGCAGCATTTCGACCTGCTGTTTATGGGCGCAGGCGTATTGCAGCTGCTGCCGGATCAGGACAGCGCCGGTATTGGCCTGAAGAGTATCGGCAAGGTACTGAGTTCACTGCCACTTTACGACGTGGAGAGAGTTTATGTGGACGCAGACGCCCTGCTTCGGCATGGCATCAACGCAGACCAGTTGGTGCTGCCGGTGCAGGCGCTCGACACCCTTGCGCTGCAGGAACTGCTCAACTCCGCGGACCAGCTGGTAAGCTGCTGAGATGATTCTGCACACTCTGCATGCCATGTCTCCCAGCGCAAGCTTTCAGGACTGTTTACGCACAGCGCAGCCGGAAGACACCATTGTGCTGCTCGGCGACGGTGTGTACAACGCGCTTGCCGGCAGCCACGCGGCCGATTTGCTGGCCGCGAACCCGGTCAGGGTGGTGGCGCTGGACAGCGACGCCGCCGCAGCCGGCCTGCAGGGCAAACTGGGCGACACGCCTGTGGTCAGCATGGACGACTTCGTCGCCCTCAGCGAGCACTACCCACGTCACTTAGCCTGGTACTAGGCATGCTCACCCAATCGGCATTTGATAAAGAAGGCTTTCTGCGCGATCTCGATGCCTGGAGCCCTGCCGTGGCCGAGCAGCTCGCAGCGGCCGAAGGCATCTCGCTTTCGGCGGCGCACTGGGAGATACTCTACCTGCTGCGAGACTACTACCAGCGCTATGACGCATCTCCGGCAATGCGACCGCTGGTAAAATACTGCGCCAGGGAACTTGGACCGGAGAAAGGCAAAAGCCTGTACCTGCTGAGCCTGTTTCCCGGCTCTCCCGCCAGGATCGGCTGTAAGATTGCCGGCTTACCCAAACCCGAAAACTGCCTGTAAGAGAGACCGTGAACACACCATCCCGCTTTGTGCATCCCGCCGAGGAACACCCCTTCGCGCCCTACGTCCGCCTGCTGGGCAAAGGAAAAACCGGCACGCGTTCACTCGACAGGCTGGAAGCATCCACCGCCTTCGGCATGATTCTGCGAGCAGAGGTGGAGCCTGTGCAGCTGGGCGCTTTCCTGATGCTACTGCGGGTGAAGGAAGAAACCGGTGAAGAACTTGCCGGTTTTGTCGACGCATGTCGTCTGCATATGCAGCAGCCGGAGGCGGCTATCAACGTTGATCTGGACTGGTCCAGTTACGCCGGCAAGCGGCACCAGCACCCCTGGTATCTGCTGGCCATGATCTTACTGGCCGAAGCCGGTTACCGCGTTTTCGTCCACGGCAGTGACGGCCATACTGCGGGGCGACTGTACACCGAGCAAGCCATGTCCCGGCTCGGCTTACCCGTAGCTGCCAATTGGCAGGAGGTGTCCACGCAACTGGATGCCGCTAACCTCAGTTACCTGCCGCTGCGCTGCTTCTGCCCTGCGCTGCATGAGCTGATGCAACTGCGACCACTGTTGGGTCTGCGCTCGCCGGTAAATACCCTGACGCGCATGCTCAACCCGCTGACCGCGCCGGCAAGCCTGCAGAGCATATTCCATCCAGCCTACGCCAACCTGCACCAGGAAGCGGACAAGCACCTGGGCCAGCCCTCTGCCCTGGTGTTCAAAGGTGACAGTGGAGAAATTGAGTTAAAACCACAGGCCGACACCCGTTTACATCGCCTGCGAGAGGGAACCAGCGACACCGTGATCCTGCCCCGCTCAATCCCCAACAAGGTAGCCCCGGTGACGCAACCTGACGTTGCACCACTGATAGCCCTGTGGCGAGGTGAAACAGAGGACAATTACGGCCTGCACGCACTGCTTGCAACGACGGCTGCGGCACTGTTGGTACTGGAGCCCGAGTGGAATCTGCAGGACTGCCAGAACAGAAGTCAGTCACTCTGGGCCGCCCGTAATACCGGCAGGCTGGACTGATGCCACTGTCTGCCGTACAACCGGAACGCTACACCGAATTGCTGCAGGAAAAAGCCAGCCGGGTGGCGGCCCTGATCGCCCCGTTTGCGCCCCCTGACGTGGACCTGTACCCGTCGCCGCCGACCGGTTTCCGCATGCGTGCCGAATTTCGCATGTGGCACGAGGGTGACAAACTGGACTACGTCATGTTCCGCCGTGATGCGCCGCGCAGCCCTGTTCCCGTCACTGACTTTCCCATAGCCAGCGAACACATACAGGCATTGATGTGGCCTTTGCGCGATGCCCTGCAGGCCGACCTGGAACTGCGACACAAGCTTTTTCAGGTGGAATTCCTGTCAACGCTGGCCGGCGATACGGTCGTCACCCTGGTGTATCACCGGCCCCTGCAGGCGGCCTGGGAGGCGCAGGCGAAAGCACTGCTGGAGAGCTTGCAGCACAACTGCCCACGGCTGTCGTTGATCGGCCGCAGCCGCAAGCAAAAGTGCGTTCTGGGTAAGGACTGGGTGCTCGAAGAACTGGCCGTGAACGGACGCACCTACACCTACCAGCAGTTTGAACAGGCTTTCACCCAACCCAACGCGCAGGTCAACAGACGGATGATAGAATGGGCCTGCTCGCAGGCAGCGTCACTGGACGGCGACCTCCTGGAACTCTACTGCGGAAACGGCAATTTCACCCTGCCGCTGGCGGCCTGCTTCAAACACGTAATAGCCACCGAGCTGGCCAAGATATCTGTAAAAGCGGCGCGGGAAAACCTGTCTGCCAACCGGGTAGAAAACGTAGAGATCATCAGGCTGGCCGCCGAAGAAGTCACCCAGGCAATAAACGGTGAACGCGAATTCCGCCGCCTGGCCGATCTGCCCAAACCACTGGCCGACTACGACCTGCGAACAGTGTTCGTAGACCCGCCCCGCGCCGGCCTGGATGCCGCGACGGTCAATATGGTCAGCCGCTTCGAACACATCCTGTACATCTCATGCAACCCACATACGCTGGCGGACAACCTGCACGAGCTGGCGCGCACGCACACCGTTGTTCGCTTTGCCATGTTTGACCAGTTCCCCTACACCGATCACATGGAGTGCGGCGTGCTGCTGCAGCGCAAAGCGGCAGACTAGCTCAGCAACGGATCCCGAAGGCCAGCAGCCCGCGGCCCAACACCTCGTCAAGGTTGTCCGCATCGGCGGCATTGACTTCCAGACTGTGTAAGTTCAACTGGCGATAAATACCCCGTTTATTGAGGCCATCGCGCAGTTCGTCCGCTGAGGCGTTCTCCTCCCAGCAGTCGATATACACGTTGCCTGCCGGAATGTAGAAGTCTGCGTAAACGAGCTCCTCTATAGGCAGGCAGCGGTGGCAGGCATGGGCGAGCTGCGCCAGGTACAGCCAATTGCAAACACGCATCTGCAGCGGCGTGCCCAGAACGTGGCCGTCTATGCCATCGCAACTGAGTTTACCCTCGCTGTTGGCAAACAGGTCTGGCTCGGCGTTGGCGTCGGCAGGTTCAGGTGTGGGAATCTGGTCTGACTGGCGGGTCAACTCCCGATGCACGACCGGGTTATCGATCACCTCATGTGGCCAGGTAACGTAAAAGGCCCCGGAGGATTCACTCTCCTCCTGTTGCCCGCCCATGCTGCGCCCCAGCTCCGTGAGCTCCCATCCTAGAATGCTGTGGTGCTGAAGCCCTATCTCTGCCAATGCGCGGTTGATCTGCCGCGCGTGCAGCCTCGGATAGTAGCGCCGCATGGAGGCCGCGGTAATACGCTGATTGGACTCGATCGCCGCAAGCAGAGGATGCTTGTCCAGCGCCTGCGGCCAGACAATGTAGCGGCCGAAACGTTTGCTGGTCTGGTAGGCGCCGCCCTCGAACTCGCCCTTGGGTAGCAGCACCCAGCTGTCGCCCGATCGACGTATCCAGCCATAATCGCGCAGCGTGGCAAACAACTGCTGCGTGGGAATATCCAGTTTTCGCGCCAGCGCAGTGGTAGAGAGCTTGCCTTCGTCCTGGGCCATCATCTAGTCCAGCGCGGTTTCCCGATAGCGCTTTTCCAGCGCCCAGTAAACATGGTCAGAGAACTGCGCGTCGTCCACATCCAGGCTGGCGAGCAATTCAACCAGGTGCTCGTTGTCTTCCTTGTCGCCCCAGTTCTTGACATAGGTACCTTCCTGATAACCGTGATCCTGGCGGAAAAAGTTGAGCACATTCTTGCCGACGTAGGAGCGATAAAGGCCTGCAAAGTCGAGGCCGGATGCGAGCATCAGGTCCCAGAATAAAGTAGGAGAAAAACCTTTGGTTTGCAGGCAGTGCAACGCCAGCGCCTCGGTTGCCTCACGTACATCCAGCCCGGACGGAACATGCTGTTCCAGTTCAGCGGCTATCTCTGCCGCTATCTGCTCGATTTCCTTACCCTCGACAAACAGGGCAGACAGGCCAAAGTGCCAGATGTCGATCACTTCCAGACGCACTTGCTCCATGTCTGGCGTTTGCTTTTTCCACCACTTGAAACCGTAGTGATCAATCAATTCACCGCATTCAATCCAGGCCGCGCGATACCATTCAAAATGCTGCTCGATCCAGTTCTCATGGACACGGGTATTCATCCGATCCTGCAGGGTGAGCATATTGACCAGGGCCTGTTTCAAGGGGAACCTCACTGTGTACGTGGTTAAGGAAGATGCCAGAGCATAGCAGCGAAGGAAGTCAAAAAGAAGATCAGCTCAGCCTGGCACCCATGCATTGTGCAGCACCAACTCGTTTTGGTACCACCACATACCGGGTCACCCAGAAGCACTCGCAGGCACGAGAAAAAAGCGCACAACCAATAGCCATTTCACGATATGAAGCTAACTGTGGCATTATCGGCAAACTGACCGATGGGAGCGATTCCATGCGATTTATCATAATCATTCTAATGTTGGCGCTATCCGCTTGTAAGCTCACTGTTGAGGTCCCCTATGGAGGAACGGTTGCCTCCACCAGCGGGACTTACCTGTGCGAAGTCGATAGCCCTTGCGTCATAGACGTATACGACACCTATTTTGATGAGACGTTTGTCGCACAACCTTCAACAGGCTACGAGTTCAAAGGCTGGCGATCCAGGGACAAGGGACTGTGCGGAGGGAAAACCGTCGATTGCGCCTTGAGCACGGCAAATTTTGACGAATTCCCGGAGCTGGTCAGCATCCTCGAGTCCGACGAGGCTTTCTACCTGGAGCCAGTTTTCGAGAGGAAGGATGGACGCCAGGTAGCGAGACTGGAAGTCAGGGAACCGAACAATACTCACGTAATAGATGCTGAAGGGAAAGTTATCGGTAGTATGCTTTTGGCCAAGCGGATCAATCCTGACGCAATATTTCTTAACGCAGTCATACAGCTACATTTCGAGGGCATCGAAGACGCCTTTACCCTTCGCGTCGAATATGTTTCGAATCCCAATAAGCCATGGATGGGCGCTGTCGAAGCGGGACTTGTCGACCTCTTTTATGACGTAAGAGAATGCGACAGGAGTGGCAACGTGTATTCATTGCCAGATATCGATCTTGGTTCGAGCGAGCTTCGCGTTGAGTTGGAGCAACCAAAGCAGCGGGCAACGGTAGGACCTGAAGGATTTGTCTGGATACCAAGACCCGACATACCCGCTGTGTTTTATGGCAGGGGTCATATGCAGAGTATTTACAGGGGGCCCTCTGATGGCTGCAAAGCAATACCAATTTTGTCATCGGGACGCTACGTGGAAATGATCCCTACGGACTTAAAACTGAAGTTGCCGCTCGCCGTCGTGCTTTGACGATGAGAGCTCGCCTCCCGCCGAACGTTTTCTAATGTGTAATAGTTTAGATGTGACCTGTCGAATAGTGTCAGATATAGTTGAATCTTAATGTCCCCCTTCACCTCATAGGAGCCATGTTGAGGAAGGTGGCTTAACTGGGGCCAGGAGCTGACATTACTGGGGCGCCCCTGACCCATCTTCAAGTCCTGATAGTTTCGATACGTATCGGAATGTTTCACTT
This sequence comes from Gammaproteobacteria bacterium, assembly GCA_030431585.1. Taxonomy (GTDB): domain Bacteria; phylum Pseudomonadota; class Gammaproteobacteria; order Pseudomonadales; family Halieaceae; genus Halioglobus. Next base: position 1,841 of record JAUIIQ010000085.1, on the reverse strand, counting down.
TGCCGTTGGCAGCGGAACTCTAACTCGCGACTCAGGCAGGCTGTTGGTAGAAAAGCCCTTCCCTGATTGAAAGCGAGACTCGAGGGGTCTCCACCACTACCCCTTACGATCTCTGAAATTTTCTCTCTAGTGTAGCCTCCCGGGTACACCTGAATCTCGATCACCGCATTTCCAGATGCCAGTGTTTCATAACCTTGATCCGTTTGCTTGAGGTGAACTAGATACAAACTACCGAGACTTTGTGGGCTGTCATCAAAGATTTTATTGGTGTCGAAAGAGAGATTAGTTGTGGTGTCTCCCTGCAAGCCTAATAGTACGACGCCAGCTACCCTATACCGCCAGGTCTCTAAGTCTATTGAGCCGGATTCGATTTGTACGACAGCAACCACATCTGCGGCCTTCCATAACTCTGAATCTGAAATGGGGTAGGAGTCCGCAATTCTTGCTTGCGCCGTGACTGACAAAATTAAAGTAAGGATAAACGCAGCAGTCTGTTTCATGGCACGGCCTGATCGAATCGAGACATGTGTTGAAGGTAAATGACGACTTTTCACCAACGGAAATTTTGGGGGACGTTAACTGCCCTCCAATCTATCATAGTGGCGCTGGACAGCAATGGGGCCATTAGCTGCCATTGCGCGAGTAATAGCGTAAACGCCAAGCCAAAACCATAAAGGCCATGACTGAGACCATACTACCTACTGATTGCATCTGACCGATCAGCTGCGCCAATTCAAGATAGCTCTGATCTGGAACCATAAGACCATCGCCAAGATCAGTCACCTGGCTTGGTCCCCACCAGTACTGGGTAACTCCAGCGACTGTAGGCAAGAATCCAATCGACATGATCAAAGCAGAAATCTCGCGTGTGAAATACCAGATTGAAAATGCCCCAATCACCAAAAATATTGGAACAAGGGTCATCGAGTAGCTACTCATGTTGCCTCCATGCAACCAAAGGTCGGAGGTCGGCTATGTGGACGTTATCTGCTGCTTAATCTAGCACACTTCGGAGAGGCAGCGATGGGGCCATAAGCGGAACTTGTTTAGGGCCAGTGATCGAACGCAAGGTACCAATCATCGGCTATGGGCCTCAAGTAGAATTCATGATCTATGGAAGCCCGATCTACTCGGTCGAGTGTTTCGAGGAAAATCTTGGCATCGTTGTTACGCTCTAGTGGGGGGTTGTAGGTGTAGTATTTGTAGTCGCCATCACCACCAAAGCCAACTGACCAGTAGGCTACCCGAAACGAGCATTCCCCGTCATAGTAGACGCCTTTCGCACCAATTTTCCTGAAAATCGGATAGAGCGTGGCTTTCACTTCTTCGGAAGCCTCGGGCCGAGACCATTCTGGGTCCATCATGATGTGTCTTCGCGCAGGGTTGGCACAAAGCTCATCTCTGAGTTCTTTGAAGCTAGACAGATTGCGCTCGAAATTTTCCAACATCTCTGAATCCTTTGGCGGCTTAGAACATCCAACTGAAAGCAGAAGGGCAACAACAACAAGGAATCGCAAATTTTTGTCTCGATTGAATTCAAGGCTGAGCGGCAGCTTTGGGGACGAAAGCGGACATTGAACATAGCATACCTCAAAGGTCGCTAAGTAGGCGAAAGCGGATGCTTTAGGCCTAATTCGATCCTGGAGCGCGAAATGTCCACTTTTACCTCGTTCAAGCCGCTCGGGGGCCACTGATTCTGGCTCTACGACAGGCTCGAAGTCGCGTGAACTGCGGCTAGTGGTGGCCCATTACATGAGCTTCTCTGATTGCACAAAAGTATAGTCACCACCAGCATCGCCATATCGCGCAATGACCGAGTGTATTTGCCCAGAATCTATATC
>JAUIIQ010000311.1 GCA_030431585.1 Gammaproteobacteria bacterium | reverse complement strand
TCAGCAACATATCACCGGGGAAGATATTGGCCGCCGCCAGCTGTTTGATCGCGTTACCGTACTCGTCCATTACGTCGCGCACCTGCTCGTCGGTGGCATCATGCAGGTAAAGATTGAGCGGCGTCATACGTCGCTCCACGTACACGTGCTTGATGATCAGCGCTTTCCCGTGCTCTTCAATCATCGAGGGCGCCACCTTGTAAAGCTCCTCCATCAGTTCGTCGGAAAAACGCTCGCGGGCAAACGCCAGGTTGGTAAATTCCTGGGTGTCCGCCATGCGCCCGGCGCGATCCCAGCGTTTGACCAACGCGTACTTCTGCTTCACCTGTTCGCGAGTCATTTCCTTGGGCGGAGTGAAACGATCCTTGATGATTTTGAATACAAAGTCATAGGAGGGCATGGTGAACACGCACATCACCATGCCTTTGATACCCGGTGCAATAATGAACTTGTCCTTCGTGGTGGCCATATGCCGATAGGCGCAACGGTGATAATAGGTTTTGCCGTGCTTGTTGTAGCCCATCGCGCTGTATATCTCCGAAATAGGCTTGGCAGGCATCAACTGCTGTAGAAAAAGCACATAAGCCGAGGGAATACTGGCGTCCACGAAGAAATAGGAGCGGGTGAAACTGAACACCACGCTGACCTTGTCGGAGCCGAACAACACAGTGTCCACATACACGCTGCCCTCCTCGCTGTGCAATACGGGCAACACAAAAGGCATGGACTCTTTGTCACTGCAGATACGTCCTACAATGTAAGCGCCCTTGTTGCGAAAGAAATGGTGCTCCAGTACCTGAAACTCAAGGTCGGGCGCATCGAGATCACAGTGCAGACGCAGGTAGCTGTCCACTACCTGCATGATGTTAGCTACGTCGCGTTTCTGGTTTTCATAGGGGATATCGAAAGCATAGTCGGTAAGTATGGCACTCCACACAGCGTCCAGGCTGTCCTCTACCTTGTAGGTTCGGTACACGGAGTTGACGTCAGCGGGAGGCATATCACCATGAGCTGAGAACACGAACGCGTAGTCGTTGCGGATCATCTTGTGTTCAAAGACGGCGCAAAAAACCGAGTTGAAGAAGGTCTCTGCTATTTCAAAATTGTTGTGGCCCTCGATCATGTCCGCATACACATCGCGCACTGCGGCCCAGAATTCGAAGTCCTTCAGATACTCACCGGCAATCAGCTCAACGTACTGGATAATCTCGCCGGTTTTCTGCTTGCGCAGATCAATACGCTGGGTAGCCGCCTCCTGCATACCGTGCCAGTCTGCATTTTCAAAACGGGTTTTGGCCGCCAGGGTAATGTTCTGGAATTCGCAGAAAAACGCTTCAAAGCCATTGAGGATGGTCCTGGCAAAACGCTCTTTGCGCTCCAGTCCCTGAATACCGGAACTCATGACGCTACCGGGTTGCCAATTGTCCTGCGCAGCTTGCGCATTCCGCCCAGCCAACGGTCGTAGTCCTGAGTCTTCTTCTCGCGATAGGCCTGCACCTCCTTGTGCGGCAGAATCAGGAAGCGCTCCTCAGCAAGGCCTGCGATAACCTCGTCGGCAACATCAGCCGGCGTCAGCACTCCGTCTACGCCGGCAGTACCGCCGTCTCCACTATCCCCTATCATCCGCGTGGCCACCGCCTGCGGACACAGTACAGACACACCAATACCGTCGTCACCGTGGGTAATGGCCAGTGCTTCGGCAAAACCCACCGCAGCGTGCTTGGTGGTGGAGTAAGCCGCATCGCCTATCTGGTTGAGCAGGCCCGCAGCGGATGCCGTATTGAGGAAGTAACCCTCCTCCCGAGCCAGCATCGCAGGCAGGCAGGCCCGGGCCGCATAGACGTGCGCCATCACATGTATATCCCACATGGCCTGCCAGGTGTCGTTAGGCGCGGAAGTAGCCCACCAGGGCTCACCGTCCAGGGCGATAATGCCGGCGTTGCTGCAAAACAGGTCAATCTGGCCATGGTCCGCTTCCACCTGGGCGACCATCGCGGCGATCGCGCTCTCATCGCGCACGTTCACCCCGTAAGCATCCCCGCCAATGGCATCTGCAACCGCACGGGCGTTGTCCTCTTCCAGGTCCGCCACCACAACCTTGCGCGCGCCGGCGGCGTGGAACCGCTCACACAGGGCGCGCCCAATGCCGTTGGCTCCGCCGGTAACCAGTACTACCTTACCGGCTACATCCATCAGAGCATTTCCTCGGCGAACAATTCCAGCACCTCAGGGTCGTGCACGCCCAGCAACATGGTGGTGACCTGGCCTCTTTCCCCGGCCTCTTTCCAGGCTCCCAGGCGGTCGCGGATACGGTCCCTGGAACCCACCAATGCGACCTCGTCGATCAGTTCACGCGGCACTTCAGCGCAGGCTTCGGCCTGTTTGCCGGAGAGATACAGGTCCTGGATCTTGTCGGCGGCCTCGCCATAACCCAGGCGCGTGGCGTAATCGTGATAGAAGTTCTTGCCCTTGGCACCC
>JAUIIQ010000084.1 GCA_030431585.1 Gammaproteobacteria bacterium | reverse complement strand
GCCGGCGGCCTGTGGCTGTACCTTGATGACTCGGCCGGCTCCGCGATGAAGAAGACGGCGCAGCTCGCGGCGCTGGATGTAATTGGCGACGCCGCCACCAGGCGCCTTTCAGAGGCGCAAGGCGAAGCAACGCACGGCAGTGCTGTGGAGCTTATCAAGCAGCCCATCGAGGTAAAGCGCATCGCTGAAAACGTCTTTATGGCGACAGGGGTGGGCAACGTGATCATGGTGACCACCAGCGAGGGGAACGTGTTGTTTGATACGGGCCTTGTATTGCAGACGCCGAAACAGCTTGCTGCGTTGCAGGCGGTGTCAGATGCGCCTGTGCACACCATCGTGCTTAGCCACTCGCATGCGGATCATATCGGCGGCACGCGGTTCTTCGCCGAACAGGACACGCGCATCATTGCCCATCAGCAGTTCACGGAAGAGCAGCGTTACCTGACCGACCTGGAGCCTTACCAGTACCAACGCAATCGCACGCTGTTTCCCTGGATGCCCGCCTGGGAAGACCGGCCCGATATCGCCATGATGCGCTACGGCGGCATTCAACCGGACGTAACCGTGGATGACTGGGAGAGCTACAGCTTCACTCTGGGTGGCGTTGAGTTCCAGGTGTTTGGCACACCAGGAGCAGAGGGCGCTGACAACCTTGTGATGTGGTTGCCGGAGCAGAAAATTCTCTTCAGTGGCGACTTTTTCGGTCCCCAGTTTCCACAGTTCCCCAATGTGTTCACCATGCGTGGCGAGAAAGTGCGCAAGCCCATGGAGTATGTGAAGTCTCTCGAATTCCTGCTGCCGCTTGGCGCAGAGACAGTCGTACCCAGTCACCACAGCCCCAGTCATGGCGCGGCTCAGATTGGCGCAGATATGCAGCGCATTCGTGATGCGGTGCGCTATGTGCATGACGAGACCGTCAGCGGCATGAATGCCGGCAAGTCGGTTTACCAGTTAATGCGAGAGATCAGGCTGCCGCCGGAACTGGAGCTGGTGCAGAATCACGGCAAGGTGGACTGGGCGGTGCGCAGTATCTGGGATTACTACATGACCTGGTTTCATTTCGACAGCACCACTGAGCTTTACCCGGTGCCGGCCAGTGAGGTCTATGCGGACCTTGCGGCGGCAGCCGGTAGCGACAGCCTGTTGCTACTGGCGCGAAGCTATCTTGAAGAGGCGCAGCCGGTGAAAAGCCTGCACGTGCTGGAAGTGCTGCTGGCGGGCCAATCGGATAACGATGAAGCGCTGGCTTTGCGCGCAGAGGCGCTTGCCATGCTCTTGCAGAGTGCGCGGGATGGGTATGGCAACGATTACGAAATCTTCTGGTTGCAGGCGCGCCTGGCCGACACTGCAGCGCGCCTGAGTCCCTAGCCAGCGCAACAAGGCAGGCCCGGGAAGGCGCTGCCAGGCAATTGAGGTGCTCAGTCGGTGGCGCTTCGCTGGGGTGACATACCGGCACGCTCCCGTGCCTGCGCATGTCGCGCCTGTTGCTCCAGGGTAAACCGATAGGCCGTGTAATACTTGTAGATATTGGCCACGTATTGCACTGTCTCACGGCCTATCTCCTTCGCGGCGACCAGTTCCACGTTATCGAACCAGACGTTGGGGTCATAGCCCTGCTCGGCGGCTTTTCTGCGCATGCTGATCATGCGCGCCGGGCCGGCGTTATAAGCGCCCAGCGCAAGCAGGGTGCGATTGACCATATCGATATCCGGGTCGTCAAAATACCGATTGCGCAGGAAATTCAGGTATTTGATACCCGCCTCGATGTTGGCGTCCACCTCTTCGATGTTGGGAATCCCCACGTTCTTGTCTCTGGCTGTGCTGGGCAGTAGCTGCATCACGCCTATGGCGCCCGCGTGACTGCGGGCACTCTGGTCCAGTCGCGACTCCTGATACCCCTGGGCAGCGGCCATGAGGTAGTCCACCTCATACTGACTGCCGTACTTTTTGAACAGGTCGTGCAGTACCAGAAAGCGCTGGTAGTCGTCGTCATTCAATGCGTTGGCAGCCCAGTCGAAATCCCGAATGTAGCGGTTTCTCAGTATATTGCCGATCATGGTGCCTTCACGGTTCTTTTTCAGGAACGCATTGGTGGCTTCGGCCAGCAGTGGGCTGTTTTTGCGGAACGCCCAGGCGAGACGGCCGCCTTCGCGGAAGACGATGTCGTCGCGCACTACCGTGTTGGTAAACACATCTTTCCACAGCACCGGTTTGTACTCATCGACAATAACCCAGGGCAGCAGGCCTTTGTCCACCATCTCGATGAGGTCGTCGTCTTCCAGGAACTCCGAGACCAGGGAAATGGTAACCGGCTCCTTGCCTTCGGCGGTAAAGCGACGGTTCAACTCTTCCACGCTCTCGCGATAGCTGCTGGACTGTCGCAGGTATACCGTTTTTCCCGAGAGGTCATCGATAGAGGCCAGGGGCTCAGCGGACGGGCCGGTAACGAGTATCTCCGATAACGGCTTGCTCACGGGAATACTGAAATCAATTACCTCTTGCCGTTCAGGCGTAATAGACAGGCCAGCGTTGATGATGTCGCCCTGTCCGGCCAGCAGTGCCGGGATCAACTGGTTGCGGGCAACCGGGATGATGGCTACGTACACCTTCACGTTTTTGCGTCCCAGGCGCTTGTTGATTGCCGCTTCGAAGCGGTCTGCCATCTCCTTGGTCAGCCCTTTTTCCTGGCCATTTTCTTCCAGGTAATAGCGCCCTGGGCTGTATACCGTGAGCATACGGATAACGCGGCGCTCCTCCATGGTGTCCAGGTCACCGGTCCAGGCCTCGCGTGACACTTTTGGCACTGCTATCGCCGCCTCCAGGTCTGCAGGGGCAAACGGCAGGGATTCGCTGTCGGCGTCTGTGGCTGACTCGCTGGCGGCGACGATGGTGGTCTCCACCGGCCTGGCATCTGCGCTGTTGTGAGTAGTGGTGTCTTGGTCGGAGCTGGTTTCTCCGCAGGCAGCGACGCTGCCAAGACAGGCGATTAAGACGAGGGCGTTGAGTGTCTTCATAGAGCCTCTTCTGTCACTGATGGGAGGTGTCGCAATGTTCCGTGGTGCGCTCCATTCTCGCTCGCATGGGAGCCCCAGGGCAAGCGTTGCGGCCGGTCAGCCCGCCGTTTGAGCACCGTCAACAGGTAGCGCGATACCGTTGATAAAGCGGGACTCAGGTGAGGCGAGATAGGCCACGGCAGCGGCGATCTCTTCCGGTTCGGCGCCCTCAGTGAGCGGCATCAGCTTGCCGATAAGGTCCATGTCGGCGTTCTCCGGCATATTAAAAGCGGCGGTGAGAGGTGTTTTCACAAAGCCCGGGCACACGGCATTTACCCTCACGCCCTGCTTGGCATATTCAAGGGCCAGAGACTTGGAGAACATCAGCACACCGGCCTTGGTCGCGCAGTAGACAGAATTGTAGGCCTGTCCAGTGAGGCCTGCTGTGGACGACATGTTGACGATGTTGCCGCCGGTTTGCAGAAGCTCGGGCATGGCTGCCCGGCACATGAAAAAGACGCCATCCAGGTTGATGGCGTTTGCCCGGTGCCACTGTTCGTCAGTGATGTCTGTCAGGTGTTCACACAGGGCAATGCCGGCGATGTTGCACAATATATCCAGCTTGCCAAAGCGTGACACACAGGCTTCAACCACGGCGTTGCAGGCCCTGGAATCCGTTACGTTGAGCTCGGCAACTTCGCTCTGGCTGCCGGCAGGCAGCGCGGCGACGGTTTCACTCAATCCGTCCAGGTTGATGTCCGCGAGGAACACTGCCGCGCCTTCAGCAGCGAGGCGGATTGCGGTAGCGCGGCCGATGCCTGAGGCGGCACCGGTAATCAGGGCCACCTGGTTGTTCAGTTTCTGCATAGTGATTCTCTAGGTCCGGAGAATGATTTTTCCCATGTGGGCGCCACTTTGCATGTATTCGTGGGCCTGTGCCACCTCTGCCAGTTCAAATACACGGTCGATCACCGGTTTGACGCTGCCATTGGCCAGGTGTGGATAGATATGCTCGCGGATTTCACGCGTCATCACGGCCTTCTGTTCGAAACTCTGGGCGCGCAGGGTTGAGCCGGTCAAGGTGATTCGTTTCATCAGCAGTGGTGCAAAATTGACTTCTGCCTGGAATCCGCGAATGAAGGCGATAGAGACAATGCGCCCTTCCGGGGCAGCGACATTGATATTCTTCTGCACAAAATCACCGCCGGCCATATCCAGGATCACATTCACCCTGTCTTTCAGGCCGGCCTCGGTGAGTACCTGCTCAAAGTCCTGTGTTTGGTAGTTAATCGCCATGGTCGCGCCCAGCGCTTCCAGCGCGTGGCATTTTTCTGCACTACCGGCGGTGGTATAGACCTCAGCACCTGCGGCTCGCGCCATCTGGATTCCCAGCGTGCCTATGCCGCTGGCCCCGCCGTGTATAAGCACGATTTCCCCTGCTTGCATTGCCGCGCGCTGGAATATGTTGTGCCACACGGTGAGCAGGGCTTCGGGCAGCGCGGCGGCCGCTTCCATGCTGAAGCCATCCGGTATTGGCAGGCACTGCCCTACCGGCGCGATGGCATGGTCGGCATATCCGCCGCCATGGGTGAGTGCACACACGGCATCTCCCACCTGCCAGGTGTCGACGCCCTGGCCCAGCGCAGATACCCTGCCGGCGACTTCCAGCCCCATAATGGGTGACGCATCCGCCGGCGGCGGGTAAAGGCCCATGCGTTGCAGCAGATCGGCGCGATTCAAGCCAGCAGCAGCAACCTCTATCAGTAGCTCTCCGGGGCCGGGTGCGGGTGCCTCGTCCTCCTGAATGCTCAGGCTTTGGTCGTCCGGGTCTATCGCCACGTAGCGCCTGCGCGGACCTTGCATACTATGCCTCCAGAGGCGTGCGCCAGCCGTGTGGGTCATCGGCCGTGCCGCTTTGTATTGCGCACAGCTGTTCCCGCAGCCGCGTAGACCAGGGCCCCATCTGGCCATCGCCAACGCGGATGGTTTCGCCCTCGTAGACCAGCTCGCCAACCGGTGTCAGCACGGCGGCGGTGCCGGTCAGTGCCGCTTCGGCCTGCGGCGCGTGAGCCAGCAGCTCCGCCACCGAGAAATCCTCCTCGCGCACGCTCAGGCCTGCGTCTGCGGCCAGGGCCAGAATGCAGTCACGGGTGATGCCCGGCAGAATGGAGCCGTCCAGAGGCTTGGTGAAGACCTCTTTGCCCACGATGAGAATAAAGTTGGCAGCGCCGGTTTCCTGCACCACGCCTCCCGGCGCAAACAATACCTGGTCGGCTCCCAGTTCTTTTCTCGCCTGCACAATCTGGCGCATGGCTGCGGCATAATTGCCGCCGGTCTTCACCGCCCCGAAACTGGGGGTGCAGCGCTGCATCCTGTCTTCCACTTTTACCCGCAATGGTTGCAGCCCGCCCGCGAAGTAGTCTCCCACGGGGGAGGTCAGCACGTAGTAGAGCGCCTTCTGCGTGGGACGCGCTGCTGCGCCTATGTCTTCTTCCGTGCCCAGCAGCGTCGGCCGCAGGTACAGGGCGCCGGGGTAGGCCGGTATCTCGTCGGCTACGGCGGCGACGGCCATGTGCAGGGAGCGGGTCAGCGCTGCTTCATCGGGGATAGGCAGCAGTAACTGCGCTGCGCTGTTGAGCATGCGCGCCACGTGACGATCGGGCCGGAACAGGTGAATGTCGCCGGACTCGGTACGGTAGGCTTTAAGCCCCTCGAAACACTCGCTGGCGTAGTGCAGCACGTGAGTAGCGGGATGCATTGAAAAAGGCTCGACGGGCACGACCTCAGGGTTGGACCATTGTCCGTCTCTGAAACGACTGGTGACCATCTTCGCCGTGAATTGTGTGCCGAACGCCGCCATGGTTCTCTTTCTCTATTTTATTGCAGTAAGCCAGTGATGATACCGCGAGATGGAGGTGAACGGAGCACCGGGCGGGGACAAAATCCGGAACTTTGTCACAGCCTGCGGCGAAGCAGCTGTTTTGGTCTCGTCGCCGCCCCTGTCACCAGCAGCAGAGCCTGTTCACTATGCCTGTTTCACCGCCCCGGACGCCAACAACGACTCCACCTGCGCGGCAGCAAAACCGAACTCCTCCAGTATCTCGCGCGAATGTGCACCTATCGGTGCTGGAGGGCGGCTCACCTCGCCCGGGGTGCGGCTGAAGCGAGGGGCCGGTGCCGGCTGCCAGACCTTGCCATCATCCAGGAAGGTGCCGCGTGCCTGGTGGTGCGGATGGTGACGTACCTCCTCCATCGACAGCACGGGGGCATAGCAGATGTCGGCATCGGCAAAGAAGGCATCCCATTCGTCGCGTGTCCTGCGTTTGAACACCGCAGTCAGCTGCTCCTTTAGCTGCGCCCAGTTCGCCATGTCCCACTGGTTCTCCAGGCCCGTCACCTGGGGCCCCAGCTTGTCCAGGAGAGCCGCATAGAATTGCGGTTCTACCGAGGCGATGGTGACGTACTTGCCGTCTGCGGTTTCATACACTTCGTAGAAGTGTGCGCCTGAGTCCAGTATGTTGGTGCCGCGTTCATCGCTCCAGAAGCCAACCTGATTGGCGGCGTACACGCTGGTCATCAGCGTCGCTGCGCCATCAATCATCGCAGCGTCCACCACTTGTCCCTTGCCAGAGCGGGTCGCTTCCAGCAGTGCGCAAACCATGCCGTAGGCCAGCATCAGTCCGCCACCGCCAAAGTCACCCACCAGGTTCAGTGGAATGGCAGGCTTCTCGCCGGCGCGACCCATCGCGTGCAAGGCGCCGGTCAGTGCCACGTAGTTGAGGTCGTGGCCCACGTCGTCAGCCATGGGGCCGTCCTGGCCCCAGCCGGTCATGCGCCCGTACACCAGCTTCGGGTTGTGTTGCAGACACAGTTCCGGTCCCAGGCCCAATCGCTCCATGACGCCAGGGCGGTTGCCCTCCAGCAGCCCGTCCGCCTGCGCCACCATGGCGAGCACGGTCGCGACACCCTCCGGTGTTTTCAGGTCGATGCCAATACAGCGCTTGCTGCGATTGAGCAGGTCAAGGTCTGTAGACTGCTGTGCCGCGAACAAGCCTCCACCCGGGCGCTCTACGCGAATCACGTTTGCGCCCATGTCGGCCAGGGACATGGCGGCAAAAGGGCCGGGGCCAAGGCCGGCTATTTCAATAATGGTCAGGCCTGCTAAAGGTCCCATGATGACGGCTCCTGAATTAGAGTGGAGCTGGCAGTATGTGGCGTGAGAATTACCTGGACAATGGCGCCTCGTGCGCCTGGCTGTTGTCTTTGCAGATCAGTTTGTCGAACAGGCGCCGCGCTTCCTCCAGCTTGGCAAATACCGGGTAGTCCTCGTCCAGGCACCAGCTGACGGTGATCATGTTGAGGGTGCCCACCACGGTGGTGGCGAGCATGTCCGCAGAAAACCGGGTATTAACATCGCCGAGCTCTACCCCGGACTGGATCAGCCGGGTGAAACTGGCCATGGACGAATTGCCGATTTCCCGCTGTTGTTCCTGGTCCTCGGCGAACGCAGTCGGGCCTACCAGCACCAGTTGCCGGTCGATCGCGTTCATTGCGGCAAAGCTGGACTCAATGTAGTCGATCATCGCCTCCAGTCGTGCTCGCGTGGTGTGATGGTTCTCCATCAGCTGGCGCAGCATGGTCTCGGAGCGGCTGTACAGACGGCTGATACCCAGGCCGCCCAGCAGTGTGTGTTTGTTGGGGAAGTGGCCATAGAAGGTGCGCCTGGCGACATCTGCCTTCTGGCAAATCTGCTCAATGCTGGTTTCTTCGATTCCCTGGCTCTGGAACAGGCTATAGGCCGCGTCTTCGATGCGCGCGCGGATCTCCTGTTTGCGTTTTTCCCGGCGGCCAAGCGGCGCGTCGATGGTTTCCATGAAAAATCCGTAATGCGGTTGCATTCAGTTCAGTATTAAACTATTTTGTATACAAATGTGCAAGTTTGCGCGTTTGTTGAGCTATTGCCTGGCTAGCTTTCGCACCATTACTGCCAAAAGAAGCAGGTGAGTCAGCAAGCACCCGGACACGTCCCGTCAGGCCTTTAACGCCTGCTGGCGAGTGACAACTGTAGTGAGACACTCAGGTTGCGGATGCGTACCAAGCGAACAAGTAGCAGTCAGAATACACAGGTGAGAGTAAACATGTCAGACCGTTTGTTGGTCGTTTCTACCGATTGTCACGCAGGGCTTCCTATTGCCGACTACAAACCCTATGTAGACAGTAAATACCACGACATGCTCGACATGGCGGTGCCGGTGACCGTGGACATGATGGACAAATCAGAGTCCATGTTCCTGATCAAGGAAATCAACGACGCCTGGCGGGCACCTATCCAGAAAGAGCTGACCGGCGCCTGGGATTACCAGCAGCGCGTCAACATGCTTGCCGGCGACGGTATAGCGGCAGAAATTATTTTCCCCGACGGCATCACCGAGAAAAATACGCCACCGTTTGGCGCCGGGCTGGGCCTGTCACCCAAGGACATGGTGCCCGAGCTGCAGTGGGCGGGCGCCATGGCCCACAACCGTTGGCTGGCCGAGCTCTGTGCCCATGACCCCGCCCGCCACATCGGTGTGGCCTCCATCCCGCTATTGTGGGACGTGGACCAGGCCGTAGAAGCCGTGCGCTGGTGCGTAGACAACGGTCTGCGCTCGGTGATGATTCCCACCATGTGGTACAACAACGACGCCTATCACCATGTGAAGTACGACCCGTTCTGGGAGATCTGCGAGGACCTGGGCGTGATTGTCCACTTCCACTCGGGGCCAGCGCCGCATGCGGAATACTTTGGCCCCGGCTTCCCGGTAGAGGATGCTCGTGACCAGCTGCCTGGCGCCATGGGTATCTACGTCTCAGAGGTAATGTGGTGGATGTACCGGCCTCTCACGTTCATGATCTGGGGCGGGGTGTTCGAGCGGTTCCCGCGGCTCAAGGCAATGATCGTCGAGGGAGGCACCATGTTCATGCTGCCTCCCTGGCTGAAGCTGATGGATTTCCAGTACAACGAGGGGGATATCTCCGCGAAACTGGGCGACTTCAAGAGCCACCTGTCCATGCCTCCCAGCGGCTACTTCGCCCGGAACATTGGTATCGGCGCGTCCTGTGTCAAACGTCCCGACATTGAGATGCGTGATGAAATAGGCCTGGAGAAAGTCATGTGGGGCAGCGATTTCCCGCATCCGGAAGGCACCTGGCCGAATACGCAGGAATACTACAGGGAGACCTTCAGCGGGCTTCCCGAAGCAGACGGTCGCAAGATCCTCGGTGAAAACGCCGTCGAGTTTTATGGGCTGGATCGTTCACGGCTGCAACAAGTGGCCGATGAGATCGGGCCAGACGTATCCATTTTTAACTGAACACCAGAGATAGCGGAGAAGCACCATGACTATCGTCGAGCCCTGTGAATCAAAGACCAACACCACCCCCGATTTCCCCATGGGCTGGTATTCGGTGGAGCGCTCTCACCAACTGGCCATAGGCGAGGTCAAGCCGATCAAGGCATTTGACCGGGAGATGGTGCTGTATCGCACACGCTCTGGCAAAGCAGCAGTGCAGGATGCCTTCTGCCCGCACCTTGGTGCCCACCTGGGCCACGAGGGCCGTGTGGTTGCCGAAACAATCCGCTGCCCTTTCCACGGCTGGCAGTTCAATGCCGACGACGGAAAGTGCTCCCACATTCCCTACTGCGACGAAATCCCGGAGCGTGCCCGCGTGCGCACCTGGCATACGGAGGAGCAGAATGGCGAAGTGTATATCTGGTTTCACCCGGAAAATACCGGGCCGCAGTGGCCGCTGCCGGAGTTGCCGGAGCTGGGAGACCCTGCCTGGACCACGCCGCGTTACACCGAGCACCTTGTTCCGGCGCACGTGCAGGACATCTGTGAGAATTCCTGTGACCCGGTGCATTTCCAGTACGTGCACAACCAGACCACAGTGCCTGAGTCCGAGGTCACCATCGACCCGGATGGACGCACCATGCACCTGCATTCGCATATGAAGGATGCCGATTACCCCGGCCATCTGCATGCTACGACCTATAGCCCGGGGTTTGCCATGGTGCGCAACACCTATGGCCCCGGTGCCGAGATGATCATGTATAACAGTGCCCAGCCTATCGATAACGGGCAGACGCTGATGCGCTGGACGCTGATTGTACGCAAGGAAATCGAGGACTTTGCCGGTGATGACGTGATGAAAGGCATCATCGATGGCTTGAGCGATGACTACCCGATCTGGGCCAACAAGGTGCACCGTCGTCGCCCTGTATTCTGTAAAGGTGACCAGACCCTGGTGACATTCCGCAAGTGGGTCAGGCAGTTCTACACCACCTCACAGGACCAGCAGGAGATCGCTTGAAAGACTTCAAGAATAAAGTCGCGGTAATTACCGGCGGCGCCAGTGGCGTAGGGCGCTCACTGGCCTTCGCGCTGGGCAGGCGGGGAGCGAAAATTGCAGTAGGTGATGTCGACGCCAGTGCCATGCAACAGCTCACCTCCGACCTGGCGGCGGAAAACATTCCCGCCATCGTTGAGCACTGTGACGTCACCTCGCTGGATAGCCTCAATGCGCTGGCCGACGCCGCCACTGAAAAACTGGGCGGCCTCGACCTGGTATTTGCCAATGCCGGTATCGGCGCCGGTGAAACCGGCGCCATGTGGGACTACTCTGAAAAAGACTGGCAGTGGTGTCTCAACGTCAACGTGTGGGGCGTGATCAACAGCATTCGCGCATTCATGCCGAGGCTGGTTGCAGCGGGCAAGGAAGCACACTTCGTGGTAACAGGCTCGGGCAACGGCGCCTACATCATTTTACCTGACGCGCCCATATACACTGCCAGTAAAGCCACCGTTCATGCCATCACTGAAAACCTGCACTACCAGTGCCAGGCCGGACAACTGCCGGTCAAGGTGAGTGCCCTCTTCCCCGGGCCGCATGTCGTGGACACCGGCCTGTTCAATTCCGGCAGGGTGCGCCCCGAGGCTTTGCAGAAAGACGTGCAGGGCAACGAGTCGGGCATCAATTCGGTGGACGACATGAAGAAGATGGCGGCCGAGTACGGCATAGAGTTGCAAACCACCCATCCGGACGAGGTGGCTGCCATGGCAATCAGGGGGCTCGAACAGGATGCCTTCTGGCTGCTGGAGACCACTGAAGACACGGACGCTAAAATTCGTGCCCGTGCAGAAATGATACTGAATCGCACCACGCCGGTTCCGGCAATGGTGGGATAAACCCATAACGAGCTGTCATTCCCGCGCAGGCGGGAATCCGGATAGGTCTGTCTCTGCCACGGCAGAAGCAGCCGGGTCCCGCAATAACGCAGAAAGGTTTGCGCGGTAATGACAACGGGAAATCGAATCCTCTCCTGTGGGGGGATATAAGAAGCAGGAAACAGAACAATGACCAATCAATCAGGTGCACCCCAGGGCAATACCGGCGATATCGTCAACTGGCCCATGCTCAAAATTGTTTACCGCACGGACCCGGAGGCTATTGCCAAACTGTTGCCGCCGGGAATTGACCCGGGCGCCAACCCCAACGTTAACCTGACAATCTACAACTTTCCGGTACCGGACGAGCCCGAGTACGGCATCGTCACCACCGTTGACGCGGATTACAACGGCACGCCAGGGGAATACACCCTCGGCTACGGGATAGACCAGGAATCGGCTATTTTTATAAGTCAGGAAACCAACGGCCAGCCCAAATACCCCTGCACCACTGAATACTACCGTCTTGGCCCCCAGGTGACCGCTCGCTGCATTCACCACGGCTACACCTTCGTTGAATTCAAGGGTGTGTCCACCGGCCCGGTCGACTTTGAAGAAGAGTGGGTGCAGAACGAGTGGTGGCTGAAATACTCCCGTGCGGTGAGCGTGGGTGGCCCGGCCACGGGTTTCGATTTTCCCCCTCATGTCGTGCACGTTATGAGCAAGTACGGCACAGCGTGGAAAGAGGAAGTGCAGGGCGAGCTGGTGTTGCGCGACAGTCCCTGGGACCCGCTTGCCAGCCTGCTGCCAATGCGGGAGCAGCTCTCGGCGCACCTCTGGTGGCCCATATTTCTCGATCGCCAGATTACCCTGGCCGGCGAACTGGATGCGGAGGCTTTCCTGCCCTTCGCAGATACGATTTCAGGATCACGCTGGCCTGGAGAGAACGGCGGCCCCAGGCGCAGTTAAGCGCTCAGGCTCTTTCTCGTGAGCCGCCGGCTGGCCGTTGCGACTTCCCTGCGGCCCTGGCTGCCGGCAATGGCGGGCATGACCTGCCTCGGCCTGGGTATCGGTCTGGTATCCATGTTCGGTTTCTTCGTGCCCCACCTCTCCCGGGAATTCGGTGTAGGGGTGGCGGCCATCAACATGGCGCCGGTGGCACTGTTGCTGGTGCCGGGCATTCTGTCTCCTTTCCTCGGTAAGCTGGTTGACCGCTGGTCCATACGCGGGCTGATGCTGTTGGGCAGTGCGGCCTCCATGCTGTCGCTGCTGGTGCTCAGCCAGGCGCAATCCCTCCTTGTCCTCAGTTGTGCTTTCCTGCTCTTTGCCGTGGGCCTGGTATGCTACGGGCCGTTGGCCGTGAACGCGCTGATGGTCAAGCTCTATCCGGGGCGTGAAGCGCGCGCTCTGGCGGTCGCATCGCTGGGTATCAGCGTGTCGTCGATCACCTTGCCGGTGTTTGTGGGGGCGGTGTTGCAGGTACTGGATTGGCGCAGCAGTCTTGCGTTGCTGTCGCTGGCGATGCTCGCAGTGCTCTGGCTATGGGTGCTTGTGGCCGTGCCCTCCGGAGTCGTGGCGCCGGTGGTGGCGCAGCGTCAAAGCGTTGGCAAGGACATTACCCGCCGCGCGGAATTCTGGTTGATCGGCAGCCTGGTGGCCATGCCCCTGGGGGTGATGCTGGTGCTGGCCATCTGTTATCCGCCGCTGCTGGTCAACCGTGGCTTTTCGGCGGTGCAGGCGGGCCTGTTCCTGTCGGTGGCGGGCGCCTCGGGCTTCTGCGGCAAGTTGTTTGTTGCCGGATTTGCCGATGCCGTGCGGCAGCATACGCGCTGGCTGGTAGCGTTTCTGCTGCTGGTTATGCTGGCCGGCTTGCTGTTGCTGGCTACGGCTCAGAGTACCGAGCGTCTGGTTGCCTGTATAGCCTTGCTCGGTTTCAGTGGCGGGTCGTTCCTGCCCTTGCACCCCTATATCAACAGCCGTTACTTCAGCCCGGATATTATCGGCAGGGTGAACGGAGGCCAGTCGCCGTTTTTTCTGCCCCTGGGGCTGACCGCGCCGCCGCTCGCCGGCTACGTGTTTGACCAGACCGGCAGTTATGAGCTGGTCATTCAGGGTCTGGCGGCACTGCCGCTTGTGGGCCTGGTGTTGCTGCTATGCCTGCCGCAGCCAGCTCGCTGACAATTCAGGGCTGAGTCAGTCAGTGCGAGCGGGCTTCAGTCTGTGGGTAACTCGGGGTGGGTCAGGGTGAGCATGTATTCCGCCGCCGCGCCCACGTCGTAGTCAGTGATGTAATCCGCATTGCCGTGT
>JAUIIQ010000310.1 GCA_030431585.1 Gammaproteobacteria bacterium | reverse complement strand
AGGGCTACCGCGACAAGCAGACTCAGGAGTTGCCCACGGATTCCCGGGCGAGGCTAGCGCTGGCGACGGTTATGGGGTTTGACAGCTGGGAAGCTTATCTGGCGGTATTGCAGGAACACAGGGATATTGTCTCGGGGCACTTTGCGGAACTGATCGCACCACCGGAAGAAGAGACCGATGAAGGGGCCGACGATGATGACAGCGGTCTCTGGGGTGAGCACCTGGAAGCCGCAGCACTGGCCAGGCTAGGTTACAACGAGGTTGCCGAGAGTCTGGAGCGCCTCTGCGAACTGCGTGACAGCAAGCGCGTGGTGGCCCTGCAGGCAGAGGGTCGGGAGCGCCTCAACCAGTTTATGCCGCAACTGTTGCATGCCTGCGCAGAAACCGATTATCCCGATCTGGCATTGCAGCGCGTATTGCCTCTGGTGGTAGCGGTGGCGCGTCGCAGCGCCTATCTGGTTCTGCTGCTGGAAAATCCGCCCGCGCTCGCAGAACTGGTGATGCTCTGTGGTGCCAGCCCATGGATTGCCGAGCAGATGACCCGGCACCCGGTGTTACTTGATGAACTGTTGGACCGCGCCAGCCTTTACCGTCCACCGGACAAGGAAGAGCTGCGCAGCGAACTGAACCAACAGGTGGCGCGCCTGGCCATTGATGACCTGGAGGCACAAATGGACGCGCTACGCTATTTCAAAGCCGCCCAGGTGCTGCGGGTAGCCGCCAGCGAAATTGCCGGACGCCTTCCTGTTATGAAGGTCAGCGACAACCTTACCTGGATCGCCGAGGTTATCCTGGAGCAGGTGTTGGCGGTGGCCTGGGCAAATCTGGTACATCGGCACGGTGAACCGACGCGCGATAGCGACGGCTATGGCTTTGCCGTTTTCGGCTACGGCAAGCTGGGTGGTATAGAGCTGGGTTACGGGTCAGACCTTGACCTGGTCTTTGTCAGCGATGGTGTTCGTCAGGGAAGTACGGACGGAGCACGCCCGCTCGACAACTCCGTGTTTTACATGCGCCTGGGTCAGCGCATGATCCACATACTTGAGACGCGCATGGCCCTGGGCCAACTCTATGAAGTGGATATGCGATTGCGCCCCGATGGCGATTCAGGTTCTCTGGTTCCTACCATCGAGGGGTTCGCTCGCTACCAGCGCAACGACGCCTGGACCTGGGAGCACCAGGCCTTGGTGCGGGGGCGTTTCGTGGCCGGTGATGCCAACGTGGCTCGCCAGTTTGAGGACATTCGCCGGGAGGTGCTGTGCCTGCCACGGGATGAAGCTGAACTCGCCACGGATGTGGTAAAAATGCGTCAGCGTATGCGTGAACACCTGCTGCCGAAGGAGGATGAAAAGCGTTTTCATCTCAAGCAGGGCCGGGGCGGAATAGTCGATATCGAATTCCTGGTGCAATACGGCGTGCTGCTCTGGGCCAATCGGCACCCGGAACTGACGCGCTGGTCGGACAATGTACGCATACTGGAGTCGCTGGACCAGGCTGCACTGTTGCCCGAGGGAACGGCGCAGATGTTGACGGAAGCGTATCTCCAATACCGGGGGGTTGCACATCAGCTGGCACTGCAGCAACAACCTGACGAGGCCGATGCCGGTCAGTTTCTTGCCCGGCGAGAGCAGGTGACGCAGTGCTGGCAGACAGTATTGGCCGGTGCTGAACAGGTCCATTAGTGGCGCATAGTCCGCAAAAGGTCCTGGTTGTCGGCCCCTCATGGGTTGGCGATATGGTTATGTCCCAGGTGCTCTACCGGCTGTTGCAGCAAACGCGCCCGGGCGTGCTGATTGACGTGCTGGCTCCTGCCTGGAGTGAGCCGATACTGGCGCGCATGCCCGAGGTAAACCGCGCGATTACCAAACCCATCGGTCACGGTGAGCCGGCGCTTGGGCGACGCTGGAAAACAGGCCGCTCTTTACGAGCGGAGGGATACGCGCAGGCGATCCTGCTGCCCAACTCATTCAAATCAGCATTGATTCCTCTCTTCGCCGGTATTCCCCTGCGCACTGGCTGGCGCGGCGAGATGCGCTATGGCCTGCTCAATGACCTGCGCAAGCTCAATACCGCTGAGCTGCCGCTAATGGTGCAGCAGTTTGCGGCACTGGGCGTTGCTGCGGACACGGTATTGCCGCGTGAGTTGCCCGCGCCCAGGTTGGTGGTCAACGCGCAGCAGGCTGTTGCCGGTAGAGTAAAGTTCGGGTTGCAGCAATCACTACCGTTGCTGGCGCTTTGCCCCGGTGCAGAGTTCGGCAGTGCCAAGCGCTGGCCGCTGGAGCACTACGCTGAGCTGGCGAGAACCTACCTTGAACGTGGCTGGCAGGTAGCACTGTTCGGCTCGGTGAAAGACCGTGATGTCACCGCTGGCATAGTGGCTCTGACCGCTGGCCACATCAATTGCGTTGACCTGGCTGGTAAAACCAGCCTTGCCGAAGCGGTGGACCTGTTGTCGTTGGCCGATGCCGTCGTCAGCAATGATTCGGGCCTGATGCATATAGCGGCTG
>JAUIIQ010000083.1 GCA_030431585.1 Gammaproteobacteria bacterium | reverse complement strand
ATTGGCGAAACGTCCTGTACCGGCCTGCACGGCGCTAACCGCATGGCCTCCAATTCCCTGCTGGAGTGTATCGTTTACGCGGAATCGGCAGCGCAGCACATCGCAGCTGGCCTGCGGGAACGCCCCAGCTTCCATACCGCCAGGCCCTGGGATGAAAGCCAGGTGACAGACTCCGATGAAGACGTGGTGATCTCCCACAACTGGGATGAGTTGCGTCGTTTCATGTGGGATTACGTGGGCATCGTGCGCACCAACAAGCGGCTGCAAAGGGCCTTGCACCGGGTTGACCTGCTGCAATCAGAGATCGCCGAGTACTATGGTAACTACAAAGTGAGCAATGACCTGCTGGAGTTGCGTAACCTGGCGATGGTGGCAGAGCTGATGATCCGCTGTGCCATTGAACGCCGGGAAAGCCGCGGGCTGCACTACACGCTGGACTACCCCGAACAGTTGGCCGAGGCAAGGGACACTGTGTTGACTCCCTCAGGTGCCGCGCTCGAGCAACAACCGAACGCGTAAGCGACGCAGCTGATGCAGCTCCGCTGCGTCAAGAAACAGCCAGACCCTGCCGACACGTCCACCGGTCTCCCGCCACTGCAGGTAGGTCAGCCAGGGCAGGCAGTGAGCACGCTGCACTTCTAACTCAGAACTCACCACCCCCTCTTCAAGGGTCCACCTGCCCGCCTGCCAGCAGAGCACAGCACCGTGCAGAGAGCGCTGCCGGGTGCACACTTGCATAGCCAGCAAAGCAGCAGTACACGTGGCGGCCAACAGGGCATGTTGGGTACAGGCAAGCTGCGCTAATGCGGTCGCCAACAGCAGACAGAACGCGAATACCAACAAGCGCAAAGTAGCCGACTCACCGATCCTCAGGCGCAGTATGGGTGAAGTCGAGTATTTTTCGGACAATAACGGCCAGCTCCTCATCAGCAGGCTGCTCGCGCCGCAGAAACCAGGAAAACAAGTCCTGATCCTCGGACAGCATCAAGCTCTGGAACCGGGCACGATCATTGGCATCCAGCTCGGCGTAACGGCTCTGCACGAAAGGCTCCAGCACCAGATCCAGCTCAAGCATGCCACGGCGTGCAGCCCACCGCATGCGGTTAATTTCTTCCCTGGCTACCATGACCGTTTCGCCCTCTGAGGTACAGATCGAAAACCGGCATTATACCCCCAACCTGGCCCGCATGTGATAATGCTGACACAGGGCGACGCAAGTCTTAAGATGAAGCCCCCAAGCTACGAGGAACCCGTCTTGCCAGCACACTACGCCCTACTCGAACATGAAGGTCTGCTACATATCGTTGGCCCGGATACACTGACGTTTTTGCAAGGCCAAACCACCTGCGATACGCGTGCGGTGGATACAGAGAACGCGGTTCCCGGCGCTTACTGTACCGTGCAGGGACGCATGGTCTGTGACTTTCTGTTGCTGCAGCTGGCCGAGGATCACTATGCCCTGCGCATGCGACGGGACACGCTGGACGCAGCGGCGGCGGCGTTTGCCAAATACATCGTCTTCTCCAAAGCGGAGCTCGACGCCAGCCGCAGCGACTGGCTGGTCGTTGCCTGCTGGGGCGATGACGTTGCCGACTCGCTGCGCCAACTGGACATGCCAGTACCCGGCGCACGCTATGGCGCTGCGCGAAGCGAGGGTTATGTAGTGGTGCAGATGGATGATGCCGGCTGCGAATACGAGGTCTACATCAACGCAGAACACCGCGCCGATCTACTGCAAAAACTGGAAGACACGCTTACCCTGGGCAACGAATCCCAGTGGCAGGCGCTGCAGATTCGCGCCGGCATTGGCAGGGTCGAGGGCGCCACCTCAGGCGAATTCCTGCCACAGGTACTCAATTATGACGCCACCGGACACGTAAATTTCAAGAAGGGCTGTTATACCGGTCAGGAGATCATCGCCAGGCTGCACTATCGTGGCAAGGCTAAACGCCGGCTCTATATGGCCGAGCTGCAGGGCTCCGCGCCCTTGCCCGCGGGCACTGATCTGTTCACTGCCGGAGTGGAGCAACCCTGCGGCACTGTGGTCAACTGCGCACCAACCGAGACAGGCTGCATCTGTCTGGTCAGCGCTACAGAGGCGGGCATTGCTTCAGGCCTGGCTGCAGCCGCAGGCGGCCCGCAACTGGAGATAGGCGCCCTGCCCTACTCGCTGGAAAAGTAGCGCAGCTGCGGCAAGAACCGACCCGGCATCGCCGGGGCGGTTATATATTCGCTTCCACCGCATCGAGAAAACCGCACATATCGACCACAGTCTCTGCCTCAGGATCTGTGGTTTTACCTTTCAGGTCGCCCGTGATGGTGCCCTGGGCCACTGTGGTAATCAACGCGGCCTTCAGCTTGACGGCATAATCTGAAAGTTCCGCGTTACCCTCGCGTGAGCCCAGTTCCTCCAGTGCATTGGCCAGGGCGAAAATCAACGCCGAGGAATTGAAATTCGCTTCCTTGCCATCGGTTTCCAGGTAGCGCAGGTAGAGATCATGCGCCGTGCCGTGGGGCGCCTCATACAGCATAGTGCCGTCTTTACTCTCAATGACGGAACTGGCAGTGGCCAGGCTGCCGCCCAACGCGGCCGAAATGTCGGAAAAAATATCGCCATCAAGATTCTGTGCGGGGTAAATACCCCAGCGCGGCGGATCGCAGATCATCTTACTGAGCTGCCGCGAAGGACGCATGATCATGAAAGACGGCGGTGGTGTATCCAGGGCCGCCAGTTCCTTGCGAATCTCCAGAATGATAGAACTGTAAACCTCGTCGTAGTCGACGAATTCACGCTTTAGCCCGAAGTACACCTCTTTCTTGTTCAGGGAGGCGTCGCGAAAAACTTGCTTGACCCAGTCCTTGATCGCGTCACGATCGTTGGACATGAACAGGATAGGGTCATTTGCTTTCACAAATCGAGCGTGCTTTTCCTGCCCGTCTACCAACACCTTGATTATCCCGTCCTCTGCCGCAGGCAGATTAAAACTGCCGTACTGGTCACCGCCGCCGGCGCTCATGCGCGAGATGGATACATGTGCCTTGCGCTCGGGCAGGCCATAGCGTTTGAGCTGTTGGACCAGTTTATAGAGTTTCATGCCGCTGACATTGTCCGGCACGCCCCAAAGCGCGCGCTGCGGTGGATTGGAAATAATCCGCGCTGCCTGGGCGTCGATGAGTTCATAGTGGTAGCTGAGGCCGGCAGCCGCCACCGCCTGTTTGAAGTGGCTTTCATAGATTTCTTCAATGGCAGCGCGCATGACACCATCGTAGCCTGGCACCACGGTGTCCTTGAGTCCCAGGTAGATATCACGTTTTTCGTCCAGCGCTCGCTGGAAAAAACGGTGCGCCCAGGCTTTTACTTCCTCCAGGCTATTGGTGGCCAGCATCCACGGGTCACCCTTCTTCAGTGTTCGGCGGTGCAGTTCCTGCGGGTCGCCGCTGCTACCGACGAACACCACCTTGGCTACCCCGGTTGCCGCAGACAATTCACTGTAACTGAAGTCCAGGCCCCCGCTGTCCATGGTGTCCACTTCGATATCGCGCCCTATCCATTGCGGACGCACGCTGCGAAGATTGCTGAACTCGATGTCCTCTCGGGTTATGTTACCGCCTATACCCTTGCGGATAGCGCCGTTGGGTGACTTGGTCGCCAGCTTGTCCAATTCCGCCTCGCGGATGTGGGGGTGCCTGGCCAACAATTCGTCGAGCTGTGCCCGGTTGACCGTCATACCGGCGTTCTTGATGCCCACGCCGTGGGTCTTCAGTGCGTCAATAGCGTCGCGAACGGCCTGGCCGTTGGTGACCAGCCGGTTCTCTGCGGTGAGGTCAACCTCAACCAGTTCTATATCCAGGCGAGCTTTGACAAATTGTTCCAGAATACGCTCGAAGGCGATCTGGGCCATTTCATCGCCATGCAGAACGACCAGCGGTTGGCGGACTTTGATCCTTGAACTCATACTTCCTCCATGCGTGCCTGAGCAGGCCCTGCGGATGCCATAAGCTGCCGGCCCGCGAGAAAAAACGTCACTGTAGAGGCTTTGGTCCACAGAGACCAGTCGATTTTAGTCGAAAGGGCGCTATCCGCAGTCTCCCGGCCCTGCGATAATCGCCGCCCATGAGATCTTTCCTGCCTCTTATTCGCAGCGAGTGGCGTTTACTGCTGTTCGGCTTTGTCATGACCTTCGGCTCCAGCCTGGGCCAGACTTACTTCATCGGGCTGTTTGGCGGCGCGATACGCGAGGACCTGGCCCTCACTCACAGCGACTTTGGCGGATTGTATTCCGCCGCCACGCTGGTCAGTGCGCTGCTGCTGTTGTGGACGGGGTCTCTTATCGACCGGGTCGAACTGCGCCGTTACGCCTACGCGGTCAGCATTGGCCTGGCCCTCGCCTGCATGCTGATGGCCGCCAGCACCACTGCGCTGATGTTATTCTGTGCCCTGCTTGCACTGCGCCACCTGGGACAGGGCCTGATGAGCCTTGCCGCCACCACCACCCTGGTGCGCTACCTTGATCACCATAAGGGTAAGGCCAACGCCCTGGGCGGCATGGGCTATTCGGTGTCAGAGGCAGTCCTGCCGACTCTGGTGATTGTACTGCTGGGCTTGCTGGGCTGGCGTCTGTCCTGGTTGGTCTGGGGTGCACTGCTACTGGTAATGGTGCCGTTACTCACCGCCTGGTTGCTGGGCGATCATGATCGACGCCACCGCGACTACCTCATTGACCTGGAAGCGGGCCCGGCCGAAAGCAGCGGCGCGCAAAGACGGCACTGGACCCGCGCGGAGGTAGTGCGCGACCTGAACTTCTACCTTTTTCTGCCAGCCCTGCTGGCACAGCCCCTGCTCTTCACCGGGTTCATGTTCCACCAGGTACAGCTGGTGACGGAGAAAGACTGGCACCTGGCCGCCTGGGGCGGCCTCTACCTGTTCTATGCCGCTATCAACACGCTGTGCAAGTTGCTCGCCGGCCTGATGGTCGATAACTACAGTGCCATCCGGCTGGTACCACTGGTGAGCCTGCCACTGGGAGCCGGGCTGCTGATTCTGTCTGGCGGCCACGCCTTCGTCGTCGCCGTGCTGTTTATGGGACTGATGGCGGTTTCGGTAGGCTTCTATTCCACCCTGTCTTCGCCTTTTTTCTCCGAGATGTACGGTACCCTGCACCTTGGCTCAATCAAGTCGCTGACCACTGCGGCAATGGTATTGGCGACGGCCGTCACCCCGGTTGCCATGGGCTGGCTTATCGACAAGGGCGTGAGTCTGAACGTGATGGCCCAGGCCGGCGCCTGTTACACGGTACTCGCCAGCGCGCTCGCCCTGCTGGCCAGCTACCGGCGGCGCAGCGCGGCAGACAAGCGGCGGCAATGACGACAAGGCTTCTGCTAGAATGGCCGCCACCTGAACAGACCTGCGGAACAGGCGCATGGCCGTTAAAAAAACCTACATTGACGCCAACCAGTTGCTGCTCGACTCCTACGAGTTGGCGCTGCAGGTATTGGAGAGCACATTCTGCCCGGATATTATCGTCGGCGTCTGGCGTGGAGGCACCCCGGTGGCCATTGCCATACAGGAGCTATTGCAGTTCCTGGGCCGGGCCAGCGATCACATCGCCATTCGCACGTCACATTACACGGGAATCAACGAGACCGCTGGCTCGGTCAGTGTGTACGGCCTGGACTACCTGGTCGAGCGCGTGGATGCCGACAGCAAGGTGTTGTTGGTGGATGACGTCTTCGATACGGGGCGCAGTCTGCAACAGGTTACCCGGGAATTGCGACAGCGCTGTGGCGACAATACACCAACAATGAAAATCGCCACGCCCTACTTCAAGCCGAATAACAACACCACCACGCTGCTACCCGACTATTACCTGCATCGTACCAGCGAGTGGCTGGTTTTTCCCCACGAACTCGACGGCCTCTCAGCCGCCGAGATCGCCACCGAGAAGCCCGGGCTGGGCCACCTGCGAGAGCGTATCCTGCATCATTATCGGCAGAGTTAGCCTGATTTCAGGTCAGGGAATTTCCGGCAAAGACCAGTCTATGGGGGCCAGACCGCGCTGTGTCAGGTAGTCGTTGGCTGCCTGGAAGTGGCCGCAGCCGAAAAAACCCCTGTGGGCGCTTAACGGCGAAGGGTGCGGTGCCTGCAGCACGCAATGACGCTCACTGTCAATTATCGCTCCCTTGCGCTGGGCATAACTGCCCCACAGCATGAACACAACACCCTCGCGCTCACGATTGATCAGTTCAATAACGCGATCAGTGAACGTCTCCCAGCCCTTGCCCTGGTGCGAAGCCGCTCTGGCACATTCCACGGACAGCACACTGTTGAGCAACAGCACGCCTTGTTTCGCCCATGACGTGAGGTGGCCGTGAGTGGGAATAGGCAGGCCAAGTTCTGCGTTGATTTCCTTATAAATGTTCTGTAACGAGGGCGGCACCTTCACTCCGGGCCTGACCGAGAAACACAGGCCATGGGCCTGCCCCTCTCCGTGATAGGGGTCCTGCCCGAGAATAACTACTTTCACCTTGTCCAGCGGGGTGTGGGCAAATGCGGCAAAAATTTCGTCACCCGCCGGGAACACACGCTTGCCCTGCCGTTTTTCGGCGCGCAGGAACTGCCGCAGTTGCTGCATGTAGGGCTGTTCGAATTCATCCGCCAGTTTGACCAGCCAACTACCTTCCAGCTGAATTGCCCGCTGCGGCATCTCAGTCACACGCTGCCATCAGGAAGACCTGGGCGTCGTCGTTTGTTGGCTGAGCGCTGCCAATGCCTGCAGTGGAAGCAAGCTGCATCACCGGTATCAGTTTACTCCGTTGCTGCTTGCCGGCAGAGGCATTGTGGGGGGCCGATAACGGTGGCGCATCGAAGGCTGCCATGCGCTGTGCGCCGGGGGCATCTGCGTACAGAGTGGTGCGCATGCGCGGTACCCTGCCCAGACGGCTTATCTGCGCCTCCATGTGCGCAGGCGCCCACTCCTGGCCGTGGTCGGAACCTGCCGCCCGCGTGATGCTTTCATTCATCAGTGTGCCGCCAAGGTCATTGGCACCTGCCTGCAGGCAGGCGGCAACGCCCTCTTCGCCCATTTTCACCCAGGATGTCTGGATATTGTCAATCAGGCCATTGAACACCAGTCGCGCTACCGCATGCATCAATACTGCCTCGCGGAATGTAGGGCCGCGCCTGGCGCGACCCTTCAGGTACATCGGCGCCTCCATGTGAACGAAGGGCAAGGGAACAAATTCGGTAAAGCCCCCGGTGCGCTGCTGCAGTTCCCGCAAGCGCATCAGGTGACCCGCCCAATGACGCGGAGATTCAATATGCCCGTACATGATGGTCGCGGTGGTGCGCAGGCCCAGACCATGCGCGGCTTCCATCACCTGCAGCCACTGGGCAGTGTTGAGTTTGTCGGGGCAGAGCGCGGCGCGCACCTCATCATCGAGTATTTCTGCCGCGGTACCGGGCAAAGTACTGAGCCCGGCGCGCTGTAGCTGTTGCAGAAAATCCTCCAGTCCCACGCCCAGGGTCTGCGCGCCCTGCCACACCTCCAACGGTGAGAAAGCGTGGATATGCATGGCTGGCGTCGCGGCCCGCACAGTGTGCAGGATATCCAGGTAAGTCTGGCCCGTGTAATCAGGATGGATACCGCCCTGCATACACACTTCTGTGCCGCCACGTTGCCAGGCTTCCTCGCAGCGGCGTGCGATTTCCTGGCCGCTTATATCGTAGGGTCGGCCGCGCAGGTTCTCGCTGGCTTTGCCTTTGCAGAAGGCGCAGAACTGACACTTGAAATAGCACACATTGGTGTAGTTGATATTGCGGTTTACCACATAGCTTACCGTGTCCCCGACACGCTCCCGGCGCAGCGCGTCCGCAGCGTTGACCACATAGGCGAAGTCTGCACCCCGGCTCCTGAACAGGCGCTCGATTGCCGCTTCATCCAGCGGCTCACGCTGCAGGCAGCGCTGCACGATATCGCTTACAGATAGCGCGACCGAATTGCTATCCGACGCTGCGGCAAGCAGTTCACGCTCCACGGCCGGGAGCGGTCGCTCTTCTCCCGGAACCCAGGCATCGCGCCTGGCGAAGCCCATGCTGTCGCTCAGTTCAAGCACTGCGGTGTGCAGCGCAGGATCCAGCCAGCGATCCGGCTCGACTGCATAAGGCGGGTAAATAGTAAGGCGCTGATCGAGGAATTTGCCGGCCGCGGCCGTCTCCCGGGCCAGATTGTCCAGATGCGGCCAGGGAGCTTCCGGGTTGACATGATCCGGGGTCAATGGCGACACACCGCCCCAATCATTAATGCCGGCCGCAATAAGCTGCGGCAATACGCCCGGGCTCAGGTTGGGTGGCGCCTGGATATTCATTGATGGACCAAAGATCAGCCTTGCCACCGCAATGGTCCACAACAGCTCTTCCAGGTCGGGCTCTGGGGCGCTGGCCATCAGGGTGCCCGGTTTGGCGCGGAAGTTCTGTACAATAACTTCCTGCAGGTGGCCATGGCGGCTGTGCACATCGCGCAGTGCAAGCAGCGACTCGACGCGTTCACGCCGGGTTTCGCCGATACCGATGAGTATCCCGGAGGTGAACGGCACAGCCGCCTCACCGGCCAACTCCAGAGTCTGCAGGCGCACTGCGGGATCCTTGTCCGGTGACCCATAGTGGGGCATGCCCCTGGCGCACAAACGACTGGACGCGGATTCCAGCATGATGCCCATTGAGGCACTGACCTTGCGCAGCCCGGCAATCTCACTGGCCGTCATGCAGCCGGCATTGATGTGCGGTAACAGGCCGGTTTCCTCCAGCACCCGTTGGGCCACGTCGCGCACGTAGTCCAGCGTGGTCGCATAGCCCATTTCTGCCAGCGCCTTGCGCGCAGCGCTGTAGCGCAGCTCGGGCTTTTCGCCCAGGGTAAACAGTGCTTCCTGGCAACCCTGTGCCGCGCCCTGGCGGCACAATTCCAGTACCTGTTCCACCGGCATGAAAGGCTGCTCTACCCGCTTGGGTGTCTGCGCAAAGGTGCAGTAGTGGCAGACGTCTCTACACAGTTGGGTAAGCGGAATAAACACCTTGCGCGAATAGGTAACGACGCTGCCGTGACCACGGTCGCGCAGGGAACCGGCCAATGCCATCAGCGCGGCGGTGTCATCCACCGCTGCCAGCGACAGCGCCTGTGCATCGTCAGGCAGCCTGCCCTCGGCCCACGCGGCCTGCAGGGACTGCAACTCGGCAGCGCCCGGTGGCAGCAGACTTTCAGCAAGACCTGACGCGCGCAGGTATTCTCCGGTGGCTGCGCCAAGGCCAGGATTGCCTGCAAGCTGCCGCAGGTCGCCGGGGTCGTCCACGTCCAGGGCGATTCCCGGGCGCTGCATTACCGCAACCTGCTGACCGGCGCGCGCAGCCCAAGCGCTGTGCAGTCGGCAACTGTCTTCGCCATAGTTGAAATCAGGCACAGCGTCTGCGCCGAACACCAACAGATTACTGCCCTTGTGGTGCTCATCGGTGCCAATGACCATTGCACCCTGCTCCCGGTGCGCCATCAACGCCGCGCTGACGTCCTCGTGCTGCAGCGCGGGAAGGTCACCGTGCGCTATCAGCACCGTGGTCGCGCCCCGCTCCGCCAGTTGCGATACCGCAGCCGCGATAGCCGCATTGAGCCCCTCCGCGCCAAGAAGGCTCTCGTCGAGAAAGTGGACACCGCAGCGGGCCGCAATGGCGGCTGCCAGGGGGTCGTTACACAGCAGGGTCACAGCGTCAATACGATCGTGAGCAACAAGCACTGCCAACACGTCACTGACCATGGCGTTGACCAGGTCGGCGCGCTGATCAGGCGTCAACACCGTGGCCAGGCGGCTCTTGCCCGCCTGCGGGCTCTTCAGCGGCACCAGTGCATGCACGCCGCTCACAGCGCTTCCAGGCGTAAGCAGGCTTGCGCTAACTGAGTTTTGTCTTCCAATGTCTTCATCACCGTAGCGCAACAATGCGTTACCAGCCCCAGGGCGTTGATATCGTCGGCCAGTGTAGCGTCACTTTCGTCGATCAGGAAATGGTCAACCAGGCCGGGATAACGCTGCGCGTAATGCCTGGCCACTCCCAGAGCGGTCACCGGGACCTGCAACTCCGCCATCATCTTGGCCGCCGGGCCCTTGATGGCGAGGCCGGCTACGATCGGCGACACCAGGACCACCGGCGCAGCGTGGTCGCGCAGCATCTGCCACATTCCGGGAAGCTGCAAAATCGGATCAACGCTGACATAGGGGTTGGAGGGACAGACCACGATATGGCTGACCTGTCCCGATGCCAACAACGCTAGCACGTCCGGATTGGGCCGGGCGTTATCCAGCCCATGAAAGGTGAACCCGCTGACCCGCGGCTCGCACTGGCGGCGCACAAAGTAATGCTGGAAGGGCAACTCCCCTTCTTCGGTGTGAACCAGAGTACGCACCGGATCCGCGCTCATGGGATGCACCGAGGTGCTCAGTCCCAGTTGCGCAGCCAGGGCGGAGGTCAGTGCTGACAAGTCTGCTCCCTGCGCCAACTGATTGCTGCGCCACAGGTGTGTGGCAAGGTCCCTGTCACCCAGCCTGAACCAGGTCTCACCGCCCAGGGATTCGAGGGCTTGCAGGGTATTCCAGGTCTCTCCCTCCAGCCCCCAGCCCTGGGAGCGGTTGGCACGCCCGCTTAAGGTGTACAGAACCGTGTCTATGTCGGGACTGATGTGCAGCCCCATGTGTTCGAAATCGTCAGCGGTATTGACCAGCACGTGCAGGGCTCCCGCTGGCAGTACCTGCTGCAGACCCAGTGACAGCTTCGCCCCGCCGACTCCGCCGGACAACGCCAGCACCTTGGGTACTGCGGCGGTCATCAGCGAAACATGTCCAGGCTACGTTCGCGCAGCAGTGCCCCCGAGCCGCACTCGGCTGGCGCCAGTCTGGCGCCCCTTGCCAGCACCACCGGCAAGGCTTCTGCAGCCTGCCCCATAATCAGGGATGCTGCCGCCGCCAGCTCGTCGGCCACTGCGGGTTCGGTTACTTCCAGCGTATTGCCGAACATATCCTGCTCACCTACCTGGTTGAATAGCGGCTGCAGACCGGCAGTGCCAATAGCAATGCCTACTGTTCCATTGCGCCAGGCCCGGCCGCTGCTGTCATTGATAATGATCTGCACAACGACTCCAGTGAGACGCCCAAGCTTCACGCGCAGTTCGCGGGCAGAGCGATCGGGGTCGCGCGGTAACAGCAGGACCCTCGGGTCAGCCGGGTCGCTGGCGATATTGGACTTGTCGATGCCTGCATTGGCGTGCACATAACCATTGCGATGTTCTACGATCACCACGCCGGGCCGCACCCGCAATACCTCGCGACTCTCCCTCAGGATGAGTTCAGCCTGGCGTGGATCCTTGTTGGCTTGCCGCGCCAGCTCCTCCGCCTCGGCGGAGGGCTGCACGTCCGCCAACCTGACATAGCAATCCTCCGCCTTGGAGACAACTTTCTGTGCTATGACCAGCACGTCCCCTGCCTGCAGTGCCAGGCCGTTTTGCTTCAGCGCCTGATCAATCAACAGGGCGAGATCGTCCCCCGGCTCAACCAGGGGGAAACCGCCCAGGGGGATAAGTTGCAGCGAACCTGCCATGCAAGCTACCGGGCTGGTTCAGCGCTGCCGGTGTCAGTGATCCATGCCGGTAATACGTATACCGGCGTGACAGCTGTACTGCTTGTTCAATACGATCAGCACCGACGTCAGTGCCTCGGCGGCCGCGGCGTTGTTAATCATCCCGGCGTGGAAGCCGCGCATGCCGGCAGCCTCCACCAGTTTGATAACCTCTTCTCTGGCGGCTTTCTTGTTGCCACACACCAGCACATCGCAATCGACACCGGCACCTTCTTGCAAATGCGCGGCGGCGACATTCTGAAACGCCGAAACGACAGCGACGTCCTCACCCAGAAGATCCTGTGCGATCTGGCCGGCACTGCCGCCTTCCGGGAGTTGCACGCGGCCGACTTTGGGGGGCACCAGAGGTACCGTTACATCGATCAGTATTTTTCCCTGCAGTGCCGGTTTAACCAGTTCCAGCGTGCTCGCCTGATGGCTGAACGGTACTGTAATCGCCACAATATCTGCAGCTTCTGCTGCCGCCAGATTTTCCATGGCCTGCACGGTCACGTCGCCGACGCCACGTTCAGCCATTACCTCACGCAGGTCAGTGACAGCGTTCTCCGCTTTCTCCTGAGTACGAGAGCCGATGATTACCTGGTAGCCTGCCTGCGCCCAACGGCGTGCCAGCCCGGTGCCGAGGTCTCCTGTGCCGCCCAGAATGGCCAGCACGGGCAATGTTTCTGTTGTCATGTTGTATGTCCTGATGGTGATTTCATCGGCGGGAGTACAGCAAATATTACCAACTCCCCATTGTCTGGTGGGCACAGCCGGGCGAAGGCGCGCGCAATTTCCTGTGCGCGCTGCGTTCAGTTAGCATTGACAGCGCCGAGGGCATCTTATGGAAATCACCCGTACACCACAAGCACGGGGAGTCAGTGGACACAGTGAGTAAAACTATATGGACAAGAGTGCAGAGAATGACCCTGTAAACCCGATGGACTTCAGCGGCCGGGTGGTCATCGTCACAGGCGGGGGCAAGGGCATAGGCCGCGGCATCAGCGAGTCTTTTCTGGCTGCCGGCGCAGACGTGGTCATCTGTGGTCGATCAGAGCCGGATTCACAACCCGCCGCTGGTGGCAAACAGGCCCTTTTCACGCCCTGCGACGTGCGCGACTTTGAGCAGGTTGAAGCCTGCGTCAACTTCGCCGTGGACAACTTTGGCCGCCTTGACGTGCTGGTGAATAACGCCGGCGGTGCACCACATGCTGACGCCGCCACCGCATCGCCGCGCTTCTCCGAGTCCATAATCCGGCTGAACCTGATCGCGCCACTCAACTTCAGCCAGGTTGCAAACAGAGTCATGCAGCAGCAGGAGAGTGGCGGCAGCATTATCAACATCGCCAGCGTGAGCACCATCCGCCCCTCCCCCGGCACCGCGGCCTACGGCGCAGCAAAAGCAGGCCTGGTGAACCTGGGCACCTCACTGGCGGTGGAATGGGCGCCCAAAGTGCGCGTCAATGCCATTATTGTGGGCTTGACCCGCACGGAACAGTCACATCTGCACTATGGCGACGAAGCAGGTATCGCAGCGGTAGGCCAAACGATCCCCCTGGAGCGTATGGCAGTACCTGAAGATATAGGCAATGCATGCCTGTTTCTGGCTTCGCCCATGGCCGCGTATATCAGTGGCACCAGCATTGCGGTGCACGGCGGTGGCGAGAAACCGGCGTTTCTGGACGCGGCCAACGCCAACCAGTAAACCCCGCCAGCCCTGGCCTGCTATACTCGCGCCGAAACAGTCACCGGCGCTGACGGGAAACCGCTGATTTGAACAAGTTGCTACATCCTCTCTACGGCTACCCCCTGGCCGCAGGCGCTTTTCTGGCCGCGGTGGGCCAGAACCTTCGCCTGCTGACGTGCGACCACCAACCCAGCGCAGGGTTTACCGTGCCCGAGGACTTTTTCGGGGTCAACGTAGCGCCCGCTGACGACCCGGCGGTAGACCAGTACCTGGTGGACAAACTGCAGGAACTGGGCATCAACCAGGTGCGCATGGACTTCACTTATGCCAGCCAGGGAGGCGATGCCCAAAGACTGCTCGAACACCTGCTCGACACGGGCATGGCAGTGACACTGGACCTGCTGCCACCCATGGCGGAGGCGCAAAT
>JAUIIQ010000082.1 GCA_030431585.1 Gammaproteobacteria bacterium | reverse complement strand
CATTGAGTACGTCTGTACTGTTCTCGCCCAGGCGCATGTGTACCGTGATGTTGGAGACCCCTGGATTACTTTCAGACACCATATATTCGATGCCGCGAGCCCCGGCGATGCGGGTTTGCAAAGGGGTCGTGACGAAGCCTTGCACGGTGCGGGCGCTGGCGCCGGGGAACGCTGTTTCAACATAGATAACGCTACGCTCCAGCTCGGGAAACTCGCGTATGCCAACGCGGGATGCAGACGCACTCCCCAGCAGCAACAGGAGGCTGCTGACCACCAGCGCCAGTACCGGGCGTTGGATAAATACGTCAGTAAATTTCATTGGCTGAAGCTTGCGGGGTTTTGCTCCGCGACGATACGAGCGCCCCGGTATAATTTGTTCTGCCCCACGCTGGCTACCCTTTCGCCAGGTTCGAGGCCGCTGACTATAGCGATACGTCCGTCACGCGTCTGTCCGGCCTTTACCACGCGAGGCTGCACCAGCAAGCCCTTCTCGTCTTCCACCACTACAAATACGGTGTCGCCCTGGAGCGAATAACTCAGCGCTGTTTCGGGCAGAGTGACAAGCCTTTGGGGCTGCTGCAGATCTATCAACAGGCGCGCAAACATGCCAGGAAGCAGGCCATCGCTCTCCTCAAGCACTGCGCGCAGCGCCAGATTGCGCGTTCCCGGGTCTACAGCTACGTCAACAGCCTGCAGGGTTGCGACGAAATCTCGGTCGCTGGAGGCTGTGCGCAGTATCATCGGCAGGCCGCTGCGCAGGCTGGGGAAGTGGCGGGCGGGAACCGAAAAATCAACCTCCAGCTCACTCAGGTCCTGCAGTGAGGTGATTGCTGTGCCTGCCTGAATGTAGTCGCCACGCTTGACCTCGATAATCCCCACCGTGCCGGCAAAAGGCGCGATGATCCGTTTGTTGTCCAACTGCGCCTCGATCTCCGCCAGGCTGGCCATGGCTGCGTCGAGGTCTGCCTGGGAGCGGTCCAGCTGGCTCTGTGGAATGGACTTCTGCCGGATCAGGCTGGCATCGCGCTGAAACAGCTGCCTGGCCAGTACCAGATTGGCTTCGGCGCGTTTGCGGCTGGCCTGCTCCACACTGTCGTTGAGGGTTAGCAGCAGTTGCCCGGCCGTGACCTGTTCACCTGATTGCACGGTGATATCAATGATTTCACCGCTGGTTTCGGAGGCCAGCTTCACACCGCGGGCGGCGCGTATGCTGCCCACTGCCTCCAGCAGGGTGGGCCAGGTCTCCTCGCGGGCGGTCGCTACTGCCACGGTGATCGGGGGTGGCGAAAAATCGGTTGCGGCCAGGGTGGAAAACTTGTCATACAGGTACCCGGATATGCCGCCGAAGATCAGCAGTAGCAAGACGGCGACGTAGAGGTAGGCGCGCAAAATATTCCCCGAGTGAGAGATGTGACGGTAAGCGGCTGTATTCTAAGTGCTTTTTGCACGATATGCACGTGTCTTCAAGTCCCGGCAAAGCCGCATTGGACAGCCCTGTGGCGGGCTGATTACTGCACC
Source organism: Gammaproteobacteria bacterium (assembly GCA_030431585.1). Taxonomy (GTDB): domain Bacteria; phylum Pseudomonadota; class Gammaproteobacteria; order Pseudomonadales; family Halieaceae; genus Halioglobus. Next base: position 12,299 of record JAUIIQ010000082.1, on the reverse strand, counting down.
GTTGACGGAGATCAATAAGCCATGTGCTCACTGCATACTATCAAGGGGATATAATGGGGAAATTGTTTTATGCTGGCGTCATGACCCGCAGGGGCGGACCACGCAAGAGAGGTAACAAGTGCGTAAATCCCGGAAGCTGAAGAAGCTTGAGAAGCGAATGTACAACGCCGGCAGTTATGCTGATTGGCTGGAGGCGGCAATAGAGCATGACAACATCTCCGGCGCCCGACGGTGGCGTGAGGTGGACCAAACCAGCCAGTACGACTATGGCCAGATTCGTATGCGCCTCGATCGCCTGCGCAGCCTGCGCGCGCGTCAGGATCACCATGGTCTGTTGTATACGCTCAATGAAGGCATTCACGGCAATATGGGCGGTATGGGTAGAGACAGTCTTTACCGGCGAGCCAACTTCGGCACCAAGCTGCTGATAGAACAATACATCGACGAAATTGATGACGCTCTGCGTTACCTGGCAGAACTGCCGCCCGACAAGGTGGATCCGCAGGAAAAGCTGGACTTTTTTTACCGCGCCAACATCTGTTTTGGTCGCTCGGCGCTGATGTTGTCCGGTGGCGGCGCTCTGGGGTTCTATCATCTGGGTGTGGTCAAGGTGTTGCTCGAGCAGAACCTGTTGCCAAGGGTGATTTCCGGGTCCAGCGCTGGCGCTATCATGGCCGCTGTTCTGGGCACCCATACCGACAAGGAGATGGAGCATTTTTACCAGCCCGCCAACGTGCACTTCGAAGCCGAGCGGGAGGCTAACCTCTTCTCAAAGATGTTTTTCGGTACCAACCCCCAGATCGATGTCGGCGACCTGGAACGACTGATTGCGCGCATGGTACCTGACATGACGTTTCAGGAAGCCTATGAAAAAACCGGTCGCCAGATCAGTATCACGGTAGCGCCTGCGGAGCCTCACCAACGCTCGCGACTGCTCAATGCGATCACCTCGCCCAATGTGTTGATTCGCTCTGCGGTGATGGCTTCGGCCGCTGTTCCCGGTGTGTTCCCGCCGGTCACACTGATGGCAAAAAATCTGCACGGCGAAGCGCAGGAGTACCTGCCTACTCGTAAATGGGTGGACGGATCCATTGCTGATGACCTGCCCGCGAAGCGCCTGTCGCGCCTGTATAGCACCAATCATTACATCGTCAGCATGGTAAATCCGATCGCCACTCCCTTCCTCGATGCCGATCATGACCGCAGCGCTTTGTCGCGGGCTCTCGGTGGTCTGGGCATAGGCATCGGCCGCGAGGTGCTGAACTTTTATCGCGGGATGGTGCAGAAAGACGGCGATAACTGGCCGCGCTTCAACATGCTGATGAACACTGTGCATGCCCTGATGGACCAGGATTACAGCGGTGATATCAACATTGTGCCCAGTTTCAGGTGGTACAACCCGGCAAAGCTGCTCTCACACCTGTCCGAGAAGGACCTTATCTCGCTGATGGAGGGCGGTGAACATTCAGCGTACCCCCAGATTGAACAAATTCGCCTGTGCACGCGCATCAGTCGCACCATGGAGGAAATTCTCAACCGCTTCGAAACCGGGGATTTGCGGCTGCAGGCGCAGGATGTGAAGCGTCCGCGCTCGTCCCGCCGCCGGCCGCCACCCACACGCGCCGATCGCTCAGCCAAGCGGGAAGCGCGCGCTGGTGAAGACGCACCGACACCGGTGAAGGCGAAGAAACCCAAAGCGCCGGCGCGCAAGAAAAAGCCTGCTCGTAAGGCTGCGGCCAGGAAGGCCGCGGCCAAGGAGGGCGACAAGGTCGGTAAACAGGCCGCCTGACGGGGTCACCCATGCGCGGGTAGTGTCGCGCGGATAGTGTCGCGCGGATAGTGTCGCGCGGACAGCGTCGCGCAGACAGCGTCCGCCCGACCCTACCAGGTGACGCGTGGCCTCAGCCTGCTATAGTAGGTGCATTGTGGATAACGAGGATTAAACCAATGCCAGCACCCAGCACCATCGCCGATTGCATGCGCCGCAATCCGCTGACCATCCATCACGATGCCAATCTTGTTCAGGCAATCGAGATGATCGTTGAGTACAAGCTTACCGGGCTCACGGTTACCGATGGTGACGGCAAGGCCGTGGGTATCCTCTCCGAGCTGGATTGCATCAAGGCGGTGCTGACTGCCTTGTACAACGACGGCGATCCGGAATACACCCTGGTGCGGGATGCCATGAGCACCGACCTCGCTACCTGCAAACCGGGGGACGGCATCGTCGAGGTGGCCCAGGCTATGCTGGATACCCGGCAGCGCCGTCGTCCTGTGCTGGACAATGGCAAACTGGTGGGTCAGGTGAGCTCCAGTAACATCCTGTGGGCCCTGATGGAACACTCCCGGCGCAAAACGCTTAGCAGCAGGCGTTGAGCCGTCAACCGATATTACGCTGTGAGTCCTGCCAGTACGGCTCGCGCAGTATTTTCTTCAATATTTTGCCCGATGGGTTGCGTGGCAGTTCCTCCACCAGTTGCATCTGTCGCGGTATTTTGTAACCGGCGATTTTGTCGCGACAGAATTCGACCAGTGAGTCCAGTGTCAGCGCAGTGTCCGGTTTGAGCACGATGAATGCCAGCAGCGCTTCGCCAAACTTGTCGTCCGGTACGCCGATGACGGCCACATCCGCTACCGCATCGTGCTGGGCAATCGCATTTTCCACTTCAACCGGGTAGATGTTCTCGCCACCACTGACCACCATGTCTTTCATGCGATCTTTCAGGTAGAGATAGCCTTCCTCGTCCAGGTAGCCGGCGTCGCCAGTGTGCACCCAGCCGTCAGTCAGGCTTTGTGCAGTGGCTTCGGGTAAGTTGTAGTAGGCCTGCATATTGGTGTCTGAATACAGCCAGATTTCACCGATTTCGCCGCAGGGTACGTCCACACCTTCCGTATCCACCACTCTCACCCGCGCGCCCACCGAGGGGCGGCCGCAGGAGCGCAGCAACTCCGGTTTGCCCGCCAGCGCGCGCCGGTGGTCGGCGGCCGACAGGTTGACGACGGTGCCGGTGGTTTCGGTCATGCCGTACATCTGGATGAAATCGCACTGGAATACGTCCATTGCCTCGCGCAGGACACGTTCTGAGATGGGCGATGCGCCGTAGAAGACCTGGGTGAGGTTGCTGAAATCCCGTTGCTTGATGCCCGGCATCTGCAAAATGGCCATAATCATAGCGGGTACCATGAACACGTTGCTTACCGGGTACTGCTCGATGTCGTCCACGAACTGGGCCGGGTCGAAGCTGCGGTGCAGCAAAGTATGCAGGCCCTTGAATACATCGAAAATCAGTGAGCCCATGCCACCGATATGAAACAGTGGGGCGCAGATAATGGCCGCCATGCCTGCGCTGGCGCGATGAGGCGCCGCAGTATCATTCATGGTACACAATGACAGCGCATTAAAGTGGCTGAGAACGACACCCTTGGGATTGCCGGTAGTGCCGCTGGTATACAGCTGCAATACGGCATCCTGTGGTGACACGGCAACGGATGGCGCCTGAGTTGCCTGCTGGTCCAGCCAGCTGTGCAGTTCGCGGCTTCCTGGCTGCCCGGCTGTTAGTACGACCACATTCGCTGCCAGCTGTTGTTGCAGTGCTGCCATCTTGTCTTCGGCACCGGCCAGGGTCAGCAGGACTTGTGTATCCGAGTCAGCGATGACAAATGCCAGCTCAGCGGGGGCCAGCCGGTGGTTCAGGGACACGGTAACCGCACCTATCCTGCTTGCCGCCATCACCAGCAGCAAATGTTCCACGCTGTTTTCGCCCAGCACGGCCACGCGCTGGCCGCGGCCAACCCCCAGTTCGATGAGCCCATTGGCCATTTGCAGGCTGCGTCTGGCTATGTCGCCGTAGGTATAGCTTGCGCCATGCTGGCTGAGGCAGGGCAGGTCCGGGTTGTTGCGAGCGTAGTAGTCCAGAAAGTGGTGTATCAGCATAAGTTGGATAGTCCTCAGGCGGCGTTGCGTTCAATAGTGTGTTTGGCACTATTGTGCGCCGGGCGCGGCCTCGCGCCAACTGTTAATTGGGCGCTGGGTCCAGCGCAGTCCAACGTCCTTGCCCGGGCGGTTTTTCTGTTAAGCTTGACGGTTGCTGTATGACCCTTGATAACGCAGGTAATGTTGAAACTTTCAGTTCTGGATCAATCTCTGGCTCGCTCTACCGCAGAAGTCCCCGCCGCGTTGCAGGAAACCCTGCAGATGGCGCGGTGGTGTGAACAGCTGGGATACCAGCGCTTCTGGGTATCCGAGCATCACGCTTTTCCATCCGTTGCCGGCAGCGCTCCGGAGGTGCTGCTTGCGGCACTGGGCGCTGCCACTCGCACCATTCGGCTTGGGTCGGGCGGCATCATGCTGCCGCACTACAGCGCCTATAAGGTGGCTGAGGTGTTTGCCTTGCTGGCGAATCTGTATCCGGATCGTATTGACCTGGGTGTGGGCAGGGCCCCGGGCGCAGATATGTCCACGGCAGTCGCCCTGGCGACGGATGGGCGGCCAAAGTTCGAGCGTTTTCCGCAGTTGGTGGACGATCTCAGCCGCTACCTTTGGGACAAGCAGGCGACACCGCTGGTCAGCCCGCCACCTCCTGCCGACCTGCCTTTATGGATGCTCGGTTCCAGTGCTGACAGCGCCGTGCTGGCTGCGCAACGCGGCCTTCCGTATGTGCTGGGCCTGTTTATCAACCCCCAGGCTGAAACGGGACTGACCCGTCATTATCAGCGGCATTTTCAGCCAGGAAAACTGCAGCAAAAGCCGTATGTGATGCTGGCGTTGAGTGTATTCTGCGCCGAGGATGAAGAACAGGCGAGGGCCCTGCAGCTCACCTATGATCTCAACCTGTTCCGTTTCTTTACCGGTCAATCTGAGGGCCGCTCACTTGCCCCTCACGAAGCGCTGGCCTATGACCTGGGGTTTCAGGAGCGGGCCTTTATCGCCAGCCGCGACAATAGTCGCGCGGTGGGAACGCCCGGGCAGGTTCGGGAACAGGTCATTCGGCTGGCCGGGGAATACCACGCCGATGAAGTGATGGCTGTGACCAACATGTACTACTTTGAGGACAGAAAGCGCTCCTTCCAGTTACTCAAGGAGGCTTTCGAATGACACACGCCAGCCTGCGACACGACTTCCCGGAGGGACAAGCATGAACACAGCCGGCTCTTTTCGCCCACGCCGATCCTGCCTGTATATGCCAGGGGCCAATGCGCGCGCCCTGGAGAAAGCGCGATCGCTACCGGCAGACACCTTGATTGTTGACCTGGAAGATGCGGTCGCGCCAGATGCAAAAGAGGACGCGCGCAGCGCCGCAGCCAATGCTGTGGCACAGGGAGGTTTCGGGTCCAGGGAGGTGCTCATTCGCATCAACAGCCTGGATTCCCCCTGGGGTGCTGACGATCTGGCAATGGCGGTGACTGCGTCTCCGCACGGCATCCTGGTGCCCAAGGTGACCTGCGGTGAGCAGGTGCGCGAGCTGGACCTTGCTCTCGATGCAGCCGGCGCAGCAGCCGACCTGAGCCTGTGGGTGATGATCGAAATGCCGCAGGCAATTCTTAACCTGGGTGAAATCGCAGCGGCGGCAGCATGCACCCGCTTGCGAGGGCTTGTACTTGGCCTGAATGACCTGGCGCTGGAAACGGGCATTGCTGCGACGCCGGGCCGGGCTGCGTTCCAGGTAGCGCTGTCTATGGCGGTGATGGCAGGACGGGCTCACGGGCTGATTGTGATTGATGGTGTTTACAATGACTTCAAGGATGAAGCGGGTTTCATCAGCGAGTGCGAGCAGGGCAGGGGACTGGGTTTCGACGGCAAGTCACTGATTCATCCTGCACAGATTGATGCCGCCAATCGTGTCTTCTCACCGGAACAGGCGGAAGTAAAGCGTGCCCGGGCGATCATCGAGGCATTTGCCATTCCCGCCAATCAGGGTAAGGGCGTGATTCAGGTAGACGGCAAGATGACGGAGCTGTTGCACCTGGAACAGGCGAAGCGGCTGGTGGCCATCAGTGAGGCTATAGCGGCCGGCGATTGAACCGGCTCAATCGACGTGCGGGGGGTAGGGTTTGCCGAACATAGCGGCGGCGGCGCTGCTCATGCCATCAATCAACTCCCTGCGGTCGCCGCCGCGGGCGACGTCAGCGAGCATTTGTCCGACCTCACCGACCACGTGTATGGGGGTGTTGCCCAGCTGGGCAAGCCCCTGCTCGGCTACTTCGGCCGAGGTAAGCGCGGGAACCGCGGACATGTCGGCACCCGCCCGCTGCATGGAAGGTGTGTCTGTGGCGCCGATTACCAGCGACAGTACATCCACACCAAAGGGCTGCAACTCCGCCCACAGGGATTCCGCGAAGCCTGTGTCAAACGCTTTACTGGCAGCATAGGTGGCGATATAGGCGCTGCCACAAAAGCCAGACAGTGAACTCAGCAGAATAATGCCCCCGCGGCCGCGCTCACGCATTTTTCCGCCCAGGTGATGGCTGAGGATAGCCGGCCCGGCGCAGTTCAGGGCAATCATTTGTAGTGAGTGCTGCAGAGGAGCGTCGTGAAACAGCTGCAGGCCGTGGGATGCGCCTGCGTTGTAGATCAACATGCCTATGTCCAGGTCGGCGGTGAGTTCCTGCAGCCGCTCTGGCAGGTCGGCAGTAGACAAGTCCAGCGCGGCGATGCGCACGCTCACGTCGTACTCATTTTCCAGCAGGGTTTGTGCATCCTTCAGCGGTTGTTCCCGCCGCGCCAGTAACAGCAGGTTGATACCCGCAGCGGCCAGTCGGCGGCCAAACTCCAGGCCTATGCCTTCGCTGCCACCGGCTATGAGGGCCCATGGCCCATACCGGTCTTTCATTGACGTTGCCACATCGATTCTCCTGCTTTGTAGTGGGCGGGATGGCTTGTATTCCTGGTTAATCCCCAAGCCAGTTGCGTAACTGCGAGGCTCTGATAGCCCTGTATGCAGCGCGACAGTCCTGCTCTCCTGAAACCTTGAGAGCGGGGAAGTTTCGCCACCCTTCGTTGCCACAGTCCGCCGCGCCCAAGCGGACTTCAATGGTATGTAAAGCGGCGGCTTCGACGTCCTCCAACTCATAGGGAAGATCCACCAGCTCCTTGCGCGAAAACATTCTCGTCATGTCTGCATAGTGCGCAGATTGCGGGTTACTGGAGATGGAATAGGCCAGCACGCCGCGAGCCAGTAACGCCTGGTCGGCAAACTCCACCGCCATGACCCAGCTCGCGCTGGAACCGTTGATGGACGTGTAACCTTCGCCGGGTGTAAAGGCGAAAGCCATCTTGTTGAATACGCCCTCGCGTTCCTCTCCGCCGTGCAGGGGAATACGCTCTTCATTTTTCCGCACCGATTGCAGGTCCCCCAGCTGGGAGTCCAGTGGGATAGCGGCATCATTCAACAGCACCACGGCTTTGGCCAGGGCTTGCAGTGCCTGTGGGTTGTGCCGGGTATCCAGGCCCCTGGGAGTGTTCACCGGGTCTGTCTCGGAAAAGGGGACGGCGTAATTCAGCGTTGGTGGTAAATGACGCTGCAGTTCGCCACCGGAAGCAGCGCGCATGAATTCCCTGAACAGGTGGGCACCCCGGCTGTCCAGGTTGGAGTGCAGGTCCCAGTCGGCCAGCACCTCGCAGGCCTCGCTGAGATCCACCTCCTTGCCTTCCAGATTTACCAGAGCCTGCCGCCTGCACAGTGTGACCAGGTCATCGCGCAACAGTTGCCCCGCGTGGTTCTGGTTACTGAGCATGCGATCTACAATCGAATCGATGTCGAAGGTATTGCCGCGCAGCCCGTCAGTCCCAGCCATGCGCTGCCCTATCATGGCGAGGCCTGTGCGTGTGCGCAGGGTACGCTCGCTCTCTTTGTTGCCCTGCACTGCGGGAATGTCGGCGATAGGCTCAGCCGGGTTTGCCAGCCAGTAGCTGTCGTTGGAATTGGTGACGTAGTCCCGGCGGACCAGCGACGCCTGCTTGCTGGCACCGAGCAGCCCCGGTGCGGCGGAATCCGCATCAGTCTGCCATTCACACGCGCTGCTGTCGCCGCGGAACGCCGGAGCAAAACGCGGCACCCTCACCGGGGTGGGCAGTGCACAGTCCCTGAGTTGCGCGTCGCTCATATTCGCCACCGGTCCCATGTCCCCGTAAAACGCGTTGCCGTCGCGGTCTGTGGCAATGGTGTTGGTGTTGGCCGTGGCCTGATAACGACTGAGTGCCTTTTTGATGTCATGCACATCGTTCGCCCGTGCCAGGGCTCTGGACAGACCATTCTGCCCACGATTGCCTTCATCGGCGATGCGCAGGGCGAAGGCTTTCTCCGCGTCCCAGGGGAATGCCATACCCAGCAGTAAGCCGTGACGCGAAGCGTACAGCGTGTGGCGATGGGGGCGCACCACACCGTCAGTCTCCAGTACCCCGGTGTTGATCTCAATCTGGCGGATGGTTTCCTCGCTGCCATCAAACAGGTAAGCCATAGGGTTGCCCGGGACCAGTTTCAGCTGGTACAGGGCCAGCGTGCGCGAGGTTGATACGGTATTGGTCCAGGCTACCTTGCCGTTGGTGCCAAAGCCCACCAATGGCCGTTCATAGGTATTGGCTCCCAGCAGGTTGGTGACGCCGGGAATGATCTGGTGTCGTGGAAAAAAATGAAAGCTGACGTCCCAGTCTAGATGTGGGTTGGTGTAGAGAATACCCCCTGCGTGTCGGGTGAGATCACTGCCTATGGCCACACCGTTGCTGCCTTTATCGTGGGCGCTGGCCATCCTGTTGGCCAGGCTGGCAATCTCTACAGCAGTTGCCTGTTCAGCTCTGCCAAGGCCGGCGTGCGTGTTCTGCTCAGGGTCGGCACCCGATGGTGCGGCACCCGATGGTGCGGCACCCGGCGGTGCGGCACCCGGCGGTGCGGCGGCGAGAAATAAATCTGCAAGGTGCGGAAGGAATGCGGGTGTGAGTTCTGCTCGGCGAACATCGTCTGCTGTCATCGCCGGAATCCACGGCGCACCTCTGCAGGTCGCATCAGGTATGTTGTTTATACCGGTTTCGCGCAGGTAGTGGTTGAATCCCTGGGCAAAACCGGTGTAGACGTATTCCAGCTCCGGCGAGACCGGCGCATCGTACATGCCTGTTTGTGCCATATAAGCGCGGAAGATGTCGCTGTTGAGGTTGCCGTTGTCCGGGCCCAGGTATTGCGATAACTTGCCGCGCAGGCGCAGAACGTTCTTTGCCATGAGGCAGACGTTATCCTGCGCTGCGGCGTAGCCAGTGCCAAAGCCCAGGCTGCCGAAGTCCTGCGCCACAATGTGGGGAAAACCGCCCTCGGTTCGGTGGATGGTGGCCGCGTACGCGGCACCGTGAGCCTGGTCCCTGGGGCTCTGGTGCGCAGCTGTGCACCCCGCAAGCAATACAGCGCAGCAGAGGGCGATGGCATGGTAACAATCAAAACGTGACATAGAGGTATGATCTCAGCAACGTGCGTCTCCACCGGTAGTCTCAAAATACTCCCAGCGTGGTTCGCGCATTGCCTCTACGAAACGCGAAAACGTCCACGGCCAGCTGGCGGGGATGCCCTCGGCATCGAGATACCAGCTTTGGCAGCCGCCGGTGTACCAGATGGTACGTTTTGCGGCCTCTATCCGCGCCGCGTCAAACTCTTCCAATGCCGCTCCGGTAGGGGAAATCGCTTCGACCTCGCCGCTGCGCAAGCGCTCCATCAGCTGGGCGATGTAATGCCACTGATGCTCAGCAATCTCGATTAGCGAGAAATTCCCCACCGGCCCGTTGGGGCCGTTGAGCATAAAGAAGTTGGGGAAGTCCGGCATCGTAACTGCCAGGTAGGCTACCGGTCGCCTGGCCCAGAGAGTCTCCAGGTCAAGGCCATTGCGCCCGCGAATAGTCATCGGGCGCATAAACCGGTCAGCCCTGAAACCCGTTGCCAGCACGATTACGTCCAGGGCGTGCAGTTCTCCATCGCATGTGCGGATACCCGCAGGTTCAATCTGTTCTATGTCTTCGCGAACCAGTTTTGCATTCGGACGCTGAATCGCTGTGTAGTAGTCCGGTGAAAATATGAGCCTTTTACAGAATGGCTGGTGGTCTGGTCGCAGCTGCTCGCGCAGCGCCGGGTCGATAACGTTCCCCTCCAGATTGTCGCGGCAGGCCTGGCTCATGCTTTGCGCCAATTCCGAATCCGGATTGGTAAGGGCTTCGGTATAGGCTTCTACTGCCTGTGCATAGCCTTCAAAGTCCATCGCATCATCGAGTACTTGCGGGTCGGCCCGAAAGGCGGCGCGCTCTTCGGCAGAGAAATAGCCGTTCTCGACCGGCATGATCCATTGTGGATTGCGCACGAAATGACTGACTTCAATACCGCGTTCACTCAGCGCTGAAATAATCTGAACGCCGGTTGACCCCATGCCGATCACGCCCACACGTTTGCCTTCCAACGCAATGCTATGGTCCCAGCGTGCGCTGTGAAACAGAGCACCCTGGAACGACTCCATGCCCTTTATTGCGGGGACAGACGGGTGGTGGAGGACGCCGGTTGCCGCGATTACCACGTTCGCGCGATCATCGCTGCCGTCGGACAATTTCAGCCGCCAGCTACCCTGGTGGAAACTGGCGTCCACCACTTCGGTATTGAAACGGATCAGCTCCGCCAGATCGTACTTCCCGGTCACGTTTTCAAAGTACGCCTGAATCTCACCACCTGGGGGCAGGTGGCGGGTCCAGTCCGGGTTCCGTTCGAAGCTGTAGGTGTAGTGATGCGAAGGGACATCGCAGGTGAGGCCCGGGTAGGTGTTCTCCCGCCAGGTCCCGCCGACGCGCTCCGCTTTTTCATAAATGGTGATGTTGCTGTACCCGGCCTGCCGCAGTTTGATACCCGCCAGGATCCCCGACATGCCGGCGCCGACCACTACCACACGGAAACTGTCGTCGTTCATGCTTACTGCCGTTATTCTGCTATGGTTCAGATTGCCAGTGTAAACCAGTACCAGGCTGTGGCTGGTATATTCTGCAATACCGACACGGCTGCAGAGTAAGAAAGCCGATAGGCAAGATTCATACAGGAGTCAGTAATGAGTGATTCACTTTCAACATTGCAAGGCGGTGTCGCCGTTATTACCGGCTCGGGCTCGGGCATCGGCGCGGCGCTCGCTCATCGTGCCGCAGCAGCCGGTATGAAGGTGGTGCTCGCCGATATCGCCGTGGAACGTATCGAACAGGTAGCAGCCGATATTCAAGCAGCAGGCGGCACAGCGCTGGCCGTGCCGACTGACGTGAGTGCTGCTGAATCTCTGGATGCGCTGGCAGATGCCGCCTGGGATACATTTGGTGGCGTTACGTTGTTGGTCAATAACGCAGGCATTGAGACACTGGGCTTCGCCTGGGAACTGTCTACAGAAACCTGGGACAGGGCATTGGGCGTAAATATCAATGGCGTGGTGCACGGCGTGCGTGCATTTGCCCCACGCATGATCGCCGCCGGCAGGCCGGCTTTCATTGCCAACACCTCTTCTGTAGGCGGTCTGGGTATTATGCCCGTGCAAACCCCCTACATAATGGCCAAGCACGCCGTGCTGGCTTTCAGTGAGTGCCTGCGCATGGAGATGGACCTGAAGAAAGCTCCGATCAGTGTCTCGGTGATTCTACCGGGCCCGGTACGCACCCGGATTTTCGAGGACTCACAGGGATCTGCTGACCCGGTCAGCCAGTATCATCAGCAGGTCATGGAAGACATGCTCGCTGCCAACGGAATTAGCAGTGAGCAAGCGGCGGAGCGTATTCTTCCGCAGATTGCAGCAGGTGATTTCTGGGTGTCTACGGACAAGGAGATGACCCGGCAGTACGCCGCTGCGCGGGCGCAAACGCTGCTGGATTTACAGCCCCCTGCGCTGGCACCGGAACTGGCCGCGTCACTGCTGAAAGTTTGACTCAGCCCTGTTCACGGCCGCGCATCAGCCTGCCGTTGCCGGGTCCAGTTGGGCCTGCAGTGCCTTCTTGAGAAACTTACCGCTCGCGTTTCTGGGTAGAGGTTCCTGCAATATCCAGATATAGCGGGGAATTTTGAAAGCGGCGAGATGTTCCCCGGCAAACGTACGAACCTGTTCGGGGCTGACGGTTTTGCCTTCCAGCGGAAAAATCGCCGCCCCCACTTCTTCGCCCAGACGCTCATCCGGAACGGAAAATACTGCAGCTTCCAACACCGCATCATGTTGAAACAACACGTTTTCAACCTCGCTGCAGAAGATGTTTTCACCGCCGCGCAGGACCATATCCTTGGCCCTGTCTACCAGGTGTAGAAAATTATCCTCGTCAA
>JAUIIQ010000309.1 GCA_030431585.1 Gammaproteobacteria bacterium | reverse complement strand
AGTGCCAGCGCCGGCCTCGGGTACGGGGGCTGCATCGCCCCCATCACCGGGAGGCACACAATGCCCGGGAAATTCATCTGCCAGTTCGGCAAGCACGGACGATAAACCCGTAGCGCCTACCTTGGCACCACAGCCTCCGCAGACCAAAGCATCGTCGTTCAGGGCATCAGGCAGGCTGCCGACGAAGGGCATAGCCCCTGGCGGCGGCAAGCGTTCAAACTGCCGCATGAATTTACGGTCTATGTGATCTTTCCACCGCCATACCCATTTGCCTGCGCAGTGCAACAGCCCCTTGTCGGCAGCGGCGCGCCGGTCCCCCAGGGAAAGCAGCGACAGAAAGCGTTGCTGCGGCCGGTGCAGCTCCAGGGGCTGTGACAACAGGGCTGCACGCAGGTTGCGCGCCAGCACGGGAGCCTGCCGCACCGCGTAGACGCCCGCCTTGGGTCGCGGATGATTGACCTGCGTGGCGATGTCGCCGGCGCCAAACACCGCATCATCGCTGGTGGACTGCAGACTATCAGCGATCTGTAGAAAGCCCCGGTCATCACAGTCCAGACCGCTCGCAGCCACCCAGGTCGCGGCGGCTGCACCGGTACACCAGAAAAGATCGTCATATCGCCAGCGTTCGCCCGATGCCAATAGCAGGGCATCCTCATCCACCTGCACTACCCGGCTCTGCACCTGCAGCTCGATGCCATTGCGCTGCATGGCAGACATCGCAGCTGCACGGGCACCGGCGTTGTAGCCCTGCAGTACCTGCGCTGCTCCGCAGAATAGCTGAATGTCCACCGGTTTATCGCGCAGGGCGTGGGCCATCGCCAGGGCCAGTTCCACGCTGCCAGCACCTCCGCCGACGATCGCCAGCGAGAGGGAGACGCCCTGCCTCTCATGCACGCGCTTTTCCAACTGTCGCCAGCGGCGCCAGAGATCGGCCACAGGTTTAACCGGCACCGCGTGCGCGCGTGCACCGGGCACGGAATCAAGCTCGGGCTGGGAGCCGATATCAATACTGACTATGTCGTAAAAAATGTCCGGCCTGGCGGCAAGCGAAAGTCGTTTTTCACCGGGATCCAGCCCGGTCACCTCTGCCTCAATAAACCGCACACCGGCCCACTGGCAAAGCCGCGCCAGGTCTATGTGGGCCTGCTCAAAGTTGTAATGCCCCGCGATCAGCCCCGGCAACATGCCCGAATAGGGCGTATGGCTTGCAGGCGAAACCAGGGTGATGCGCAGTCCTGCCAGAGGCTTCATGGCCAACATGCGTAAAACCAGGGCATGCGTATGTCCGCCGCCCACCAGCACAAGGTCTCTGCTCAAAGCTGCCTGGACCTGCATCAAGCCGCCGCCCATTGCAGCAGCGCCTGGCGATTACCGCGAAACAACACTTCACCAGCGCGCTGCTGCAGTTGGTATTCGTACATCGGGTCGTAGTAATGCTGCAGGAGAAAAGCGATCCATTGCCGGTGCCCGCCAATATCGCCTGAGGAATGCTGCTGCTCAAAGCCAACGGCCATCCACTTGCTCACCAGCTGATAACGCTCGCCACCCAGGCGCTTGCGGATGCGCTGCAGGTCTGCCTGCAATTTCTGCGCATGCAGCAGGGCGCCCTCTTCGCCGTGCACCTGCTGGTAACGCTGGCCCAGATCGACAATATAGTCTTCGAGAACCACATCTACCCGTTCATCGATGCTCTGCTCCAACACCAGCATCGGCGCCAGTGCCATGGCCTCGCGCAGTATCTCTGGCAGGTACAGTCTGCCGATCAAGCGTCCCTCATCTTCAAGGAACAGGCGTCCTTCGCCCGACGACAGGTGCTTCATCATGGCAATGCTGAGCGCATTCTCAAAGTCCACCTGACTGGGCTGGGGCAAAGGCAGTTGACCAAACGTGGAGCCGCGGTGATTGGCCAGGCCTTCCAGGTCGATACTATCTGTGAGCGAGGCGATAACGCGGGTTTTGCCGGTACCCGTCTTGCCGCTCACCAGAACCAGCCGGGCGGCTTTAACAGAGCGCTCCAGTTCCTCAATAAGAAAACGACGCATGGCCTTGTAGCCGCCGCGCACGAGCGGGTAGTCGATACCCTGTTCACGCAGCCACTGCTGTACTGTCTGCGAGCGCAGGCCACCACGAAAACAATAGACGTAGCCCTGTGGATGGTGCCTGGCGAATTCACACCACCGCTGAAGCCGCTGCGCCCTCACCTCTCCACTCACCAGGCGGTGGCCCAGTGCAATAGCCGTCTCCTGCCCCTGCTGCTTGTAGCAGGTGCCTACCTGGGCGCGCTCTTCATCCGACATCAATGGCAGGCTGGTAGCACTGGGAAAAGCCCCCCTGGCAAACTCCAGCGGGGCGCGCGTGTCCATCAACGGGGTATCTGCCAGGAACAGCGAGCGGTAATCGCTGGTGTCCGGGCGCACTGACATGGGAGGCTACTCGGCCTCGCCGCCGAAGATGGCCATCACCCGCTCCTGCAGGCTGGTCACGGCATCGGACATCAGGGCAAAATCCGCGTCCAGGCGGGCGGCGGCATCAGCTTCGGGGATATCTTC
>JAUIIQ010000308.1 GCA_030431585.1 Gammaproteobacteria bacterium | reverse complement strand
TCATTGTCATGCGTGCCGCTGTAGACAACGTCGTTCTCCTGGTGCTTGTGCAGCAGATAAGGGTTGTCGGGGTTGCCATCGAAGGCAAACTGGAGGATGAGCATGCCAGGGAGTGCAAATTCTTCCCGCAGTGCTTCTACCTCGGGGCTGATATCACCCAGGTTTTCTGCCACCAGGCGCAGGTCCGGGAAGTGCTGTCGCACGGCGGTGAGCAACTCGCGGCCGGGCGTGGGCACCCAGCGGCCCTCCATCGCCGTGGCCGCGTCAGCGGGGATCTCCCAGCGCGCTTCCAAAGCACGAAAGTGGTCGATTCGCACCATATCGAACATGCGCGCGGCCGAAGCAAAGCGTTTCAGCCACCACTCAAAGCCATGGTCCAGCATATAGCGCCAGTCGTACTGGGGGTTGCCCCACAGCTGGCCCTCGGCAGAGAAGTAATCGGGAGGTACGCCGGTTACGGTGATCGGCTGGCCTCGTTCATCCAGTTCAAAGCGCTCCTGGTGTGCCCAGACGTCAGCGCTCTCCAGGTGCACATAGATAGGCATGTCACCAAACAACAGTATGCCGCGTGCATTGGCGTAGGCTTTCAGTTCAACCCACTGGCAGTGAAACACGAACTGGCGGAAGCGCAACTTGCTGAGCTGCTCCGCCAGCTCCATGGCCCGCTGCTCACAGGCCTCGGGCTCGCAGTCCCGTAATCCGGGTGCCCAGGTGCTCCAGGGCCTACGCTGTTCCGCATCACGAAAGGCCTGGAAACGCACGTAGTCTTCGAGCCAGAAGTTCGCTTCGCCGGCGAAGTCACTGTAGGCATTGATCAGTGGCGACGTGGTCGCGCCGAACAACTGATCGAAAAATACCTGTGACGCCAGGTCCAGGGCCTGGCGTTTCTCCTGCGGCCCGAGCTTTCCCTGCGCGGCCTG
Organism: Gammaproteobacteria bacterium; assembly: GCA_030431585.1. Lineage (GTDB taxonomy): Bacteria > Pseudomonadota > Gammaproteobacteria > Pseudomonadales > Halieaceae > Halioglobus. Next base: position 1,638 of record JAUIIQ010000308.1, on the reverse strand, counting down.
ATCCGCTTGCAGCATCCCGTGATCCACCAGCCAATCCAGGCAGATAAGGTCGGGGTTGCCGGCATGCACCGAGGAGGATTGATAGGGACAGCCGTCGTCGTGCGTTGGCCCCAGTGGCAATACCTGCCAGATAGACAGGCCAGCCGCGGCCAGGCTGTCGACGAAGCGGCGAGCCTCAGCCCCGAAGTCACCGATATAGCCTGGCGAGGGAAGGCTGCTGGGGTGCAGCAGGACGCCCGCCCTGCGCGCGTGAGATGCGGGCATTATTGAGCGCCCGCGTCTTGTGAGCGCATCACTCCACCACGACTGGGCTGGCCACCACCACGGGATATCACCTCGGAAAGAGAGCCTGGCGCTTCGATATTCAACAGGTAGTAAAGGTGGGCCAGATGCATTCTGTAAAGCTGGTCGAATTGGCTGACTGTGGGCCCGGGGTTGTAGTCACCGAACCACCAGAACCAGTCGGAGCCCTCACAAATGGCCAGCTGCCTGGTGGCATCGTGCACCTGCTGTGCCGACAGCCCGCCTGCCGCAAGCTGCTCATCAAAGCAGCGCTTGGCTTCAACCAGCAGATCCCAGGCGCGGTTTTTCTCCGGCGAGCCTATCCAGGTGGAAAACGTGCCGTAGACCCAGCTGCCCGCCACCAGCCGCTTCTCGTGGGATGCCTGCGGTTGCGACTTGCGCAGGAAGTCACTGACCGTGGTCAGTTCCAGTTTTCGGTTGTCCACCAGCCCTTGGTAGAGATTGCTGAGGAAATACCAGGCATTCTCCGGGTAGTACTCCCAGGCATTTTCGCCGTCGAGAATAATGGCTATCAGGCAGTCGTTGCGGTCCGGGCAGAGGTCGGCAATGTGTTCCATATGGCCAATGAGGTTGGCTACTGCATCGTCTGAATGCCAGTCGGAATAATTGAAACCGATAAGGTCGGACAAGCCATCGTCGCGGAACACGCAGTTGATATCGGCGTCTCCAAACTGGTAGATACGATGGCTGCAATCGTGATGCAGTTTGTCATGGCTGTTGTTGAGCACGCTGGCGCCGCTGGCTATCCAGCTGAACCCTTCTTCAGCAAACAGTGCCAGTGCCTCCTGGCTGACCCCGCCCTCCGAGGGCCACAGCCCCTGCGGGCGCAGGCCGAACACCCGCTCGAAGGTTTCCCTGCCCTGCTGCAGATGCCAGCGGGCGCGCTCGCGGCCGCCGGGATAGTGGGTGTTAAGTGGCAGGGGGGCCTCGGGCATGGCTTCACGCGCGCTCTCCATATCCAGCAGTAGCGGAACGATGGGATGAGCGTAAGGGCTCATAATGAGTTCAACCTGGCCTGAGTCCGACAAGGCGCGATACCGCGGCACGATGGATGTCAGCAGCTCCAGGATTATCTGCAACAGGTCGCGGCGTTCATGCAGGCTGTAGTTGCCGCCCTTGTCCTGCAGCGCCTGGATACGCGGGTCGGTGCGCCGCGCGGACTCCGCCAGCCAGGCCAGGTGGTACCACACCAGCAGGTCGGCAAGGAACTGGTTTGATGCGTAGATCAGCGACTCAGGGTGATCATGGTAGTACTGCGCCAGGTTGGCCAGGCGGCGGTAGGGTTCAAAGCGCTCAATCATGTGTTCGCGGTTGGCCTGCAGGCACAGCTTCATC
>JAUIIQ010000081.1 GCA_030431585.1 Gammaproteobacteria bacterium | reverse complement strand
ATAAGTGAGAAGGAAAAGGCCAGGGCAGCCTACAAAGAGGCGAGGAAGGCCGGTAAAAAAGCCTCGCTGGTAGAGCAGCAGCGGCCCAATCTGTTTACCAACCGGGTGGCAAACATCGCTCCGGGTGAGACGGTCACTGTGGAGCTCGAGTATGTGCAGCCAGTGCGCTACAGCGATGGCTCATTTGCCCTGCGTTTGCCGGCTACCATCACTCCGCGCTATATGCCCGGTGTACCCATGGAGCGCGGGTCAAGCGAAACGATGGACCTGCTGCCATCCCACGGGTGGGCGGTGGCCACCAGTGAGGTGGCGGACGCGGCGGCAATTTCACCGCTGCAGCATGCGGCTGCGGGCTCTGACCTCGCACCGCGCAACCCCCTTGAATTACATGTGCGCCTCGATGCGGGACTGCCTCTCGCTGAAGTGACCTCACCCTATCACCAGATAGTGCTTACACGCCGTGACAATAGCTACACGGTTCGCCTCGCCAATGGCAAGGTGGAGATGGATCGTGACTTTGAACTTAACTGGCGGCCAGTAACCGGGAGTGTGCCTGCCGCAGCCCTGTTCACCGAGCAAGTTGATGGTGAGTATTACGGACTGTTGATGGTTGTACCACCATCGCCGCAAAAGTCGCCTGAAGCCCCGCCGAGGGAACTGGTTTTTGTTGTCGATACCTCCGGCTCCATGGGTGGTGTATCCATCCGTCAGGCAAGGGATAGCGTGAGCAGATCGCTGCGATTTCTACGACCCGAGGATCAATTCAATATCATTGCCTTCAACAGTGGTTTCAGGACGCTGTTCAGGCAGGCGCGGGCCGCTTCGCCGCACAACCTGCAATTGGCGCAGGAATTTGTGCGCCATCTGCAGGCATCGGGCGGCACGGAGATGCTCCCTGCACTGCGCGCAGCACTGGCGCCATCGGGGGTCGCCGACGAGTTGGCCGCCAGACCGCCATTGCGCCAGGTAATATTCATTACCGATGGCGCAGTGGGCAATGAGGATGCGCTGTTCGCAGAGATTGAGCAGCGACTCGGGGCTACCCGGTTGTTCACTGTGGGAATTGGCTCGGCGCCCAATGGTTGGTTCATGCGCAAGGCGGCGGATTATGGTCGCGGCAGTCACACGCTTATCGCCGATGTGGGCGAGGTGGATGCGAAAATGTCTGCCCTGTTCCGGCAACTGGCGTCACCGGTCGCCGTTGATATGGCGGTGGCCTGGCCTGCACCAGTCGAGGTGTGGCCGGCTCGCGTTCCAGACCTGTACCTGGGTGAGCCCCTGTTACTGGCAGTGAAATTTGGTGAGCAACTCCCGGACCAGCCCCTGCAGGTAACCGGGCGCATCGCAGGGGCAGAGTGGCAGACAACCCTGAGGTGGCCCGGCGCGGCGGCGCCCGACGCGACGGCGCCCGACGCACCGGCGCCCGACGCAACGGCGCCCGACACTTCTGCCACTCATCCCGGCGTTGCATCGCTCTGGGCACGCAAGAAGATCGAACACTTGCTCGGCGAGGCGCGCCACGGCGAGGACCAGCAGGCGATACGCGACAGTGTGCTGCCCATCGCCTTGCGCCATCAGTTACTCAGCCCCTACACCAGTTTCGTGGCTGTGGAGGAGGTGGTCTCGCGGCCGTCGACAGCAGGGTTAAAAAGCCTTGCTGTGCCCAACACCCGGCCACAAGGGCAGGCCCCCCAGGCCTATGCGTATCCGGGCACAGCTACAACGGCCACCGCCAGGATATGGCTGGCCAGCCTGTTGCTGATGTTGGCGGTACTGGTGTACGCCTGCCGCGCGGAGTGCGAATATGCCTAGAAGTTCGGCGGGTGCCGTGGTGCTGGTATTGCTGCTGATATCGCTAACGCAGTTTGCCAGCGCCGGGCTCATTCACGCCAAAGCCTGGCTGGCACCCATACTCATTGAGCGGGCGTGGCAGCAAAGCCTGCTGGGACAGGGGCGAGCGGTAAAGCCCTGGCCCTGGGCTGACACCTGGCCCGTTGCACGCTTGAGTGTTCCTGCGCTGGGCGTGACCCGCTTTGTTCTTCATGGTGATGGCGGCCATTCACTGGCATTTGGTCCCGGTTACGACATCAGTTCCGCCGCTTTTGGTGACCCGGGAACGGCCATCGTTGGAGGCCATCGCGATACCCATTTTGCTTTCCTTGCAGACATGGCTACCGGCGTGCTGCTGACGCTGCAGATGAGCGATGGCCATACGCGTCAGTACAGGGTGGCCAGGACCCAGGTGGTAGACAGCCAGAAAGGCCTACTCCCGGTATCAGGCAGTGAAGAACTGGTCCTGGTTACCTGCTTCCCGTTCGATGGAGTGACCACTGCAGGTACCTTGCGTTTTCTGGTTCACCTCGATCCGGTCCCCGTTGCCGACGGCGATCTGTCCGGTCGGGCATAGGGCAATTGCGCCTGCCTGTGCTGGCCCCCGGCTGTACTGGATGTATACTTGCTGGTTGGAGAGTAGCAACGAGGCAAGACCGTTCCCATGAAGCCTGTACTGATGAAACCGCTGGATGCTGTCTGGTTGCTGATGGAAACAGCGGATACCCCCATGCACATGGGGGTATTGGCCATCTTCAAGCAGCCCCCCTCCGGCGGCAAGCACTACCTCGCGCAACTGGCGGCGGAGATGCGTGCCGTCCCGGCAGTGGCGCCCTGGAATCGCCGCGTTTCGCGACGTATTGCTTACCGCCTGGTTGAAGAAAAAGACTTCGACATCGACTACCATTTTCGCCGCTCCGCGCTGCCGCAACCCGGCGGCGAACGGGAGCTTGGCCAGATGGTGTCACGCCTGCACAGCAACCCCCTGGACCTAGCCCGGCCCTTGTGGGAACTGCACCTTATCGAGGGTCTGGAGCGCGATCGCTTTGCGCTGTACCTGAAGGTGCATCATGCCATGGTGGGCGGGGTAAACGGCGTACCGGTATTGCTGTCAACGCTCGCCGATAGCGCTCGTACACGGCGCATCACCCCGTTGTGGTCGCAACCGCTGAAGCCGGGGGATGACCAGCAAGACCTTACCGATAGCCTGCAATGGCCCGGCCTGGGTGAATCAGTTGATTCTCTAGCCAGCATGAGTCGAGCTGCCCTGGGTCTGCTGCGCGGTGCTATTCGCCCCAGCGAACGCAACAGTTTCTTGTTTCCCCGGGGCACGCCGCGATCAACGCTGAACCGCCGCATTACCGCTCAGCGACGGTTTGCCACGCAGCAGTTTGACCAGGCGCGTATCGAGGCGCTGGCAGAGGCCACGGACAGCACCGTAAATGAAATCCTCACCTATTTGTGCGGCAGCTCTCTGCGCCGTTTTTTCAAAGAGTACAACGCACTCCCGGATGAATCCCTGGTAGCTGTGATACCGGTGTCTCTGCAGGAGCGCGGGCAGCACCTTGCCGGCAATGCGATCGCCGGCTTGCGCGTGCCACTGGGCACCCACGTGGCAGATCCCCTGGAGCGACTGGGTTCGGTGAAGTCCAGCATGAAAGAAGTGCGCCAGGACCGGGCGTCCTTGCCTGATGATGCGGTTACATCCTATGTGCTGCTGCGCGCCGCACCTCTGTATGCGAGTCAGCTGACCGCAGTGGGCCAGTTTGTGCCTCCGCTCTACAACCTGGCCATTTCCAATACGGCAGGCGCCGACAAGCCGCTGTATTGTCAGGGTTCTCGCCTGGAAGCTGTCTACCCGATGAGCCCGCTGTTGCAGTTCAGTGCGCTGAGTATTGACTGCGTCAGTTACGCCGGCACCTTGAATATAGGCTTTACCGGTGCTCGCGACACCTTGCCTCACCTGCAACGCATGGCTGTCTATGTGGGCAGGGCGCTGCAGGACCTGGAAGAAATTGTCGCCGAAGGGGAGGCTGCCTGATGAGTAAACTGACCCGCCTCGCCCTCGATCAGACTCTGGCCCTGAATCAACGTTTGGCCGAATCCACAGCGAACAGTATCGACTGGCTGTTTAAACGTGACACGCTGATCAAATCCGGCCGCACCTGGTTTGAACTGGTTCACGATGGCGACCTGATGTCGGTGCGCTACTATGACTTGCCCGACGAGGATGAGATTCAGTTGGTTGACGGCACGACGATGCCGATACAACGCAAGCAGCATGCTGTCCCCTTGGTGCTGGTGCCACCATTAGGTGTGACGACTGAGACCTTCGACCTCATGCCACAGCGCAGCCTGGTGCGTTATATGGTCGCCTGCGGCTTCAAGGTTTACCTGGTTGACTGGGGCAAGCCGCGTAAAGAGCATGCTCACCTGGGCCTGCTCGACTATGCCCAGGAGATGATGGGCCAGGCTCTGGAAAAAGTGCGTCGACATTCTGCCAGTCAGGACCTGTCTCTGATGGGGTGGTGCATGGGCGGGCTGTTCTGCCTGCTTTACCAGGGGCTTACCCGGGACAGGCACGTGCGCAATATTGTCACCGTAGCGAGCCCTATCGATCTGGAAACCGGCAAGGGCGTCATTTCCATGGTGGCCGGCGTGGCGCAGGCGATGGACGGCCCTGCCAAACTGGTCAGCAATTATTCGAATTTCCGTCTCAATACCCTGGACCCCGCGCGCCTTTCCATGCCCGACTGGGTGACCACGCTGGTGTTCAAAATGACCGATCCGGTAGGTAGCGTGACCACCTACTGGGACCTGGTGACACACCTGCGCGATCGTGATTTTGTGGAGTCACATTCCACCACCTCGGATTACCTGAACAACATGTTGCGTTACCCAGGCGGTGTGGTGAGGGATATGGCCGCAGGTGTGGTCAATGAGAACCAGCTGGCGCGCGGCAAAGTGTATATTGGTGACGAGGTTGCCGAGTTGGATAGTATCCGCTGCAACCTGCTGGCGTTTGCCGGGAAGACCGATATTCTGGTGCCGCCTGAGGTGGCCAGCGGCATTACCGACGTGGTGGCCTCGCAGGACAAGGAGTTTCGCGAGGCGCCGGGCGGCCACATGGGCGTTATTATCGGTAGCAAGGCACAGGCCGCCGTCTGGGCGGATTCAGCCCAGTGGCTGGCGGAGCGTTCAACGGCCAGGCGTGGTTCAGGCGGGAAGCCAGCGGCGAAAGGCGGGCGACCGGGCAAAGCCAAAACCAAAGCCAAAACCAAAGCCAAAACCAAAGCCAAAACCAAAGCCAAAACCAAAGCCAAGGCCAGACCAAAAAACAGGCCCAAAGCCAGGGCCTGAGTCTGCGGCCGGACACGAGGCTGGCTGCGGGGGCCTCCATCGCCGGGTCTGCAGCCATAGGTGTTACGGCATTATGCCCGGTTCAGCTCTCGCGCATGCCAATTCCCGGGAAACCTGTGCTAGACTGCGCCGCTTCTAACCCGGTTCAAGCAACCGTAAGCTCAGCAAAAATCCCGGATTGAAGCTGACTCACGTGGCCTTTAGTAGGGGCCACCACTGATACAAGGAAAGCTCATGCCTGTTGTCACCCTGCCTGACGGCTCTCAACGTAATTTCGATAAACCCGTTTCCGTCCATGACGTGGCTGCCGATATCGGCCCCGGTCTGGCCAAGGCCGCACTCGCCGGCGTGGTTGATGGAATAGAACGCGATACCTCCTTCCTGATCGAGGATGATGCCTCGCTCGCCATTATTACCGAACGCGACGAGGCCGGTTTGGAGATCATTCGCCACTCAACCGCTCACCTGCTTGCCATGGCAACGCAGGAGCTGTTCCCCGGGGTGCAGGTAACAATTGGGCCGGTGATCGAGGATGGTTTTTATTACGACTTTGCCACAGAGCACAAGTTTACGCCGGAAGACCTGGAAAAAATTGAAGCACGCATGCAGGAGCTGGTGGCGGAAGACATTCCGGTAACCCGTATCGTTACCAGCCGCGAGAAGGCGATTGAGCTGTTTCGCAGTATTGGCGAAGAATACAAGGTGCAGATCATCGAGGATTTGCCCGAGGGTGAGGAGATTTCACTCTACAAGCAGGGCGACTGGGGCGACCTGTGCCGCGGTCCTCATGCTCCCAGCACCGGTAAACTCGGCGCGTTCAAGCTGACCAAGGTAGCTGGCGCATACTGGCGCGGCGACTCCAACAACGAGATGCTGCAGCGGGTGTACGGCACTGCCTGGGCAAACAAGAAGCAGCTCAAGCAATACCTGCATCGTATCGAGGAAGCGGAGAAGCGTGATCACCGCAAGATAGGCAAGAAGCTGGACCTGTTCCACACCCAGGAAGAAGCCCCGGGTATGGTGTTCTGGCACCCCGCCGGCTGGAGTATTTACCAGACGATTGAGAGTTATATGCGTGACCAGCAGAAGGTGCACGGCTATCAGGAAATCAAGACCCCGCAGCTTGTTGACCTGTCGCTGTGGGAGAAGTCTGGTCATGCCGATAAATTTGGCGACGACATGTTCATGCTCAAGTCGGAGGATCGCGAGTTCGCGGTGAAGCCCATGAACTGCCCCTGCCACGTGCAGGTGTTCAATCAGGGGCTGAAGTCCTATCGTGACCTGCCTCTGCGCCTGGCCGAATTCGGCTCATGCCATCGCAACGAGCCATCCGGGTCATTGCACGGCATTATGCGGGTGCGCGGTTTTGTGCAGGATGATGCGCACATATTCTGCACCGAAGCGCAGATCCAGCCCGAGGTATCATCCTTCATCGACTTCCTGCACGCGGTGTATGCAGACTTTGGTTTTGCGGATGTAATCTACCGTCTCTCTACCCGGCCGCAGCAGCGTGTCGGCACCGATGAAGATTGGGACCGGGCGGAAAAAGCCCTGGCCGACGCCCTGGATGCGCAAAACCTGCCCTGGGAAGAACTGCCGGGGGAGGGGGCGTTTTATGGGCCCAAGATTGAATTCTCCCTGAAGGACTGTATTGGCCGGGTGTGGCAGCTGGGCACCATTCAGGTCGATTTCTCCATGCCCGGGCGGCTGGACGCCCAGTATGTGGCAGAGGACGGCTCGCGGCAGGTGCCGGTAATGTTGCACCGGGCCATCCTTGGTTCTTTTGAGCGTTTCATCGGAATTCTGATAGAACATTACGAGGGAATTTTCCCCACCTGGCTGGCGCCGACACAGGCCGTGGTGCTCAATATCACTGACAAACATGCCGAATACGCCAAAACTGTGGAAGATTCCTTAAAAAACAAGGGCTTTCGGGTGATTTCGGACTTGAGAAACGAAAAGATCGGCTTTAAAATCCGCGAGCACACGATTCAGAAGGTTCCCTACCTGCTCGTGGTAGGGGATAAAGAAGTAGAATCAAGTACAGTGGCCGTGCGCGCTCGTCGTGGTGAGGACCTGGGATCGATGGATCTCGATGCGTTTTTAGCGCAACTCACACAGGACGTAGGGCGTCGCGGTCGTATTGCAATGGATTAATGGAGAATCAGCATTAAGAGAGACAGTAAAAGTGCCGCCAAGAAGGCACTTACGAATGACCAGATTACGGCGGACCCGGTTCGCCTTGTTGGCGCCGAAGGCGAACAGGTAGGCATTGTGCCGCTGAGTGAAGCCAGGGCGGCGGCGGAAGCCGCCAGTATGGATCTCGTATTGATAGCTGATTCAGACCCCGCAGTCTGCAAGATTATGGACTACGGGAAGCACATCTTTGAGGCGAAGAAGCAGAAAGCTGCTCAAAAGAAGAAGCAGAAGCGTACGCAAGTCAAAGAAATGAAGTTTCGTCCAGGGACGGAGGAAGGAGATTATCAGGTAAAACTACGCAACCTGACACGTTTCCTTGAAAACGGCGATAAGGCCAAAGTCACGCTGCGCTTTCGCGGACGTGAAATGGCTCACCAGGAAATTGGCATGGAGCTGCTCAAGCGAGTAGAAGCTGATCTGGCCGAATTGGGCGGTGTCGAGCAATTCCCGAAAATGGAAGGCCGGCAACTGACAATGGTTATCGCACCCAAGAAGAAGAACTGACGGCATTGTGACGCCCCGGTTTCTTTATATTTTATTATTCAAATGCGGAGTATTTGATTATGTCTAAAGCAAAAGTTCACAGTGGTGCTGCCAAGCGGTTCAAGAAGACCGCCGGTGGCTACAAGCGCAAAAGCGCACACAAGAGTCACATCCTGACCAAGATGACGACCAAGCGGAAGCGTCAGCTGCGCGGAACCTCCATGATTCACAAGAATGATGAAGTTCTGATCGATCGCCTGCTGCGCGCCAAGTAACGGTACTGCACATCACCCATAGGAAAGGAGAAGACTCATGCCTCGCGTAAAACGTGGTGTAGTGGCGCATCGCCGTCACAAGAAGATTTTGAAACAGGCCAAGGGTTACTACGGCGCTCGCAGCCGTGTATTCCGTGTTGCCAAGCAGGCCGTAACCAAGGCTGGCCAGTATGCCTACCGTGACCGTCGTCAGCGCAAGCGTCAGTTTCGCGCGCTGTGGATCACCCGCATCAATGCCCAGTCTCGTGCCAATGGCCTTAGCTACAGCCGCTTTATCAATGGCCTGAAGAAGGCCGATATTGCTCTGGACCGCCGCGTGCTGGCGGACCTTGCAGTGCACGATAAGCCGGCTTTTGCAGCGATCGTGGAGCAAGCGAAGGCCTCTCTGGCCTAAGCCCACCCCTACCGTGGGAATGCCCCGCGGTTCGCTGGCTATCTGTAAAACTGAAAAGGGAAAGGGCGTTGCTCTTTCCCTTTTTTTATGTACAGGGAAGTACGGTATGCCGCGAAAGCCATGGAGGGCGGTAGCGGCGAATGCAGATGGATGTGCGGTACGTCCGTGAGAGGCAGGAAGCCGAAGCGGACGCGGTTGGGAATGAGCGTGTTCCCCGAATCAACAGATTTATATCGAGACCAGGAAAATGGACAACCTTGAATCACTGGCCGCCGCCGCCAGGGCAGCGATAGAAGCAGCTGAAGACAGCGCCGCGCTGGAACAGTTGCGCGTTGACTACCTGGGCAAGAAGGGGCAGATCACTTCCCTGCTGAAAGGCCTCGGGCAATTGTCGGCCGAGGAGCGCCCGCAGGCGGGTGCGCAAATCAATGTGGTCAAGCAGGACCTGCAGGGCTTGATCGCCCAGCGCAAGCAGGCACTTGCGTCTCTCGCTGTCGAGGCTCAGCTGGCAGCCGAGACGATTGACGTGACCTTGCCCGGGCGAGGCCAGTCCACCGGTGGTATTCACCCGGTGAGCCGCACCATGGAAAGGATGGCCGAGTTTTTTGCTGCCATTGGCTTTGATGTGGTGGAAGGCCCTGAAATTGAAGACGATTATCACAATTTTGAAGCGCTCAACATCCCCGCGCATCACCCGGCCAGGGCCATGCACGATACCTTTTATGTTGATGAACACACGGTTCTGCGCACGCATACCTCCCCGGTGCAAGTACGGGTGATGGAGAGCCAGGAACCGCCGCTGAAGGTGATCTGCCCCGGGCGCGTCTATCGCTGCGACTCGGACCTGACCCACACGCCCATGTTCCACCAGGTTGAGGGGCTGTTGATAGATGAACACACCAGCTTCGCCGATCTCAAGGGTGTTATCGAGGCCTTCCTGCGCGAGTTTTTTGAACGGGAGCTGGCGGTGCGCTTTCGGCCTTCCTACTTTCCCTTCACCGAACCCTCTGCCGAGGTGGACATACAGTGTGTGAACTGCGGCGGCGACGGCTGCCGGGTGTGCAGCCACACTGGCTGGCTGGAAGTAATGGGCTGCGGCATGGTGCACCCGAAGGTGTTTGAGTATTCCGGTATCGATACCGAGAAGTACACCGGCTTTGCATTCGGTATGGGCGTGGAGCGCCTGGCGATGCTGCGTTATGGCGTCAACGACCTGCGCCTGTTTTTCGACAACGACCTGCGCTTTCTTGAGCAGTTCTGATCACCCTGGATTGTGGAGAGTAAACAGTGATTATCAGTGAACAGTGGCTGCGCGAATGGGTCAGTCCCGATATAGCCACCGAAGAACTTGCCCACCAGATTACGATGGCAGGGCTGGAAGTGGACGCGGTCAGCCCGGTAGCCGGGCAATTCAGTGGCGTGGTGGTTGCCGAGATCGTATCTGCCCGGCAACACCCTGACGCAGACAAATTGCAGGTATGTGAAGTGAATGTCGGCGCGGAGACGGTACAAATTGTCTGTGGCGCGCCGAATGCGAGAGCCGGGCTTAAAGCCCCCCTGGCGGTGGTCGGCGGTGTGCTGCCCGGCGACTTCAAGATCAAGAAGGCAAAGCTCCGTGGTGTGGAGTCCTTCGGCATGCTCTGTGCGGAGCAGGAACTGGGCTTGTCGGATGCCAATGAGGGCTTGATGGAGCTGCCGGATGACGCGCCGGTGGGCAGCGACCTGCGCGACTACCTCGGGTTGGATGATCACACCATTGAGATTGGCCTGACACCGAACCGGGCAGACTGCCTGGGGCTGGCAGGGGTAGCCCGTGAGGTGGGCCTGCTCAACAGCCTGCCCGTAACCCAGCCGAGCATAGATGCGGTACCGGCCACTATCGAAGACTCGCTGCCGGTTGAGCTGGTCGCGCCCGAACGCTGTCCGCGCTTTGTCGGCCGGGTACTGCGCGGTATTGATATCGCCAGACCCAGCCCGCTGTGGCTGCAGGAAAAACTGCGCCGGGTAGGCGTGCGCTCCATTGACGCCGTGGTGGACGTGACCAACTACGTGATGATGGAGCTGGGGCAGCCCATGCACGCATTCGACCTCAATGCCCTGCAGGGCGGAATTCGCGTGCGCACGGCACAAGCCGGTGAATCGCTGGAACTGCTCGATGGCCAGACGGTAAAACTCGACACCGGTACCCTGGTGATCGCCGACCATGAAAAGCCGGTGGCGATGGCTGGCGTGATGGGCGGGCAGGGCACTGCGGTGAGCCAGCAAACCACTGACCTGTTTCTCGAGGTGGCTTTTTTCACACCACAACTGATGGCCGGCAAAGCGCGTTCCTACGGTTTGCATACTGACGCCTCGCACCGCTTTGAGCGGGGCGTGGATTTCACCTTGCAAACCACCGCCATGGAGAGGGCAACGGCGCTGCTGCTGGACATTGTGGGTGGTGAAGCTGGCCCGCTGCAGGAATCGGTAGCTGCCGAGCATTTGCCAGCCAGACCTGACGTTTCGCTTCGCGCCGCGCGAATCAAGCGCGTCCTGGGTTTTGCCATGGAGCCTGCAGAGGTGGAGCGCATTCTGGCTGGTTTGGGCTTGGGCGTCACCACCACGGATAAAGGCTGGTCCTGTACCGTACCCAGTTGGCGTTTTGATATAGCCATTGAAGCGGACCTGCTGGAGGAATTGGCCCGTGTCTACGGCTACAACCGCATGCCCACGACGCGCACCACCACAGAGATGGTCATTCCAGCGCGGCCCGAGGGTCACCTGGCCTTGTCCGGCGTGCGCCGTCACCTGGCTGCCCGCGGCTTCAGAGAGGCCATTACCTACAGCTTTGTCGACCCGAAGTTGCAGACCTTATTCGACCCCGGCTTGCAGCCCGTAGCACTTACCAACCCTATCTCGGCGGACATGGCGGTAATGCGCACCAGCCTGCTGCCGGGCCTGGTGTCCGCCGTGCTGCGCAATACAAAGCGCCAGCAGCCTCGTGTTCGCTTGTTTGAGACGGGCCTGCGCTTCCTGCCGGGGGAAGACTGCCTGAAGCAGGTGCCCACGCTTGCCATGGTGGTGACCGGCGAGCGCCTGGCTGAAGGCTGGAGCACCGACGCCCAGGCGTCGGATTTCTTCGACCTGAAAGGAGATCTTGAGAGCCTGTTGTCACTGACGCGCAGCGGCGGCAGCTTCAGCTTTGCTGCTGCCCGACGGGACGCGCTGCATCCCGGGCAGACCGCATTGATTTCCCGGGACGAGGAAGTTGTCGGTTATATCGGCGCCCTGCACCCTGCCGTTGGCCAGGAACTGGGACTGGCAGCCCCGCTGTATGTCTGCGAAATCACCCTCTCGGCACTGTTGCAAGCCGAGCTGCCACAGTTCACCGAATTGTCGAAATTCCCCGAAGTACGCCGTGACCTCGCGATTATCGTCGATAGAGAGGTGCCGGCAGAAGAGGTGATGACAAATGTTCGAGCATCGGCAGGCACTTACCTTACGGACTTAACCCTGTTTGATGTCTATGAGGGCAAAGGTATTGATCCTAAAAGAAAAAGTCTCGCCCTTGGTTTGACATTCCGGGATTCTTCGCGCACTCTTAGCGATCAGGACGTTAATCTGGCGGTCGATCAAGTGGTTGATTCGCTGGAGAAAAACTATAAAGCTGAGCTCAGGAACTAGGTAAAGGGAAGATGCCCGCGCTGACAAAATCTGAAATGGCTGAACGCCTGTTTGAAGAGCTTGGGCTCAACAAACGGGAAGCCAAAGAGATTGTTGAGCTCTTCTTTGAGGAGATACGCTCCTGCCTGGAAAACAACGAACAGGTGAAATTGTCGGGCTTCGGCAATTTTGACCTGCGTGATAAAAGCCAGCGTCCCGGACGCAACCCGAAAACCGGGGAGGAGATACCCATCTCCGCCCGACGCGTGGTGACCTTCCGGCCTGGCCAAAAGCTGAAAGCCCGAGTAGAGGAATATGCTGGAACCGAGCCACAATAACGAATTACCCGCTATACCGGGCAAGCGCTACTTCACCATAGGTGAGGTAAGCGAGCTGTGCGCGGTAAAACCCCATGTGTTGCGCTACTGGGAACAGGAGTTCCCGCAACTCAAACCCGTTAAGCGACGTGGCAACCGCCGTTATTATCAGCGCGACGACGTACTCACCATCCGCCAGATTCGCAGCCTGCTTTACGATCAGGGCTATACCATCGGTGGTGCCCGCCAGCGCATGACCGACGAAACAGGCAGTTTGGCCGGCGTTGATATCAAGGCGGTCATCAAGGAAACAATCGAAGAACTGGAAGAACTGCTGAAAACCCTGTCTCCGGCCAATTAAGGTTTGTCTGACCGGCGGTTTTCAGTATAATGCCGCCCTCGCTAACACAGCGATTCTCGGGGCGTAGCGCAGCCTGGTAGCGCACCACACTGGGGGTGTGGTGGTCGCAGGTTCAAATCCTGCCGTCCCGACCAAAAATCTTTCAGAAACAGCCAGTTAGGCCCACAGCCTGCTGGCTGTTTTTGTTTGTGCGGGAGCGGCTGTGCACCAAAAGCTTCTTGTCATTAAGGATGATCGCCCACTTTCGCCGTGTAGCGGTGACTTTGATAGTAAAATTTGAGAGGCCGTTCTCGCTCACATCGCGTAAGGTTTGATCTGCACTCATGACCAGTTGTTAGGTTGGAGTCTTATATTGATTCAGTTTTTCTATTCACATTTCTTAATCATAATCATCAGTGGTCTAGCTCTGTTCTTACTGTCAGGGTTGGGCATCGTTCTGTCTCTACGAGCGGGTAGAAAAGGCCATGCGATATTTGCAGCCTTACTCCTACCCGTAGCGATTGCTCTGTTCATTTCCCCTCGGGAAATAGTAGCAAGTTCATTGATAGCTCTTGTTCAGTCGGGAGATACTGGCGTAAGACTTGGGCCTGAGACGGCCCTACATTCCAAGCAAATGTTGCTCGATGGCCTGGTAAGCCTGTATCGATTGAAACGCCGTGGTGGGTCTCGTTACACTGATCATGAATATGAATTCACCGTCTGCCCAGCGCGAGGAGCCCGGTGCTACCTTGTTACTTTTGCGCAAGACTCCAGAGATAAAGAGCTTTTCTGGGTCCATTTCGATCTCGAAACTGGAAGGATGCCATTGGGCTTCCTGGATGCCAGAACTAGCGCTTATCAATGGTATTGAACGATGCCATTTTCGTAATAGCCACAGGCCCGGCTCGGATTTTTTTAGTATGCAATTGCTCTCGGTGAAGAAATGTCGAAAAGAGTTCTCGCCTGGCATCGACCAACTTCGTCGATCTGCTATTTGCTTCGCCGACGAAGGTGGTGACGTTTCGTTGAATGAGTAAAGTGGAGTCGGCCACAGGACTTCGAGCCAATTTTGGAGAAGTACCGCTAGAGCCACGTCCGCTCATGGCCCCATTGCTGTACTTGGCCAGTATGTTAGATTTAGAGGCGGTTGATGTCAGCTTTCGTCCCCAGAGCGGTCGCTCATGTTTGAAAGGATTCACTGTGCACAATGACTTAGTCAATATACTTGGCTGTTATGAGTACTAGTCTGCGCAGAGTCCCATG
>JAUIIQ010000080.1 GCA_030431585.1 Gammaproteobacteria bacterium | reverse complement strand
GCGTGGAGGACGGCAACATAGAGGAAGAAAGACGCCTCGCCTATGTTGGTATCACGCGCGCCCAGCAGACGCTGGCAATGACCATGGCCGCCAAACGCAGGCAGTTCGGTGAAACCATTAACTGTGAGCCAAGCCGATTTCTTGCAGAACTACCCGCTGAAGACCTCAACTGGCAGGGAGCTGACATCAGCGACGAGGAAGCCAATGAAGCGCGTGGGCAGGAAACCCTCGCCGGACTCAAGAACCTGTTCGCCTGACGCCTGACGCCACCACTGCTACTTCAGGTGAACCTGCCCAGCGCGGTCACCCGGGGCCGGGCCACCTTTTAGCCTCTCCCGCAACGTTTGCACAATGGCATAAAAGCCAGGCACGAAAAACACGCCTACCAACAGTGCGGCGACCATACCGCCAAATACGGTGATACCGAGGGATTGCTGGCCAAATGCACCGGCACCACTGGCCAGCATCAGCGGCAGGATGCCGAGAATAAACGAGATGGCCGTCATGCACACCGCGCGAAAGCGCAATCGCGCTGCCTCGCGCGCTGCAATGAGAATCTGCTCCCCCTGCTGCTCGCGCCGCTGTCGCGCGAACTCCACGATAAGAATCGCAGTTTTGGCAGCCATGCCAATCAGCAGCACAATGCCGATCTGCGCATAGAGATTCAGCGCCGTGCCCGAGACCAGCAACGCCGCAATCGCACCGCCGATGGCCATGGGAACAACAAGGATGATAGCCGCGGGAATGGACCAGCTCTCGTACTGGGCCACCAGAAACAGGTAAACGAATATCAGCGCCAGAGCATAGGCAAACAGTGCAGTCTCCCCGGCTTCCCGCTCCTGGTAGGCCAGGCCAGTCCACTCGAAGGTATAGCCGCCAGGCAACACCTGTCTGGCCAGTTCCTCAAATGACTGCATCGCTTCGCCCGAACTGACGCCCGGCGGTGTAGAGGCGCGCACGCTGGCAGACCGGTAAAGGTTGTAGCGGGTGGAGACATCCGGCCCGAGGATAGGGCGCGTAGACACCAGCGTACTCAGCGGCACCATGGTGCCACTGTTGGACTTGAGGTAGAAGTGATCGAGGTCGGACAGGTCTGCCCGGTAGGGTGCCGCTGCCTGCATCACCACATGATAGGTCTGGCCAAACTTGTTGAAATCGTTGATGTACAGGGAGCCCATCTGCGCCTGCAGGGTAATGAAAATTTCATCCAGCGAGACGCCCAGGTTCTTCGCCTTCAAACGATTCACGTCAACGAAGTACTGCGGAACATTCGCCCGGTACGTGCTGAACACACCCTGCAAGTGGGGGTGCTGGTTGCCTTCCACCACCAGTGTATTGATCGCTGAAGCCAGCTCAGAGGGTGACCTGGACAGCGTGTCCTGCAGCATCAACTCCAATCCTCCCACTGCGCCCATGCCGGGCACCGAAGGTGGCGAGATGGCAAAAATGCTGGCCTCGGGAATCTGCGCGAACGCGCGGGCATTGATTCGGCGAGCAACATTGAACACCAGGTTGGCCTCATCCTCACGCTCATCCCAATGCCTGAGTACCACGAATACCGTACCGCTGTTACTCGCCATGGCACCGTTGAGCACGGAAAATCCGGTAATCGCCGACACCGTCTCCACTGCGGGGTCAGCGGCAATCAGGCCCGCAAGTTTGTCCATGGCCGCCTTACTGCGGCTGATGGAAGACGCATCAGGCAATTGCATGTTCACCAGCATCACGCCTTTATCCTCATCGGGGACAAACCCCGTGGGCGTGCTCATAAAACCCACCGCCAGGGCTGCCATCCATGCCAGGAAAATCAGCACCAGCAGGCGCAACGAGCGCAGCACCCATTGCACCCCTGCGTCGTAGAAGCCGGTCAAACGGGAAAAGCCCTGCTGGAATCGCCTGTACCAACGCGCTTCCACCTGTTCTCCCGGGCTTAACAGCAGACTGCACAGGGCGGGACTCAGCGTAAGCGCACTCAATGAAGAAAAACACACAGCGACGCAGATCGTCACCGCAAACTGCCTGTACATCACACCGCTTATGCCTGGGAGCATCGCCACCGGAATAAACACGGCTAACAGCACCAGCGTGGTGGCGATGATCGCGCCACCCACTTCCTTCATGGTCACCAGCGCGGCATCCCTGGACGACATCGATGGGTCTTCGCGCAGGTGACGGTCGCAGTTCTCGATCACCAGGATGGCATCATCCACCACGATACCAATCGCAAGGATAAGCCCGAACAGAGTTACCGTGTTGATACTCATACCCATGGCCATCAACACAGAGAACGTTGCCACCAGGGACACGGGTATCGCTAATGTCGGTACGAGGGCAGCACGCCAATTACCGAGGAAGACAAACGTAACGAGAACCACCAGGGCAACGGCCTGAAACAGCGATATCACCACCTGCCGCACCGCCGTGGACACGTAGCGCGTGGTGTCGTAACTGACCACATAGCCCAGGCCCTGGGGGAAACCGGCAGACATGTCCTGCAACAGCCTGTTGACCGAGTCACCCACGGCCAGGGCATTGGCGTCAGCCGTCTGGTACAGCGCCATATTGACGGCCGGCGTGCCATTAGTCTCACCGTAGAAGTTGTAATCGGACTGGCCAAGTTCAACCCGGGCAACGTCCTTCAGGTAGATAGCCGAGCCGTCAGGGCGCGCGCGCAGCACGATGTGCTCGAATTCATCCACATCGTGCAAACGGCCCTTGGTCTGCAGCGTGTATTCAGTTTGCAGCGCACCGTCAAAGGGCGGCGCGCCAATCTTGCCGGCCGCGACCTGCACATTCTGTTCACGCAAGGCCGCGTGAATATCCATCACCGACAAGCTCAGGCTCGCCATCTTGTCAGGGTCCAGCCACAGGCGCATGGAATAGGCTGCCTCGCCCAGTATGCTGGCAGAGGAGATACCGTCCAGACGGGCTATCGCACCCTGTACATTGATCTTCACGTAATTGGAGATGAACTTGTAGTCCAGTGAACCATCCGGCGAGGTGAAGCTGATAATCTTGAGAATATCCGGTGACCGTTCGGCGATGCTCAGCCCCATGGCAGTGACCTCAGCGGGCAGCGAGGGCTCCGCCAGCTTCACCCGGTTCTGTACCCGCACCAGCGCCATGTCTGCGTCTGCACCGACCTCGAAGGTCACGGTCAACACGTAACTGCCATCGTTAGCGCTTTTGGAAGACATATACATCATGCCCTCCACACCATTCACAGCATCTTCTATGGGGGTCCCTACTGTGGTCTCCACCACCTCCGCACTGGCGCCGGGGTAAACCCCGGACACAACAATACTCGGTGGTGAGATAGCCGGGTATTCGTTGACGGGCAGGCTATAGATGGCCAGCCCGCCCACCAGCGTGAGGACGATCGCCAGCACCATGGCCAGCTTGGGCCGGTGAATAAAAAACGCGCTGAACACTGCCTATTCCTGCTCTTGCGCTGGCGCTTGCGCGGTCAACTCACGCACTTTCACCACCATGCCCGGCCGAACCTGCTGCAGCCCGCGCACTATGACACGCTCTCCCTCCTCCACCCCTTTGACCACCCGGACCATAAAGTCGATGCGCTGGTCGAGCTCTACATTGTGACGCTGCACCGTACTGTTGCTGTCGACGACCAGCACAAAACTGCCTTGCTGGTCCGCCTGCACCGCCGCCTGGGGCACAAACAGGCCTTCAAGCAGGTTGGTGTCCTGCAGTATCACCTTCACGTACTGGCCGGGCACCAGTATCGAGTGCGGGTTGGGAATTGCAGCCCGGGCCTCCAGCGTGCCGGTTTCCTGATCCACGCGATTCGAGAAGTAATCAATGCGTCCCACTTCCGGGTACTCCAGGCCGTTGGTCAGCTCCAGTGTCACCTCTACGTCACGCAGCGCGCTGATATCTGGCTCCTGCGACATACGCGATTTCATGGCCGCTATATAGGCGGCCTCGCTCACCGTAAACAAGGCTTCAATCGGGTCAATACTGACCAGGGTGGTGAGGTTGCCGGTATTGGGTCCCACCAGGTCTCCCACGCTGGCGATACTGCGGCCGATACGGCCGGTAATCGGCGCAATAATGGTGGTGTAGCTGAGATTTACCTCAGCGCTTTTCATCTGCGCCCAGGCTGATTCGATGCGCGCATCCGCGTCGAGTTTTTTCGCCGTGAGATCATCCATCTCCGACTCCGATATAGCCCCTTTGGGCAGCAGTTCCTGGCCTCGCTTGTAATTGCGCAGGGCATTGGCCTGACTGGCCTGGGCAGCCGCAAGGTCCGCCTTGGCCTTGGCCAGCGCGGCGTCGAACTCGGACGCGTCAAGGCGATACAGTATGTCGCCCTCTTCCACCAATTGCCCCTCGCGGAAATCCCGACTGACCAGGTACCCTGACACCCGGGCCTGAATCGCCACATCGTCCCGGGCCTGCAAACGCCCCACATATACCGACTTGGGCTGGTAGGGCTCCAGCGCAACATCGGCCACCACCACCTCGACCATTGGCGGAGGAGCCACTTCCTGAGTGCAGGCGCTTAGCAATAACGCCAGTAATAACAGCCTGCTTCCGCTACGCATACTCTCTCCTTCCTGGCTCCCGCTCACCCTGGGAGTAAAAAACCAGCCCCCGAAAACAAAAAAGCCGCGACACTTGCGAGTCGCGGCTGGCACGCTGTTGCACCAGGTTACTGGCTGCCGGCAACCATGTAGTCGACAGCCGCGTGGATTTCTTCGTCAGAGCAGCTCATGCAGCCACCCTTGGCGATCATACCGGTGCCGGGAACGCCATTGACACCAGCCAGGTACAGGGCTTCGGTGCCTTTTGCGATACGGTCAGCCCAGGCTGCGATATCGCCCACTTTCGGTGCGCCGCCGGCGCCAGTGGAGTGGCAGGCCATGCAGGCGCTGTTGTACACATCCTCGCCTGAACGCGGGCCACTGGCGGCAGCGGTCGCGGCTCCCCCGCAGTCGGTGTCGCCTTGCAGGCAAACTTCACCAACAGGGTGGATACGTTCCGCGATTTCGGCACGCTGGGCGTCGGTGAGATCGACGGCAGCGGCGCTGAAGGCCAAAACCAGGGCAATAAGGCTGAAAGCAATACGGGTCATAATGGAGCAATCCTGTTCGAGTTCGGCGGGCATTATAGCCACTTATGAGGTTATGGAAAACGTTAACGGCCGGAGAATTATTCCACCCTCGCCGGACGAGACTGGTCTCACCCGCCAATTCAGCCTAGACTTCCCACCCCCAACGATGATTCCACCGCAATTCCAAAGGACAACCGCATGAAGCTTTATACCTATGATCCCGCTCCCAGCCCCCAGCGTCTGGCGTTCTTTATGAAGTACAAGGGGATAGAGATCGACACACAGCAGATAGACATGATGGCGGGAGAACACCTGGGCGATGAGTACCGGGCCATTGTCCCCGAAGGAACCGTTCCCGCGCTGGTGCTGGAAGACGGTACTGTATTCGCTGAAGTCATCGGCATCTGTACCTACCTGGAGGCGCTTTACCCGGAAAAGCCCCTGTTTGGCAGCACGCCACTGGAGAAGGGCCTGGTTTCCAGCTGGGACTCAAAAGTACTTACCATGCTGTTCATGGCCGTCGCCGAAGCGCTGCGCAACAGCAGCCCCGGGTTCAAGGGGCGCGCCCTGCCCGGCGAGCTGGATCTGGAGCAGATACCGGAACTGGCAGAGCGTGGCAAAAAACGCCTGATGTGGGGGTGGGAAAAGTTCGACAAGTCGCTGGCGGACGGTCGCCGGTGGCTGGCAGGGGATAACTTTTCCTTTGCAGACATCGATCTCACCGTTTGTGCAGGATTTTCCGGCTGGGTGAAATGCTCTCCCCCAGAGGATCTGGTAAACCTGCAGGCCTACCTGGCAAGGGCGCGGGAAGAAATGGGAGCCTAGAAGTAAAACGCGGCCTGCAGGAAGAAACCGGGTCCTGAACCGAGAGTGAGCTCATCCAGGCCCGTATCCAGCCCCCCGTACTCAGTGCCTGCAGGACCCAGTAGCGCATTCACGGCCGCCAGCAGCTGCCAATTCTGCGCCAGGTCCCATTGCATCACCAGCTGTGCCAGCGCAGAGCCGTCGCCCATGTTGTAAAAGACATTGGGCGTTAGGTTCACCAGCGGCGTCACTTCAATCATCAGCGACGCTGCCAGGTAATGCCGGCCAAGGGTAAACAGCTCTCCCCGCTCGATCCGCTGCACCAGATCCCGGGCAGCCGCGATCTTTTCCAGGCTGTAGTCGGCTTCGCGCAGCCCGAAGCCGTTAAAAAAATACTCTGCGACCCCGCTGACGTTGAGACCTCGCCAGGTCCACGAGTAGGACCAGTTGACCACGGCACTGACCACCCAATCGTCTTCTGCGTCGGCAAACAGGATGTCACCTCGCAACACTGACTCGCCGGCATTAAATACACCGCCGCCGCCTATCAGCGTCTGCTCGAAGTGCTCTGCGAGCAGCAGGTCGAATTCGCGGTCCAGGCCAAAGCCATGGAACTTCAGCGCGGTGGAACTCACCTTTTGAGAGACATCTCCCTGCTCGTCCCGGCGCTGCACGTTCACCAGCTGCAGATCATTCCCTGAATCCAGCAGGTATTGCCCGTAGAACATGTCATCACCGATCTTGTACTCCGTATCCACCGCCGCCGGGTCAAAGGGATTGAAAAAATCCATCGGGTTGTAGATCAGGCCATTACCCCAGCTCACCGCCTGGCGACCGAAACGCACAAAGGCCTTGTCTGCGGCCCAGGACACGGCCAGTCGATCGAGGCGCTGCGTCACGGCTGAGTCATCACTGCTGGAGATCTCACGGGTCAGGTCCCACCAACGGCGATCATCATCGGGCAGCACCGGCGGCAACAGGAACAGGTCATTGAAGTCCGCTGCCAGGGAAACGCCATCGCCGCGGCGCACCAACCATTGATAATCAGCCTGCAACTGCAGCGGACCGGGGCTGGCGCGAAATTTCAGGCGCAGCTCAGCGCCTTGATCATGTGCCAGCGAACCCACAGCGTCGCGAAAGACACTGTCATCCGGGTAACTGGTGCTTTGCCAACTCGCTTTTACATGCCCGCCTTCCAGCAAAGGAACCTCTGCCCTTGCCTGCACGGACAGCAGCGCCAGGAACAGCAGCAGACTGCGGGCATACAGCACTACGCCTGCGCCATACCATGGGGTTGTTGCGCTTCGTCACTGATCAGCCGGCCGTCCTGCAGCCGTACCAGGCGGCGTGCGTATCCCATCACTCGCGTATCGTGGGTGGAGATAACAAAGGTCACACCTTTATCTTCATTGAGCGCCACAAAGAGGTCCATCAGCTGGGCCGCGCTGTGGGTGTCGAGATTCGCCGTGGGCTCGTCCGCCAATACCAGCCGCGGTTTGCTGGCAATTGCGCGCGCCACGGCTACACGCTGTTGCTGGCCGCCCGACAGCTCTGCGGGCAGCCGCGTCTCCATACCCTGCAGGCCAACGTCTGCCAGCACTTGCTCAGCCAGCTGGCCGCGCTGCGCAGCGGGTACGCCCTGTACCTGCATGATGAACTCGACGTTTTCCCGCGCCGACAACACCGGAATCAGGTTATACGCCTGAAATACGAAGCCAATGCTGTTGAGGCGAATGTCCGCCAGTTCGCCCTTGCCCAACTGGTCCAGCCGCTGGGAGCCCACGGTAATCTCGCCGCTGTCGGGTGTATCCAGTCCGCCCATGGCGTTGAGCAGGGTTGTCTTGCCGGAACCCGACGGGCCGGAGAGGCAAACGAATTCGCCCGCATCGATGGACAGGCTGACATTGTCCAGCCCGGTAATGACTTCCTCTCCCTGCCTGAACGTCTTGCACAGGTCTTTACAAATAATTGCGCTCATCAGCTTTTCCGTCAGGTTTTATTCAGTGCCCGCACCGGGTCCAGGCGGGCCGCACGCCAGGCCGGAAGCAGGCTGGCCAGCAAGCCCAGCACGATCACTACCGCAGTGGACATCAACATGTCCTGATAGGCCAGCGCCGGATACAGCGTGGTACCCATACCCATCATTTCCATACCCTGGGCGACGCCGGAGATATCGATGCCCGATTCCAGCGGCTTGATGGTGAGCCAGGCCAGTCCATTGCCGAGTATCAGTCCGAGTACCAATAAATACAGACTCTCCAGCAATAACTGGTAAAGGATAAGACTGGGGCGCATTCCCAGGGCCTGCATCAGGCCTATCTCCCGCACCCGCTCAAACACCGCCATGGCCAGGGTATTGACCAGACCGAATGACAGGGCCACGAAAATGACTACCATAAGAATCAGGGTGAAACCGTCCTGCATACTGAGCATGCTCGACAGAAACGTATCCAGCTCCATCCAGGTCAGCACCTCCAGATTATCGCCCGCAGCATCCTCGATGGCCGGGGCCCAGCTGTCTACCTGGCGGTAATCGTTCGCGCTTACAGCGACTTCGGACACAGCAGTGCCTATCGTCAGCATCTGTTGCAACACCTCGCGACCCGCATAGACAAACTGCTCCTCGTTACTGGCAAGACGCGCGCGATAGATCCCGACAACGCGCGAGCCCCGATCAGCCACGTTGTTGTCCGGGTCCTGCGACATGATCACCACGCGCTTGCCCAGCTCTGTGTCCAGCTTGCGGGCGAGGCTCGCGCCCAACACCACCCCACGATCAGCGGCATCGGTGAGAAAGCGACCCTGGAGAATCTCGTCAGGCAGGGAGCCCAGTGCCCGCTCCGCAGCCGGGTCCACCCCCAGCAAGGTGACGCCGCGACTGTCACGTTCACTGGCAATGACAGCAGGCACCCGCACCCGCGCCGCCCACGCGCTCACCGGCGGCTTCTCCAGGGCAGCAAGTAATTCACCCGTGGGACTTGGCATGCTGTTTACCACGCTGGGGTCGCTGCGGTAGCGGGGATGATGGATCTGCACCTCTCCCGGCAGTACCGCCAGACCATTGTGCACCATCTGGTCCGTCATACCGCGCATCAGGGCAGACATGAAGATCATAGCCCAGACGCCGATGCCGATAGCCAGCAGCATGATCAGGGTGCGGCGATAATTGCGCCACAGGTTGCGCCAGGCCAGCACCGCCACGATGCGCGATACGCCACCCATCACACGGCCCTCATCGCTGCCACCGGCTGCAGACGGAAGAGACGCAGGGAGGGATATACAGCCGCCAACAGGGTAAACACAAACACGGTGACGGGCCCCCAGGCCAGGGCCAGCAAACTGACCTCCGGATACATGCGCTCGTCCATATTAAAGCGCGCCGCCATCTCCTCCATACCGGGATAGGTAAACCCGGCAACGCTGAGGTACCAGATCAGCAGCGCACCAAGGAACAGGCCCAGGGCAAGGCCCAGGCTTGCCATCAGCAAGGTTTCAATGCCAACCAGGCGGGCAAGCCGGCCCGGGCTCATGCCCAGCGCCAGCATCACGCCAAACTCCCTGGTGCGCTCCAGCACCGACATCAGCTGGGTATTGAGTACGCTGAAGGCTACCAGCAGAATCAGTACACCGTACATCAGCCAGCCGCTGGCCATGTCCGACTGAATGGCCTGGCGCAGGCCCGGTTGCAGCGCGTCCCAATCCAGGACGCGCAGGTCCCCGTCTGCTGCCAGCAGAGAGCTGACTGTGCTCACCGCCGCCGGGACCGCATCCAGCTCATCAAGGCGCACCACCACAGCATGGCCGGCGTCTGCCATGGTAAAGACGTCCTGAAACCATACCAGCGGCACCTGCGCTACCACGCGGTCGATATCGGCGATACCGGTGTCGACAATACCGACCACCGTGGCAACGCCCGCGGCAAACGAGCCGTCACGTCCGCTGCCAAGAAAAGTCAGTTCACCCCCAAGGTCCACCTGCAGATTACGGGCAAGCACAGCGCCTATAACGATGGCGTCGCGGTCATCGGCCTGCAGATAGCGCCCGCGACTGACCAACCCGGGAAAACTGGATACGCTGGGTTCGTAGAGAGGCTGAACGCCGGTGATGAGCACGCCAAAGGAGCGGTCCTCGCTGGACGCCAGGGCAAATGCCTGGCCGCGGGCGGCAACCGCCTCCGTGCCCAGCGCCTCGCGCACTGAATCAGCCAGCGCTGCCACCGCAGGCACGCTGTCGCGCATGCGCTGGTCGGCCATGAAATCACGGTGCTGGACCTGCAAGTGCCCGCTGACCATAGCCAGGCTGTTGTTGATCATCATCTGGTAGGAGCCCAGCTGCAGGGAGATCATGAACACCAGCAGCAGGTTACAGAACACCATCGCGCCCACGGTGAGCCAGGTACGGCGGCCATGGCGCCAGAGATTGCGCCAGGCGAGGACCCAGGTCACATTCACTGGCGCGGGTTTCTCAGGTTGGACAGGGTGAACAGGTTGGCCGGCAGTGCCAGGTCGAACTCCACGGCCTCGGTGCGCACTTCGGTCCACTCATCGGGCGTCGCCACTTTGCCCATACGCAACACCGTGGCTACGTTGCGCCCGCCCATTTCCCGGATCTGGCCCGCCTCAAGGACCTTCACCAGTTCATTATCCTGATCCCAGAACTCTTGCCTCAGCAGCACCCAGTCATCGCGTACTTCCAGAACTTCGCGCCCCCATACCACCGCAGCCTCCTCGTGCGGAACAGACTCGATGACCCAGATCGTATGGCCACCTTCTTCGCGGGTGGACAGCAGAGTGTGGTCATAATCCTCGATGATGGCCGTGTCCTTGCTGATATCCTTGTTGGAGAAGTCGGAACCCATCCAGTTCTGGCTCATCATCGACGAGGGAACCTTGATCACCCGGTTGATCTTCGGGGTATAGGTCCACATATTGCCGTCCACTGACAGGGTGCCATTGCCCGCATCTTTCTTCGGTTCCACCACACGCACCAGGGTCTGTTTGTCACCTTCGCTCCAACCGCGCATGGTCATGCTGCGCTCCCAGTCGGGACGATGAATGGTCATGGTCATTTCTGAGTAGGAGGTCTGGCCCCGGTAATGGTCCATGGCCTTGCGGATGATGTCCTGGGCGGCCAGCTGCTGCGCGGATGCTTGCAAGGCACCCAGAAAGCCAACCAACACAATAATCCAGCGCATGACTATCACTCCTCAACCCGGCGTCCCGATCCTTGATCAGTAGTGTACTAAATAAGGGCCTATGCGTTGCAGGGGAATTATTGATGATCCATTGACGGCCCGGCTGCGCTATAAAGAGCCTATGCCTACCAAGCCTCTACTGCCCTGCCTTTGTGTCACCCTGCTGCTGGCGCTGACGGGCTGCGGCGCACCGGACGCCGATGCGCCCTTTACCCTGTACCTGGAGCGTCTGCAGCGCACCCTGGAACAGGAGGCCAATCTGAATACCCTGCCCGCTGCACTGCCCCGGCTGCCCAGAGAGGGGCAGCTGCGTCTGCCCACTGCCGCTGACAGCCTGGGTACCCTGGACTTCCTGGACCTGCGCGGATGCGAGCTGCAGGTCACCATCGGCAAGCAGAACAGCAGCCTTGGCAAGCTTGCCAGGGACTCCCAGCGACTGCTGCTGGCCCTGGAATTCCTGCGCCTGGCTCCGGCCTGCATTGAATTGCTCGAGACAGAAGGAGAGCAGGAGTTGGCACAGGACCTGACCAGAGCGCAGGACCTGAAGCGGGATCAGCTGCCGGCACTGATTTTTAACGCGACCCTGGGCAGCGCGGAATACGCGGCATTGTGGCGCCCGGCACAGCTGCCCGCGGGCTACCCCGCCGACACCTCCAGCGAGGTTATCCACGCGCTGGAGCAGATCAACGCCGCCAGCCGTCGCTGGCTGCAAGGTGACTACCAGGCAGACAACCTGGCCTTCGAACTGCAATTGAGCGAAGTGCGCCTGGGCGATGCTGGCGTACTGTGGCGCGCGCTGGCCCATCAGGCACACTGGCTGGAGCGCGCGGACAACCTGCTGCAGCGCAGGGCTATGCGCGGGCCTTTGTGCTCACCGCGCATACGCCCCGCCGCCGCCGACATCCTGCCCAATGTCGTGCGCAAGTTTTTCGTCGAGGGAATCCAGCCACGCGCGGCGGTGCTGGGACGGCGCTACCACCAGCTTTTGCCACCGGTGGTATCACTGGAACAGCAGCTTGATGCGGTTCTGCCGGCAGAC
This sequence comes from Gammaproteobacteria bacterium, assembly GCA_030431585.1. GTDB lineage: Bacteria > Pseudomonadota > Gammaproteobacteria > Pseudomonadales > Halieaceae > Halioglobus. Next base: position 2,086 of record JAUIIQ010000080.1, on the reverse strand, counting down.
TACCGGCAGTGGCAAGAACAGCGCGATGCCGACATGGCGGCATTGAGCCAGGCCCCCCGTCGGCATGTGGGCCAGTTACAGAGCCTGCTGCAAAGTTGCTCATCCAGCCCTGGCCCTGCTAATCCGGGGAGAAATTAGCTACACTGAAGCTGTTGACTACTAACCGGACCATCTCATGACTACATACACCCGACACATTAAACTCGCCCTGGGCCTGCTCGTTGCCACCTTGTTCCTCGCGGGTTGCTCCACCACGCCGAAAGCGGATATCGACTTCAAGCGCGACTACGACTTCAGCACCACCAAGAAAATAGGCTTCTATGACCGGTCTGGTGAGGTTACCGGTGACAATCCCCTGCAGTTGAGTGATTTCCAGAAAGAGCGCATAGACGATGCGCTGGCACAGGAATTACGCAATCGCGGCTTCGAGATTGTCGACAACGCCGCCGAGGCGGACCTGCTGCTGAGCTGGCACCTGGGTACGCAGAACAAGACTGATGTGCGCACCTACGAAACACCGTCCTACGGCATGGGCTACGGGCGCTATGGCGGCTATAACCGCTACAGCATGTACAGCTGCTGGAGTTGCTCCAATACCGAAGTCAGCGTGAGCAACTACACAGAAGGAACGTTCATCATTGACATGATCGATCCCAAGGCCGGTAAGAGTGTCTGGCGCAGCGTGACGCAGTCGAAGCTCAAGGGCAAGCGACACGAGGATGAGCCCGGCGAAATCAACGAAGCGGCAAAACTGGTGCTGGGTAGCTTCCCGCCAATGTAAGGGCAAATCCTGAGGCTTGACCCGGCTGCGGCCGGGTTTTTTGTGCCACTAATTCTGTGCCACTCAAAAGAGGCTGTGAGACAACACGCGACGCCCCATCCCACATTCAAACCCCGTCCATAGAGACCGGCAGCTGCCCGATTACTTTGACTTCGCCCGTCAATACCGCCGCCAGCGCCTGGTAGGCAGGGCCGGGATCACCCCTGTAACCTGCCGGGGCGCCGTCGTAACTGGCCAGTATGCTATCGGCAACGGAGGCGAACTGGCCAGCGCGATAAGGCGAGCCCAGCATTAATACGATCCGTTGCCTGTCGCCAGCCTTGGCCAGCAACCACTGTTGCACGGTAGCAGGGCTTTGGTCCGGCAGCTCACCCAGATCCTCGGCACCACCCAGTTCCACCGCGCTCATGGCTGGTTCGTTCACCGCAACCAGATAAGTGGCTGCCGCCGCTATATAGTCCCGCTCACGCTCCATGTTGAAATCATCCAGGGCCTGCCAACTGATACGCAGGCTGGCATCGCGATCCAGCAAGGCAGCAGACAAGGCCCGTGCGGAATCCTCACAGGGCATCAGCAGATGCACCAGACTACCGGGAACCAGCGCCGGTTCCACACCATGGACAAGGGTAATGCTGTGTTCAGCAATACGTTGCTGCAATGCAAGATGCGCTTCGCAGCCAATGCGTTCCAGCGCCGCCGACTGCGTCGCGGCGCAGCTGTGGGCTGACCGCAGGGCCAGTATTCTTTGCGCAGACAGGCGCAGCTGTAATTCATCCAACTCCCCTGCGCGCACGGCGTCCGCTGCGGCTGACAAGATGTCCTGCAGCTGCTGCAGGCTGCTCTCATCACGCAGCAGCAACGGCATCAGCGCGATATCCACACCCGCGCGAAAACACTCGATCACCGCCCGCTGCGGTGATATCAGCTCACTGATCGCGCGCATATCCAGGGCATCACTGATCACCACCCCACTGAAGTGAAGTCGTTCGCGTAGCAGTCCCGTGATAATGCGTCGCGACAGCGTTGCCGGGCGGACAATATCGGTATCGGGAAGCGTATCGGCGTCCAGCGCCGGATATTGGATATGTGCGGTCATCACCATCGCCGGTGACGCGGTACTGATCACCTCTGCGAAAGGCGCCAGATCAACGCTCTCGGCGCTCTGCCGGTCGCGCAGTATGCAGGGCAGGTGCGTATGACTGTCCAGGCTGGTATCGCCATGACCGGGAAAGTGCTTTACCGCTGCCGCCACCCCCGCGCTCTGCAGCCCGCCAACAACCTCAGCGCCCAGTGCAGCAACCAGAG
>JAUIIQ010000307.1 GCA_030431585.1 Gammaproteobacteria bacterium | reverse complement strand
TGGGCTTTACAGCGGCGTATCTCGCCTTGGCCTGGCGCAGGACGCCATGATTGTGATGTGCCGCTTTCCCTCGCTGGAGGGTTACCGGCAGGCGCAGGGCTACAGGCGACGACTGTTGCGTCAGGTTGCCAGGGACTTGCCGGCAGGGCTGGTGCCTGGCGTTTTGCACACTGCTGAACAGGCAGGTTGATCAGTACGTGCCTGCACCTGGCTGGTTCAGGCTAGGCGACAACACCTTCTTCTCGCCAGGCGGACACCTGTTCCGCGGTGTATCCTGCTGCCAGCAGTAGTTCTTCCGTGTGTTCACCGAGGCGCGGCGGGTGGCGATTGAGGCTGGCAGGTGTGGCCGAGAAATGGCCGGGATAGCGCACGTAGCGCAAGGTGCCAAGTTCCGGATGCTCCGCGTCAAAAATCGTGCGATTGTGCTGCGCCTGTGGATCCTCGGCAAATTCGCGAATGGTCTTCACTTTACCAAAGGGCACGCCCTGCTGGTCAAAACGAGCAAGCAGTTCATCGGTTTCCCACTTGGCAATTTCTGCTTCAATGGCATCCAGCCACGGTTCGAAACTGGCGACACGCTCGCCAATGTTGCGCATGCCTTCGCGCTCAAGTAGCTCGGTACATTCCAGCGCCTCACACAGGCCCTTGAAGTGGTTGTCCTGCAGCGCCATGCCCACCACATAGCCGTCTTTCGTTGCAAAGGTACGCAACACCGCCAGCGGCTCGGGGTCGGGCAGGTTTGAAGGCTGGAAGGCATCTACCGGAAGCATATCGGGCAGGGAATTGGCAGCGTAGGCATCGATCATCGGCACGTCCACCCGCTGGCCCTTGCCACTCCCGCCCAATCCATCGCGTCCGTACAGTGCGGCGAGCGCGACACCGGCAGCCGTGGTAGCCGTGGTTTTGTCGACTATCGCAGACTGTATCAGTTGCGGTTTGCCGCCAAAGGGTGCGCCCTGAATGTGCATCATGCCTACCATGCCCTGTGCAATCGGATCGTAGGCGCGGCGGTCAGAGTAGGGGCCCGAGGCGCCGAAACCGCTGATCGCGAGATAGATCAGCTTTTCATTCACGGCACTGAGGTCGTTGTAACCGACACCCAGTTTGTCGGCAACGCCAGCGCGAAAGTTCTCAATCACCAGGTCGGCGTCGGCAGCCAGTGTCTTCAGTATTGCAACCCCGTCGGGGTCCTGCAGGTTCAGGGCCAGACTGCGTTTGTTACGGTTCATCTGGCAATAAAAGCCAGTCAGCCCTCCTTTTTGGGGCGGCGCCAACCAGCGCGCGACCTCGCCGTGTGTTGGCTCGATCTTGATGACGTCCGCACCCAGGTCTCCCAGCATCTGGCTACACAAAGGCCCGGTGATCATGGCGGTAATGTCCAGCACCTTGATGCCTTGCAGAGGCCCTGTAGCCTTGCCCTCCAATGTGATATCCATGCATACACTTCCCGCAATGACTGGTCCGTTATTGTAGCCAGTTACAGCGAAGTAGCCAGCTACAGCCAGGCGCGCCCAGGATTGCCAGTCACGGCCCCCGGGGCCTATTGCAGGGTTGCCACAGAGCCGCTTGTAAAGCTGTGCGCCATTCAGTTCCTGTAAAGTACGTTGATGATTTCCCGTCGCAGGTCGACCGGGTTTACCACCTTGTCAAATGCCATGGCATCCGCCGGAATCCACGCCCCCGACTGCGCCGTTTGCATGTCCCGGGCCTGTTCCGGGCTTGCCCCGGACGCCGCTGCCCCGCCGATGGCGGGGACGCCGCCCAGGGAAACAGAGGGCAGGGCAATGCTGATGGCCTGTCGGTCCCAGGGGTTCATGCCCATTACGGAAGAGCCAAAGCCGAATGCCTTACGCAGGGTCACCACGATCTTATGCCCCCTGAAGCGCCGTTGCGCTGCGAACATCTGCCCCGCAGCCTTGAGTATCCCTTCGGCTTCTGATTCCGGTCCTGGCATCACACCCGGGTTATCAAGCAGTGTTATCAAAGGCAGGCCGAATGCATGGGCGACTTCAATGAAGTGCGTTGCTTTTTCCGCAGCCGCACGCGTGATAGCGCCCGCCAGCAGGTTGGGCTGGTTGGCGACCACCATTGCCGGCACACCGCCAAAGCGCGCCAACACGCACAGTATCGAGCTGCCATAGCCTGGCTGCAGCTCCATCGTCGTATCCCTGTCTGCCAGGGATTGCAGCACAGCGCGCATATCGTAGGCCTGGCTGCCGTCGGGGGGAATGATGTCCAGCAGGGCGTCGGCGTCGCTGGGTAATGCCGCACCCGTTCGCGGTTCTCGGGGCGGCGCTTCGCCATGTCGTTGCGGCAGCATTGACAAAAAGTAGCGCGCTTGCGTCAGTGCCGCCTGCTCATCGCTGGCGAGATTGTGGGCGACGCCACTGCGGCTGGTGTGCATTGCCGCGCCGCCCAGTTCCTCAGGAGAAGCTTGTATGCCCAGCGATGCCTGCACCAGCGGTGGGCCCGCGGTAAACATCGAAGCTCCCTCAAGCATGACGATGAAATCTGCGAACATGCCGGTGAGAGCGCCATGGCCGGCAGCTGACCCAAGCACCAACGTTACCACCGGCACCTGTCCCTTGAGATCAGCGACCAGTTGCAGGTCGTTGG
>JAUIIQ010000002.1 GCA_030431585.1 Gammaproteobacteria bacterium | reverse complement strand
GCATCCGCTCCGACAGTGACATGCATACTTTGGGCTACAACTTCAAACCGTGGCGTGAAGCAGAAGCGATTGCCGACGGTCCCGCCATATTGAAGTACGTACGTGACACCGCGGCCGAGCACAACATCGACAGCAAGATTCGCTTCCGGCACAAGGTGCTGTCTGCAGACTGGTGTTCAGATGATTCACTGTGGACGGTGCAGATAGCGCGCGGCGAGCCGGCCGAAAACATCACCATGAAGTGCCAGTTCCTGCTGTTCTGCAGCGGTTACTATAATTACGACCACGGCCATCAACCTGACTTTCCCGGCAAGGAGCGATTCGCAGGCGACATCGTCTACCCGCAGTTCTGGCCGCAGGATCTGGACTACAGCGGCAAGAAAGTGGTGGTGATTGGCTCTGGCGCAACGGCTGTAACACTGGTGCCCTCCATGTCTGACAAGGCCGCCGAGGTAGTGATGCTGCAGCGCTCCCCTACCTACGTGGTTTCGCGCCCGGATAAAGACCGGCTTGCCAACACCTTGCGCAAAATACTGCCCGAAAGCTGGGCATACAGTATCACCCGCTTCAAGAACACCTTGCTGCAGCAGTTTATCTATCACCGGACCCGGGTGGCACCCGAGAGCGTCAAGCGGAAGTTGCTGAAGGACGTGCGCAAACAACTGGGTCCCAGCTACGATGTAGACAAACACTTCACCCCCAGCTACAACCCATGGGACCAGCGCCTGTGCCTGGTGCCAAACGGTGATCTGTTCGAGGCGATCAGGTCAGGCAAGGCACGTGTCGTTACCGATCATATCGAATCGTTTACGGAAAACGGTATCCAACTCAAGTCCGGTGAATTTCTGCAAGCGGACATCATCGTTTCCGCAACGGGACTGGAGCTGGTGGTGATGGGCGGCGCCAGTTTCACTGTTGATGGCAAGCCCGTGGAGTTCTCCAGGGAATGGACGTATAAAGGCCTTATGGTAAGCGGGGTTCCCAACCTGGTGTCCACTTTTGGCTATATCAATGCGTCCTGGACGCTACGCGCAGATCTCACTGCGGAGTGGGTTTGCCGGGTACTCAACAGGATGCGGGCAACAGGCTCAAGCTGCGTGGTGCCCATACTGCCGGATTCCCTGCGGTCCATGCCAGCACGGAAATGGATTGACGATTTCCCCGCTGGCTACATGGAGCGCGTCATGCACCTGTTCCCAAGACAAGGTGACCGGGAACCATGGATCAACCCGCAAAACTATCGCAAGGACCGCAAGATGTTCCAGCACGCAGAGCTGGAAGATGGCGCGCTACAATTTTCCGCGCCAAACAGTGAGAAGAAGCCCGGGCAGCAGAAACTATCAGGCACGTGATTTTCTGAACATAACAATATCAATCCAGACAAAGCCGTGCCCCGGGGCCGGCTTGAAATACGCCCAGGAGGCGACGCATGTACCAGATCGAACTTGACGAGTCCTGTTTCCCTGCACAGGGCGGTCCCGAGCCGGCCCCCATGACAATTGGTGAGATGCTGCGCGAGGCCACGAAACGCGCACCGGATCAGGCCGCACTGAAGGAACTCACCTACGTGGGCGAGATTGCTCGCTCGTGGACCTATGCTCAATTGCTGGCAGATGTGGAACGCCTCGCACGCGCCCTGGCGAGTCGCCATGAAGAAGGCGCGCGCATTGCCGTTTATGCGAACAACGTACCGGAGTGGGTGCTGCTTGAGCTGGCCTGCGGCTTTGCCGGCGTCATTCTGGTCACAGTCAACCCGGCGTACCAGAAGAACGAATTAAAGTATGTGCTGGAGCAATCACGCTCAGAGGCAATCTATTACGTTGCAGATTTTCGCGGTAACCCCATGCAGGAGATCGCCGACGCAGTGTGTGATGAGATCCCGGGAATCAGGCACCGAATACTGCTGAACGATCACCAGGCACTTTTCGCCGGAGAAGACTCGGGCGCAGCACGTAACCCAAAACCCTCGGACGCCGTGCAGATTCAATACACCTCTGGCACCACGGGATTCCCCAAAGGCGCACTACTGCACCACCACGGCCTGGTGCGCAATGGCATTGACACCATGACCCGAGGCGGAATGCAGCAAGGGGAGAGCTTCGTTCACAACATGCCCCTGTTCCATACAACAGGGTGCGCCATACTGGTACTGGGCGGCCTGGGAACAGGCTGCACCATGCTACTGGCACCCATGTTCGATCCGGTGATGATTACCGAGGTAATCGAGCGGGAACGCACCAGTTTCATTCTGGGCGTCCCCACCATGCTGGTGGCACTGATAGACGAAGTGCGCCGCTCCGGCCGCGATGTCTCATCAACGAAACGCATCATGTCCGGCGGCGCCATGGTCGCGCCGCAATTGTGCCGTGATGCAAGGGCGGTTTTTGGCGCGCCTGTGCAGATCGTTTACGGGCAAACGGAAACATCTCCTGTACTGACGCAAGCCTGGTATGAGGACACCCTCGAAGACCTGACAGAGACCATCGGCCAGCCCGCTGCCCATACAGAATTGTCCATACGCGATCCATCGAGCAATAGCGTGCTGCCAATCGGGCAGCAGGGCGAAATTTGCGCCCGCGCCTACAGTGTCATGCTGGGCTACAACGACAACCCGGAGGCGACTGCAGCCGCTATAGACAGCGAGGGCTGGTTGCATACGGGAGACCTCGGGCGCATGGACTCACGCGGCTATATCAGGATTACCGGACGGGTCAAGGAGATGATCATTCGCGGCGGTGAGAACCTGTTTCCGGTAGAGATCGAAAACGCCCTGCTTGAACACGAGGCAATAGACGAAGTTGCCGTGGTCGGTGTGTCTGACGAAAAATGGGGCGAGCAGGTTGCCTGTTTTATCCGCAGCGCGTCTGATCACCCGTTTACCGCTGCTGAACTCAAGGCCTTTATTCGCGAGCGCCTCTCTGCGCAGAAATCTCCAGCCTACTGGATCAGCGTCAGTGACTGGCCGCTTACCGGTTCAGGCAAGATCCAGAAGTTCAAACTCAGGGAGGCCTTCGAGGCGGGTCAATTCACGCCGATGGACTAACCAGCGACGCTTATCTAAAGGGAAGGTAACGACGTTGCCTGAGCCGGTATGGAAGCCTTATTCGGTCAACCGGATACCGCCGGGTTCCAGACTGATCAGTCGCTGCTTGTACAGCGCCCCAACAGCCTGTTTGAATACTTTCTTGCTCACCTGAAAGGTCGCGTAAATGTCCCTGGGGGGGCTTTTATCGGAGATCTCAAGGAACCCGTCGCTGGCTTTCAGCGCAGCGAGGATATCAGCGCTTACCCCGCCGATTTTGTCCTTACTGAAACCAGGCTGGGTGAGGCTGAGGTCTACCTTGCCATCCTCGCGCAGGCGCTTGATGTAACCATCAAGGCGCTGTCCTTTGCGCACTTTCTGGTACAGTTCATTGCTGTACAGCAACCCCCAGAACTCATGATTGATGATGGCTTTGAAGCCGAGCTCGGTCCTGTCCGCAATAATCAGGCTGACCTTTTCCCCCTGCTTGAGGCCAACCGTTTCATCCTTTATCCAGTGGTCTATCCTGGTAGATCCGGCGAGCCGGCCCTGATTATCAAGGTAGATTTTTACCAGAGTATGGCGGCCTTCCGCTAATGGATGTTGCTGCTCGGCAAAAGGAACAAACAAGTCTTTGCTCAATCCCCAGTCAACAAATGCGCCGACCTCACTTACGCTGACGACCTCCAGCCAGGCAACCTCCCCGAGCTGCGCCCTGGGCCGCCGAGTAGTGGCTACGGGGTCACCCTGGGCATCCAGAAAAATGAACACATCCAGCTCGTCACCGGGCGCAAGGCCCTCAGGGCACTGCGACAAGGGCAGGAGCAGACGGCCAGCGTCACCACCATCAAGAATAGCGCCGTGCCCGGGGGTCTCCAGTACGATGAGCCGGTTAAACTGCCCGATGTTAAGCATGAGTTGTGTACCAGAAGGTTGCCGCGGGCGCCTATTGTAAGCCAATTTGTTGCTTAAGGCTGGATGCCTGTTCGCCTGGAACCCGACGCAGGCTTACTTTGACAGGCTTTTCCAGGGTGAGGTCGCCGGAGCTTGCTCGCCGCCACCCCCGCGTAGCTGCAGCTGCAGGCCCATCAGGAAGTTTCTGAGAACCTGGTCCTTGCACGCGCGATAGTTCCTGTGTCCGGGCCGGCGCATAAACGAACCCAGCTCAGCCTCGGTGAGGCGAAACCCCGCTCGAGAGAGTGTGGTGATAATTTCGTCCGAGCGCAGGTTAAAGGCTATTTTCAGCTTCATCAGAATGAGGTTGTTGCCAAGGCGATGCTCAGGCCTCGGCGTCGGACCATCACGCTTGCCGCGTTTGTCTATGATCAGGCCATTCAGAAAGGTGGCAAGCATCCGGTCATTGCAGGGTTCGAAAGCGGGGTCATCGTCCTTGAGCGTCCAGGCAATAACATGACCACGTTTCACGTCCCTGCCGGCCAGGGCGAACACGGCGATTATTTTCGCATCGCTGAAGTCGAGGATGTAGCGGAGTCGGCGCAGCACGTCATTATTTGTCATCAGCTCAGCTTGCGCTGACCGCTATAAAAGGTCAACTAAGCTCGCGGGTATCCGTGCCCGGGGTATTGGACTATCATTCACGCCCTCTTGGCATTGAACGGGCCTGCCGTGCTATGAACAGAATAGAAAAGCTCAAGAACGATGCATACAGTTTTGAAGAATTGATCACGCTGGAGAAGAATGCCCGCAAGCTGAACGACAGGGAAACACTTGCTTTGATAGAAATAAGCCGGGCATCCAAACTTGCCAGAGGTGAGCAGCCAAAGTCTACCGTTGATGATGACGGTGTACCATTGACGCGACGCGGACGCCGGGACCTGAAAGCCGGCCGATAAGCCCCCATTTTTCACAGCACATTCACCCCTGGAAGCAGAGGCAATGCGCACAGTTCTGCGGTCCATTCCAGACCGCAACGTCTCCCGGAGCCCCCATGAGCAGCGACCAGAAGACCGACCAGCCCACCGGCGCATTTCGCATGTCTTACCGGGACGTGGCCATGCACAAGGTGATGCTTCAGGATGTGGTGCGCACAGAGGCGTATGAGCGGGCCCTGGGCGATGTGGTCACGCCCGGGCACAGCGTACTCGACTTTGGCTGCGGCACAGGCATTCTCGCCATGTTTGCAGCACGGTCAGGTGCGCGCAGAGTCATTGCCGTGGACCGGTCGCCGTTCATCAGCACGGCTCAGGCAATAGCACAGCAAAACGGCCTGGGTCACATCGAGTTCTACCACGACGACGACCAGTCCCTGCTTTTGGATGAAAAGGTGGATGTTATTGTGTCCGAGTGGATGGGCCACTGCCTTTTCTATGAAGCCATGCTGGAGCCATTACTGGCAGTTCGGGATCGCTACCTCGCCGAGGACGGCACGATGATCCCGGCTGAAGTTGCTTTACACGCCGGGCTGGTGTGTGACCCCGAGCTACTGGAGGACCTGGCATTTCTGCAGGGAGATCCCTACGGCTTCGACTTTACGCCCATCGCCAATGCACCCTTCGAACAAACTGACCTGGTAACACTTGACCCGGACAGTCTGTTGCAGAATCACGCAGCGCTGGGCTCGCTGGACATGCGAACCATCACCAGCACCGACCAGCCGCGGGTATTTTCCGGGACGGTGAGGCCCGAGAAAAAATGTGAGATCTACGCGCTCTGCGGATGGTTCAGCGCCACTCTCAGCCCCGGAGTGTCTTTTGGTACAGGCCCGGATGACCTGCCGACCCACTGGGACCAGCTGTTGTTTCCGCTGCCCGAGCCGTTTCTGGTCGACCCGTCTCGCGAACTGACGGTGACCATTTCGCCCCTCACCGGGCAAACAGGCAAGGACCAGCTCTGGGCCTGGTCTATCTCTGACGGCAGCAAAACCCTTCAGGTTGATGAGCGACAACAGGCAGCACAAAGATCAGCAGACCCGCCTCGCGGCAAGTTATTGTAGCGCTGCGGGCGCCAGAAGACGCAGCAACGACAGCCGTGTATTGTTCAACCTCTCCAACTGAAAGGCTTTTCTCTTATGCCATCTACAACATCTCCCAATGAGCCTGCCGAATTTGAAGAGCTGAGCTGCTACCTGCTGCCCGGGCACACCACCACGCCGGCCGATGCCATTACCGAAGCGCGCGAGGCGGAAGCCCTGGGACTGGGCAGGGTGTGGTTGTCAGAGCGGTTCGATGTGAAGGATGCCGGAGTCATCTGCTCCGCAGCCCTGACCGCAACAACCCGACTGAAAGTCGCTACAGCCGGCACCAATGTGCATACCCGCCACCCTCTGGTGTTGGCTACCATGTGTTCCAGCCTGCATCACCTCTCGAGTGGTCGCTTCGAACTGGGCCTGGCGCGAGGCGTCGCTATTCGTAATCAACTGATGGGTCTGGAGCCCGTGACCAACAGCAAGCTCACGGAGGCAATGGATGTACTGCGCCGCCTGTGGCGCGGCGAGAAAATCATGCGCCAGGACAGCGCGCTGGGGCCGCTGCCCTATCTCAGCATGGGAGACTGGATGGACGCCAGCATGCCCATCCACTTCGTTGGTTTTGGCGAGAAGAGCCTGCGCTTTGCGGGGCAGCACTTTGATGGAGTGCATCTGCACACATTCATCACTGAACAAGGCCTGCAACGGGCGCACGCCCTGGTTCAGGAAGGCGCAACACTGGCAGGCCGCGACCCCGACTCCGTAAAGTTGTACTCGGTGGTGGCTACAGCAGTAAACCCCAGTGAGGAAGATCGCCTGCGCAAGCTGGTAGGCCGCATGGCAACCTACATGCAAGCTCCCGGCTACGCCGAGATGCTGGTCTCGCTGAACCAATGGGACATCAAGGTCCTGGAGGACTTTCGTGCACACCCTCTAATCAAGTCCATCGCGGGAGGCATCGACAGCGTTGCCACTCTGGAGCAACTGGACAAGATAAGTGAGCTGATACCGGCTGAATGGCTGCCCGCCGCGGCAGGGACAGCCCGGCAATGCGCTCAGGCCTGGCAGCGGCAGTTGCAGCTGGGGGCAGACGGGGTTGTTATACATGGCTCAACGCCGACTCAGTTCCAGCCCGTCCTGAGCGAATATAACGCGCTACGAAAGGCGGATCCCGCAAAATGACCCATACATGAACTTTTTCCTCTTGCAACATGTAACCTTTTACTGACTCCCTGCGAATTGGGTATCAAACCCACAACCGCAGGAAGTCCACCATGCTTAAATCTCGTCTCTTGGCCCTTACCTTCTCACTTCTGGGCGCACAGGCCATTGCCCAGGAAAGCGTGCAATATGAAGTATCGATAACCAACCTGACTCAGGCACAATCCTTCACCCCGCAACTGGTGGTAACCCACCCTGGCAACGTGCGGCTGTTCCGCATTGGCAACCCGGCTCGGGAAACGCTGGAAATTCTTGCAGAGGGCGGTGATACAGCCCCGCTGACCGAGAGGCTTACGCCGGTGGTGGACGAAGCACTCACCATAGGCGGCCTGCTCGCGCCCGGTCAGACAGCGACAACTACCATCAGCGCTGAGCAGGGTCGGCGCTTCCTCTCCGTCGCTGCAATGATGATTCCAACCAACGACACCTTCATGGCACTTAATCGAGCCCTGCTACCAGAAGCAGGGCTGGCAGAGTTTATGGTACCTGCCTACGATGCCGGCTCCGAGGCCAATGACCAGGACTGCGCCAACATTCCAGGCCCTACCTGCGGCGGCGTAGGTTATGTAGGCGCACCCGGTGAGGGCGATGAGGGCTTTGTTCATGTCAGCAATGGCTTTCACGACCTGGGTGGCAATACTTTGTCGCCGGCTCAGTATGATTGGCGGAACCCTGTAGCGCATATCACTGTCAGACGTATGAACTGACCCCCTGATGTGGGTGGCCACTCTGGAGTGGTTACCCACGTGGAATGTATGCCTGGAACAGACGAGCCCGATTATTCCGCCGACGAAGCACGCTGGTCGCTGCTGATGGCCAGCGCGCAGGCAGGCAATGAAGCGGACTACCGGCAACTGCTGACGGAACTCTCCGATATGGTGAGCCGCTACCTGATGTCGCGACTGGGAGGGTATGACTTCACAGATGACTGTGCTCAGGAGATATTGATCGCAGTCCATGAAGCCAGGCATACCTACGATCCACGCAGAAAGTTCAGGCCATGGTTGTTTGCCATTATTCGTCACAAGAGCATTGATGCCATCCGCAGGCAACAGGCCCGCAAAGAGAATGAGGCAAGACACGCCCTGGACAGCGACACTGGCCGGGCGAACGCCAACCTGGATGAAAGCGTCACCAGCGGACAGCTTATCAACGCCCTCTCGCCACGGCACAGGGAGGCAATTAAACTGACCAAGATCCTGGGCTTCACTACCGCAGAGGCGGCTGCCCGGCTGGCAATATCAGAGAGTGCGATGAAAGTTCGCGTACACCGGGCGATAGCAAGTTTGCGCAAGTTAATGGAGGCGGAAGCGCTGTGACAAAACCAGGCAGCCTTATCGATCAACTGGCAGGAGACCTGCAGCCGGTCAAGCCGGTGGCACGTCGACTCGGTGCGGGTGCGCTACTCTGGCTCGGCCTCAGCGCTATCTACGTAATGCTGGCGACTGCTCTCATGGGCCCCCTGAGACCCGGCGCTTTCGACCAGCTTCTGGCGCATCCCCGGTTTTTGCTGGAGTGCTCGCTGGGAGTCCTGGCCCTCGTCATTCTGGCACAGGCCGCTTTTCGCTCGGCTGTGCCGGGTGGCCTATCGCGGCGGTGGGTGTTTATAGCCGCAGGACTGACCCTGGCCTGGCTACTGAACTATCCTTTTGGTCTTATCAGCCCGGCATTGGAGCCGAGCATGCTGGGCAAGCGACCACACTGTTACCTTGAGACGCTTATCCTGGCGCTGCCCCCAGCAATGGCGGCAGTGTATTGGCAACATCGGCTGTTTCCCCTGCGACCATTGCAGAGCGCCGCTGCAGCGGGCCTGGCCGCAGGCATGATCCCCGCGCTCTATATGCAGGTCGCCTGTATGTATGCCCCCGGCCATATCCTGATGTGGCATATTCTGCCGGGGGCACTGGTGGCGATACTGACACCGCTGGCGCTGCTTGGCGTCTTTTGGTGCAAACAGCAACCTACAGGCTAGTTCAATCAGCCAGATTCTGGCGGATGTACAGTTCGCCTGAGTTCTCGCAAATTGGCATTCAAACCCTTGTAAAGACTGAAACACACCAGCAGCAGCACCACGGTAAACGGGACACCGGCGACAACCGTGCCCGCTTGCAGCGCTGCCAGCGCCTGCTTGCCGCCTCCGTAGAGCAATGCGGCCGCCAGCAGGCCTTCCATGGTCGCCCAGAATACGCGCTGAGGTACCGGCGCATCGTGCTTGCCGCCTGCTGTAATGCCGTCTATTACCAACGACCCTGAGTCCGAGGAGGTGATAAAGAACACCAGCACCAACACCACTCCAACCAGCGTTGTCACGCCGCTCAATGGGAGACTCTCGAGCATCTGAAAGGTCGCCAGGCTCATGGACGTCATGCCGTTAGCCAGGCTCCCTATGCCATTCTGCGCCTGATGCAGTGCATTCATGCCAAACACGCTCATCCACACCAGCGTCACCAAAGTGGGCACCAGCAGTACGGCAATGAGGAACTCGCGAACGGTTCGCCCCCTGGAAATGCGTGCTATGAACATCCCCACGAAGGGTGACCAACTCACCCACCAGGCCCAGTAGAACACTGTCCAGTCCTGCATCCATTGTTCATCGGAGCGATCCGCCCAGTTACTTAACGGGATGATATTGGCCAGATAGTTTCCGGCGGTATCGAACACTGCCGCCATCACGCTGATGTTGTTGCCGACCACGATTATGAACATCAGCAACGCCAGTGCGAGCACCATATTAACGTTACTGAGTATTCTTACCCCGCCCTCCAGGCCACGAACCACCGAAAGGGTGGCGATAAACGTCACAAAGATAATAATGGCCACCTTGGTGTTCAAGCCATCTTCTACCCCGAACAGCATGCCGAGGCCGGCGTTGACCTGAGATGCGCCGAGTCCGAGTGATGTCGCCAGCCCGAAAATTGTCGCCAGCACGGCAAAGGTATCTATAAGGTGACCCGGCCACCCCCAGCAGCGCTCCCCCAGCAGGGGATAGAATGCAGAGCGCAGGGTAAGTGGAAGCTTGCAGTTAAAGCTGAAAAAGGCGAGCGCCAGGCCGATCACCGCGTAAATGGCCCAGGCATGCAAACCCCAGTGGTAAAGCGTTGCCGCCATAGCCATGTCCACCGCTTCCGGTGTTGCCGGCGCCACTCCCAGCGGAGTGCCGCCAACGCCAGTGAAATACGTCATCGGCTCTGCCACACCCCAGAACATCAACCCGATACCCATACCCGCCGCAAACAACATCGAAAACCAGCTCAGGCGGCTGAACTCAGGTTTGGCATTGACACCACCCAGTCGCACCCTGGACACCGGCAACACGGTCAGCGCGAGGCAGAACAGTAATATCGCGCTCACAGAGGCCATCATAAAGCTGTCGAAGGTGGCCAGAGTCCAGCCGCGCGCGGCGACGAGTGCCTCGTTTGTTTGCGTCGGAAACTGAATGGTGAGCACGACGAACAAAACAATGAGGCTGGCGCTGACAAAGAACACAGGATTGTGAATATCCATCCCCAAGACCTGGATATTGTCTTCCCCGATGGTGTAATCCGACCTGTATCTACTCGCCATATGCCCCGCACCGTGCCCGGCGCCACTCAAATGTTAATTGGAATACCAAACATTATACGCAGATTAACGCATCAAAACGGACTAATAACCTCGTTCAATAAGCGAAGGAGGTCAGCCAAAAAAGCGGGGAGTTAACTGCTTACCGCGGCAGATCACTTCTATTTCAGCCAAATATTACCCCGATCGCTTCCTCAGTTGGGATTGAGAACTTGGATAAGGTCCTTTATTCTTTCGTATCGTAAACATTCTTTCTCTATTGATGGCCGAGACTGGCTGTCTCCTCACCTCGGGTATTACATGTTCAAGAAGAAAATACTGTGCGCAGCCATTGTGGCCGCTTCGTCAGCCAATCTTTCACACGCGCAACTCGAAGAAGTCATCGTCACCGCGACCAAGAGCGCCGCCAGCGTTCAGGATGTGCCAATAGCGATAACAGCACTGGGCGAGGAGTCGCTGGAACAGCTCGGCGTGACCGACTTCACTGACTACCTGGTGCAGCTACCCGGCGTGACCGCTGGCGGCGGCGGACCGGGCACCAACACCATCTACATTCGCGGCGTCGCCTCCACCACTCCCAACCTCGCCACTTCCGGCGTGGCCGGCCTGGCGCCCAATGTGGCTTTCTACCTGGACGAACAGCCGCTGACACAGCCCGGCAGAAACCTGGACGTGTACGCCGCTGACCTGAACAGAATAGAAGTACTGAAGGGGCCCCAGGGCACCTTGTTCGGTGCCAGCTCGCAGGCGGGCACCGTTCGCCTGATCACCAACAAACCGGACCCGACCGATTTCGCCGCCAAGCTGAAAATGGGCACTTCCTACACCAAAGACGGCGACCCCAGCTACAACGTGGAAGGCATGATCAACCTGCCCCTTACCGACAACTCTGCGGTGCGCGGTGTGATTTACGTGGACCGGCAGGGCGGCTATATCGACAACGTGGCGGGCCGCGTTACAACGCAGCAGAGTGCACGTTTCCAGCCAGGTGGCTTCCAGGGAGATGCTGACCTTGGCAATGTGAACTTCCTGCCGGCCGACAACTCCACCCGGACCGAAGATAACTTCAATGAAGCAAGCTATGCCGGTGCGCGGCTATCCGGACTGTGGGATATCAATGAGGACTGGAGCCTGCTGGTGGGCGTTGCCCAGCAAAGCCTGGACACCGACGGCGTGTTCTTCCAGGACCCGGAGCTTGATGACCTGGAAATCAGCCGCTACGAGCGCGACACCCTCGCCGACGATTTCGAGAACTACAACTGGACCCTGAGCGGCAGAATGGGAGCGCTGGACGTGATCTATACCGGCGCCTACACCGAGCGGGAAGCCGAGTCCCAGGTCGACTACACCGATTACCTGTTTGTAGGCCAGTACATTCCTTACTATATCTGCGATTACGCCGTTTCCTATCCTACAGGCGCACCCAGCGGCACCTGTCAGGCA
This sequence comes from Gammaproteobacteria bacterium, assembly GCA_030431585.1. Lineage (GTDB taxonomy): Bacteria > Pseudomonadota > Gammaproteobacteria > Pseudomonadales > Halieaceae > Halioglobus. Next base: position 76,929 of record JAUIIQ010000002.1, on the reverse strand, counting down.
CCGAACCTGTTCGTAAAGAGTTACGTTAAAACCGAAGTACAGACGCATGAGTTCCGCATCACTACGGACCAGAGCCAGCGCATTCGCGGTATTGCGGGCGCATTCTACAGCGATATGGAGCTGCGTGAAGACAACCAGTTCACCTATCCTGGCTCCACGCAGGTCGTCGCCGCCGATGGTAGCAGCATAGGCTTTGGCCCCAACTTCTCGGCCGAGGGAGCATCCGTGAGCGACCGTGGCCAGTGGAACTCCGGGGTTATCTTCCGCAATGATGTACTGCGTACCGACGAGCAACTGGGCGTATTCGGTGAGTTGAATTTCGACCTGGGCGATCAATTCACCGCCACCCTGGGCGCGCGCTGGTACGATATTGAAGTGGATCTGCTGGGCAGTGCTGCTGGCTCTTTCGGCAATCTGGGAGCAGACGAGGACAACAACGCCGGCAACAACCTGGACGAAATATTCAGCGGCGAGAACGACAAAGCCGAAACCGACGGTGTCATCGGCAAGGTCAGCCTGACCTGGACACCTGACGCCAACCAGCTCTACTACGTGACCTGGTCTGAGGGCTATCGCCCGGGTTTCCTTAACCGCCCCGGCGGCTCGGTCTCCCAGGACGGCAGCTATACCGTGCCGTTTGCCTTCGATACAGACGACGTGACCAACTACGAGCTGGGCTGGAAGCTTGACCTTCTCGATGCCTCGCTGCGCTTCAACGGCGACATCTTTTTCGTTGAAATCGAAAATTTGCAAATTGGTATCTTCGACCCAAGCATCACCAACCTGTTCTTCTCTGACAACGCCGTGGACGCCGAGGTTACCGGCGTAGAGGGCGACATCACCTGGCTTCCCGCGTTTGCCACCGGACTCACCGTGGGGGGCAGTTTTTCCTGGCTGGACACCGAAATCACCGAAAGTTTTGTGACCAACTTCGTGCGTGAAGGCGATGAGTTGGCCTTCGCGCCAGAATTCCAGGCGAGCTTGAACGCGCGGTATGAATGGGACCTGGTCAGCGGCAGACTGGCGCATGTGATGTCTTACGTTAGCTACTCGGATGAAGTAAATACCGACATCGTGGCAGCGAACAACATCCGGCTGGACAGCTGGTACCTGATGGGCGCTACCGCCGGCATCTCAGACGACCAGTGGACTGCGGAGATTTACGTGGAGAATCTCACCGACCAACGAGCCGAGCTGTCGGGTAATGCCATCTTCAACCGCGATAGAGTCACAATAGCGAGGCCACGCACCATAGGACTGCGCTTCGCCTACGACTTCTGATCGCCCCCTCGCAACGCAGTGGTCCCGGCGTTAAAATGCCGGGACCTTGATACACTGCCCCCCAGGGTTTCTCATGACCTCAGCTGCGGATGAACCCAGGCCCGTTGATATCCAGAAAAAAATTGCCTCAGGCGATTTCGCCAGTGCGCTTACTGATATCGACAAACTACTCTCGATCGACCCCGATGATGCCGAAGCCTTGTACATGGCAGCGGTTTGCTACCGGTACACTGGCGACTACGAGCAGGCACAAGCGGCCCTGAATGCACTGATGTCGTGTTCCCTGGACAGGGGTCGAGCCTTTCAGGAGCAAGGCCACCTTCATCTTGCCTTGAACAATCCGGACAAAGCTCTGGCAGCGTTTGCCAACGCAAGCCAACTCAACCCGGCGCTGCTGGCGAGCTGGCGCAAGCAATACCAGATCCTGAGCAAACTGGGTCGCCCTCAAGAGGCGCAGCAGGCGCTTGCCCAGGTGCAGCGACTGCAGACTATGCCCAAAGCCCTGGTAGCCGTAAGAGACCTGATGGCCCAGGGCAAACTGCTGAAAGCCGAAAAGCTGTGCCGCAAGTTCCTGCGAGCCGACCCGACTCACGTGGAAGCGATGCGCCTGCTGGCAGAGCTTGCGGTGCAGTTTGGCGCGCTGGAAGACGCGGAGTATTTACTGGAGAGCGCGGCGGAGTTTGAACCGGACAACACCCAGGTAAAGATTGATTTCGTAGGCGTACTGCGCAAGCGACAGAAATTTACCGCTGCGCTTACCGCAGCAGAAAAGCTTTACCGGGAGCAACCCAATAACCCCCAATTGATGTCGCTTTACGCGATCGAACAAATGCAGATGGGCGACTACGAGAGCGCCTTGCAGCTGTTTGACGCAGTACTGGAAAAACTGCCCGGTGACGCGATCACTCTCACCTCACGCGGTCACGCGCTGAAGACCTGTGGCAGGCAGGAGGAGGCCATAGAAAGTTATCGCGCGGCAACCGCATCCAACCCCTGGCACGGTGAAGCATACTATGCGCTCTCCAACCTGAAGACCTACCGGTTTGAAACAGCTGAAATATCAGCAATGCTGGCGCTGGAGCAGCGCGAGGAGCTGGGCCCCGCCAGCAGGCTGCATCTGGCATTCGCGCTTGGTAAAGCTTTCGAGGATGAGCAGGATTACGCTCGCTCGTTTGACTACTATGCGCAGGGCAACCGGTTGAAGCGCCAGCAGAGCAGCTATGACGCCGATAAAATGACGCAAGAGCTGGCTGCACAACGGGCATACTTCACAGCTGAAGTGCTGGCAGAGCGAGCCGGAGCCGGCTGCCCCGCACCGGACCCAATCTTTATCCTTGGACTTCCCAGAGCGGGTTCTACACTGCTTGAGCAGATTCTTTCTTCTCACAGTCAGGTAGATGGCACGCTGGAGCTGCCCAATATACTGTCCACCGCGCAAAAACTGCGTCTTCAGGGCCGGAACGGGGGTGACAGGCACTACCCGGATCTGCTCAGCGACCTCAGTGATGAGGAACTGCGGTCCCTCGGCGAGCAGTACATGGACGACACTCGTATACACCGCCAGAAGGCCGCTTTTTTCATCGACAAGATGCCCAACAACTTCAGGCATATCGGCCTCATCAAACTGATGCTGCCCAACGCAAAGATCATTGACGCGCGCAGACACCCCATGGCCTGCTGTTTCAGCGGATTCAAGCAGCTTTTCGCAGAGGGCCAGGAATTCAGCTACGACCTGGTCGATTTTGGCCGCTACTACAATGACTATGTTGCCCTGATGGAGCACTGGGACCAGGTATCGCCCGGGAGCGTACTGCGGGTTCACTATGAGAATGTGGTGGCAGACCTGGAGAGCGAGGTGTTGCGCTTACTGGAATACTGCGGGTTGCCTTTCGAGCCATCCTGTCTGGACTTCTACAATACGGAGCGCGCAGTGCGCACAGCCAGCTCGGAACAAGTCAGGCAGCCTATTTACCAGGCAGGCGTCGAACAGTGGCGCAACTTCAGGCCGTTCCTGGCAACGCTGGAAGAAACCTTGCAAACCTCTATCGAGCAGTACCCATTCGACTGAACAGGTATGGCAAAGAGCAGACATGACAGCACTGCGCATAACATCAGCCAGTAAGCGTTACGGCAGTGCCATCGCGCTGGATAACGTGAGTCTCGAATTCCCCGACAACGCCATCACCGCTGTTATAGGCGCCAGCGGCTGTGGCAAGTCCTCACTGCTCAAGCTGTGTAATGGCCTGATACGCCCTGACAGCGGAGAAGTTCAGCTGTTTGGCGAGGCTATAAACTACAATGCCCTACCAGCCCTGCGACGCAGACTGGGCTACGCGGTGCAGGGGAACGGCCTGTTCCCGCACCTGACAGCGCGGCAAAATATCACGCTGCTGGCCAGGCTGGAGGGAAGAAGCGAGCCACAGCTAAACGCGCGCTGCGAACAACTGATGACCCTGAGTCAGTTGCGACCAGAACATCTGGACCGCTACCCTCATCAACTCAGCGGCGGGCAACAACAACGGGTAGGCCTGTGCCGGGCGATGATGTTGCAACCCGAGGTGCTGTTACTGGATGAGCCTTTCGCCGCCATAGACCCGATCACCAGGGAGGATATACAGCACCAGCTTCTCGCTCTGCACCAGGCCGAGCCCAGTACCACTGTACTGGTCACGCACGATATGCGTGAGGCCGTGTTACTTGCTGAACACATCGTTGTCATGCAGGCAGGCAGGATTCTGCACCGCCTGAGCAGCGCAGACCTGCTCAGCCAGCACCCCGGACAAGATCCGCAAGCGATTCTGCGACAACTACTGATCGAGGCACCCTGATGCGACATTTTTCCCTGACGGTTGGTCTGGTGCTACTGGCAATGGGCGTCGCCCTCGCCGGCGCTGCGAATGCACCAACCGCAGAACAGCCACTGCGCATAGGCTCAAAGACCTTCAGCGAAAGCTATATTCTGGGCGAGGTGGCGGCGCAACTCCTGGAAAACTCCGGCTTCACGGTAGAGCGCAAGCTGGGCCTTGGCGGCACGCTGGTGGCCTACGAGGCACTGAAGCTTGGCGCCATCGACATTTACCCCGAGTACACCGGCACGCTTACCCAGGCGATACTGGGAAAGCCCGGGCTGGATGCGGCTCAATTGGTCGCGGCGCTGCGGGCAGAGAAACTCGAGTTGCAGGTTTTTCTGGGCTTTGATAACAGCTATGCCATAGCCGTATCGGGGCCCGTTGCACGTGCGTCAGGGCTGCGTTTCATCAGTGACCTGGGCGAACACCCCGGGTTGCGCACGGCCTTCTCACACGAATTTCTCAGTCGCGAGGATGGCTGGCCGGCGCTGCGCCAGGCATATCAGCTGGGTCTGCAGCCGACGGGGATAGAACATGCTCTGGCCTATGCCGCGATTGAGGCTGGCCAGTTGGACATTACCGACGCCTATACAACCGACGGCGAACTGGGGGTGCGCGACCTTTTACTGTTGCAGGACAACCGCAACTTCTTCCCGGACTACAGCGCAGTGCTGCTCGCCAGAAGCGACCTCCCACCCGAGGCAGCCCAGGCACTTGCACGCCTGAACTCGCTGATCGACCGGGACACGATGCAGAGCCTGAACAATGCCGTGGCCAGTAAAGGCATGTCGCCGGCAGCTGCAGCCAGCACCTTCCTGCGCGAGCAGGGGCTGATTTCCGCCCCGGCCCACGTGGCCAGAACGCGCAGCGAACGCGTGCTCGGGTACACGCTCACTCATCTTAAGCTGACCGGTATCGCACTGCTTCTTGCCTGTGCCCTGGCCATTCCCGTCGCATTGCTACTGTCGCGTTTTAACAGGGCTGCCCGGGCGCTGCTTTACGTGAGCGGACTGATACAGACCATACCCGCGCTGGCTTTACTGGCCCTGCTGATTCCATTGGTCGGGCTGGGAGAGGCCCCGGCGATCATTGCGCTATTTCTGTACTCACTGCTGCCGATTATTCGCAACACACTCATCGGCTTGTTCAGCGTCGACCCTCTGCTGAGCCAGGTTGCCAGGGGGATGGGCCTCACCGATTTGCAGCGCTTGTGGCACATTGAACTGCCGCTGGCAATGCCAACGCTGCTTGCAGGGATAAAAACCGCCGCCATAGTCAGCATTGGCACTGCGACCCTCGCTGCGTTTGTGGGAGCGGGAGGCCTTGGGGAACCGATAATTACCGGGCTCAACCTGAACGAAAACCGGCTGATTCTGGAAGGCGCCCTGCCTGCTGCGGCTCTGGCTATAGCAGCAGAGCTGATCTTCGAATGGATAGAGCGCGCTGTTGTACCTTCACATCTGCTCAATTGAGCCGTTGGGCGTATAAACCCCGGAAAAACTGCTATCCTTTCAGTCTAATGATTAAGCCCACCGGCAGACAAACCATCCTTTCTTTACCACCAGCCCTGCAGTTCCATGCATTCTGCCGCCATCCCACTGACGGATCTAGCGCAGGCGCACGCGGCAACGCCTGCCTGGTTATTCCCGCGCACGCTGCCCCCGAAACCGCTCCAAACGCGACCGGGACAACACAGTGCGTTACCTGGCCGGCGGGAAACAGGCGTGCTGCCGTGCGTTGCTGGGGACCATCAGGACTTCTCATTCAGTGCTGCGGCCACGGTCTATTGAGCTGTGCGTCAATGTGGACTGGAGTCTGGGGAACGCCGGGCACACTGCAGGCAGGCGAGCAGGACATCCCCTGTTGCAGGTCAGAAGGCCTGATATGGCTGGCCTTTACTACGCCGGAGATAAACACAATACAGGCACCTGATTGGACGAATCAGCTACTGGGGGTAGTGCCACTTCACGCGGCGCTCGCCGGCCCGGAAGACGGCTACCTGATAGTGGAAACACAACTGGATACGGACTTGAGAGCGATACCGGGGCCGGGTGATGCACTCGCGGCGCACACCCGGCGCGCCCTGGTGCTCACCTGCCAATCCAGCCCTGGGCGTAGCCCGGAGAATATTCACTACCGCTACTTTGCGCCACAGTATGGCAACCCGGAAGATACCGCCACTGGCTCGGCAATGCGGGTGCTGTCGGCATACTGGCAAGACCGCGGCCTGGGACCAGAGCTCACTGCTCTACAGTGCTCCCCCGCTGGCGGCTGGCTACATAGTCGCTTCCGGAATAACCGCACCTGGGTAGGTGGCCGGGTTGCGGCAGTAACAGGAGACAGCGAAGCATGACTTCACAACTGCTGCAACGATTTCGCGACACACGGGCACAATCCCTGGCGTTCTGCGAGCCACTTCTGCCGGAAGACTACAGCCTGCAGGCAGAGGCTTTCACCAGCCCGCCAAAATGGCACCTTGCTCATACCACCTGGTTTTTTGAGACCTTCCTGCTCAAGCCTTTCCTGCAGGATTACCACACGCCGGAGGAACGTTATGAAGTGCTGTTCAACTCCTACTACAACGGCATAGGCGAGCAATTCCCCAGGCCGCGGCGCGGCCTGCTAACTCGGCCCACCACTGAGGAGATTCACCATTACCGCGAGCACGTCGACGCCGCTATAGGGCGACTGCTGACGCAACAGAGCCCTGCTGACAGTAACGCAATACGGCAACGTATTGAGCTGGGTATAGAGCATGAACGCCAGCATCAGGAACTGTTTTTTACTGACTTGAAATACTCTTTCTCGGTCAATCCATTACTTCCGGCCTATCTCCCGAAGCCCGAAGCGCCCTCAAGTGCCAGCCACGCCATAGCCTGGCTGGCGTACGCCGGAGGCCTGGTAGCGACGGGTTATGACGGCGACGGCTTCTGCTTTGACAATGAGTTGCCACGCCATCAAGTCTTCCTGCAACCGTTTGAACTCGCCAGTCGCCTGGTTACCAATGAAGAGTTCAGCGCATTCATCGATGACGGCGGTTATCGACGCCCTGAACTCTGGCTGGCGGACGGTTGGGACAGCGCACAGACGGGAAACTGGCAAGCACCTCTCTACTGGATTGACCGCGATGGCGAGTCGCTGGAATACACGCTGCACGGCGTGCAGACAAGATCACCGTCGAACCCCGTTTGCCATATCAGCGGCTATGAGGCGGATGCCTACGCCCGCTGGGCTGGTGCAAGGCTACCAACAGAACACGAGTGGGAATTGGCTGCGGCGAAGTCCGCACCTCCGGCGCAGGGTGTAGACAGTGGCCACTATCATCCACGGCCCGCGAGCGGCAGCGGCTTGCAACAGTTGTACGGTGACTGCTGGCAGTGGACCCAAAGCGCTTACTCTCCCTACCCAGGCTACGAACCATCAGCTGGTGCGATCGGCGAGTACAATGGCAAATTCATGAGTAACCAGTGGGTGCTCCGGGGTGGGTCCTGCGTATCCAAGGCGGAACACGTGCGCTGCAGTTACCGCAACTTCTTTTACCCACCGGATCGCTGGCAGTTCAGCGGCATTCGCCTGGCGCGAAACAGCGAATCTTGAACAAGGAAAAAAATAGCATGCAGGATCAAGCCAGAGTCGTCGCTCCCAACGTTGAGTTTTACGACGCACAACCGGCGCTTGGCAACAGTCGCAGCGAGCTGCTTGCGGGGCTGCGACAGACTCAAAAGAAGGTAGACCCTAAATGGTTCTACGACGCTGCCGGTTCACAACTGTTTGAACAGATTACCGAGTTGCCCGAGTACTATCCTACGCGCACGGAGATAGGCATTCTGAAGGCAAACCAGCAGGCAATCGCACAGCACTGCGGCGACGGCTGCCTGTTTATCGAACCCGGTAGCGGCAGCTGCGAAAAAGCCAGGCTGCTGCTGGACACACTGCGGCCAGCGGCGTATCTGCCGCTGGACATCTCCGCAGACTTCCTGCGCGAAACCGCAGTGCAACTGGGACATGAGTATCCCTGGCTGCAGATCATGGCGATCTGCGCCGACTTTAATCAGGACTGGCCTTTCCCGGATAACCTTCCGGCCGGCAAACGGGTGGTTTTCTACCCGGGTTCTACCATTGGCAACCTGGAACCTCAGGCAGCAACGATCTTTCTGAAGAAAGTCCGTCACCTTATTGGTGAGGATGGGGGGCTGCTTATAGGTGTTGATCTGCACAAGTCCAGTCAACGTCTACACGCGGCCTATAACGATACCAGCGGCGTTACCGCACGCTTCAATCTGAACGTTCTCAGCCGTCTCAACGAAATACTCGATGCCGAGTTCGATGAAGGCCGTTTCAGCCACAAAGCCTGGTACAACGAAGCTGAAAAGCGAATCGAGATGCATCTGGTGAGCGATTCCGTGCAAGCGGTACGCTGCAATGGCCAGTATATTGAGTTCGACGCTGGCGAGACGATCCACACAGAAAACTCCTACAAATATACAGTAGAAGGCTTCGCCGAGCTGGCCGCTGAAGCCGGAATGTCGATGCAGGCAAGCTGGCTGGACCAACAGCAGCTATTCAGCGTGCACTACCTCAGTGCAGCGGGAAGCCCCGTGTGAACAACGGACAACTTGTAGACCAGTTCCGCGCCAGTGAACTTCCACGGGACCTTGCTGCACGGGTGGAAGAATTGATAGACGCAGTAAACTGCCTGCGCTCCACTTATCCGCCAGAATTCATCTACCGGATTAATTTCGCTGAGCGCGTTGTGCTGCGAGAGCTAATGGCGCCCGATGACCACGACAGCCACTGGTGGCCTACCGGGCTGCACATCATTCGCGAAGCCGTGGCAGAGCGCCCGTCGCTTGAGGCGCGCTTTACCACTTCGCTGCAGTCACTGCAGGCGAGGATTACTGCGCGCATGAAGCCCGGCACAGACGTCAGCCTGCAGCAGATAAACTCCAGAACGGTTACCGGAATATGCTTACTCAGCGAACTGGTGAGCTACCCGCAAAATACCTTTGTCGCGCCGAACGCCTATTCTCTGGCTGAGGCACTGTTTCATCCCCACGCCTGGTATCGCGCTATCTATGTCGGGAACAGCCCCGCAGGATTTGTCATGCTGGACGATGACGATACCAAGCCTGAGTATTTTCTCTGGAGATTGATGATTGCTCCGCATTTTCAGCGCCGGGGCATAGGCGCCAGGGCGATGGAGCAGGTGGTGAACTATGTGCGGACACGACCGGAAGCGACGGAACTGCTGCTGAGTTATATTGACCACGAGCAGGGGCCTGCCAATTTCTACCGAGGGCTGGGTTTTGTTGAAACCGGTGACACGGTAGACGGTGAGGTGATCATGCGCCTGGACCTGACCTCCTGACTGCAGCGGCATTAGCCTGTGCTTTAACCAAGCCCTGGGGCTGGCTCACTGACTTGCAGAGACATACTTCGGTGCAGCGCGCAGGAACAGGAAACCACCCAACAGTACCAGTGACAGGCTGATAGACATGGCGTAGCGCAAGCTATCCGTACCGTAAAAAGGTTCCAGGGCGTCACTTAACATGCCGATCACCAGCGGCCCCAGCCCCATACCCACAAGGTTGAACATGAACATGAAAATGGCCGCAGCCTGTGCGCGCATATTACCTGGCGCCAGAGTTTGTATTGCCGCGTAGGTTGGACCAATCCAGAACGCAGCGACCACCCCGCCCAGCAGCGTAAAGATAATGGCAACCGGTACCAGTGAGCCTGCCACGGCAAACTGCTGCGACTCAGGCCAAAGCAGAAAGCACAGCATCAGCGGAGCCGTGGCGAAGGCCCCGGCAGCCGGCAGCCAAAGCTGCCAACGCTTGTCGCGTTTGCTCAGCCGGTCACAGAGGATGCCGCCTGTCACAGCACCGACAATGCCACTCACCGCTCCTGCACCGCCCAGCAGAAACCCGGTTTCCACGAGGCTCAGGCCGTGCGTACGCATCAAAAAGCTGGGCGACCAGGTACCCAGGCCATAGGCAGCCAGAGCGGTCGTGGCACCGGCCATCGCGATCAACGAGAAGCCGGGCAAAGCCCAGATATGCCTGATGTCTTCCAGCATACTGGTAGTGCCAAGGGGCGTATGCCGGGCTGGCTCCCTCACGGTGAACGCCACCAACAGCGCAACAATTATTCCGGGGATACCAAAGAATATAAACGCCATCCGCCAACCATACTCAGCCGCCACAATGGCACCGCCCAGCATGCCGATAAGAATACCGAACTGCGTGGCGGTCGCGTGAATGCTCAAAGCCGTCGCGCGTTGCTGGGGAGGGAAGTAGTCAGCGAGCAAGCTGTGTGAGGGTGGCGTGCCACCCGCTTCACCTATGCCCACGCCCACTCTCGCCAGCGCGAGCTGCCAGAAGCTCCCGGCCATGCCACACAGGGCTGTCATTGCACTCCACAATCCCACTGAAATAGCGATAACGTTGCGCCGGGACCAACGGTCAGCGAGACGCGCTACCGGGACACCCAAACTCGCATAAAACAGCGCAAACGCAAACCCGGTCATAAAACCCATGGCCGTGTCGCTGGCACCAAATTCCAGCTTGATCGGTTCCAGCAGAATAGTAACCAGCTGCCGATCAACAAAATTGAGTATGTAGGTCACCCACAGAATGAACAGGACCCAGGCGCGATACCTGGGGCTAAAACTGTTTGTAGTCATGGAAGCGGATGCCAATAGGGACGGGATCAACAAGAATAGACAGGCTTGCGTAGCAAGTCTATAAGCGCGCCCTCTACGACACCGCGCTCTCTGCTAGTTCCCTGGCACAGCATCACGGGGTTGGTTGCGTTGCGCGAAGCAAGCATTGATCAGATAGCCGACTTCGCCGTTGGGTGCTTTGATCGAAGCAGCCAAACCGGAACAAGTGTCGCGATGAAAACCGCCGCTAGAATCATGAAACTATCCCGGAAACCTACGATCAGTGCTTCAGCCTGAACCAGCAGCCCCAGTTGCAGCAGTGCCATGTTCCAGCTCTCCACGCCCACGTGCCCAAGGCTCGTTGCGTAGCGCTCCAGCATCAAAAGTGATGATGTCGTCAGGCCGTTGTCGTAACGCTGCGTGTCGGCCAGGGCTTGAAAGTGGAAGCTGGTTCGATGATCCAGAAACACGGAGCTGAGATTGACTCCGAAAACGCCGCCCATCTGGCGGATGAAACTGAACGCGCCCGATGCCTGCGTCAGGTGCCGGGGCTCAATCCCCTGTAATGCCCCCATCTGTAACGCGGGCATAACCAGACCTATGCCTACCCGGCTTATCATAACCCAGCAGGCGAATGTCCAGAAACTGGTCCCGGCACCAGCCCCTGCCATCAGACTGAAGGAAAAGGCAAAAAAACCCACCCCAACGGTCATGATTAGGCGCAGATCCATCAGGTCGGCAAGTCGGCCAGACAGAGGAAAGATTAACACCATCACAAACCCCGCCGGCATCAGCAGCGCGCCGGCTTCAGTGGGCGACATATGCTGAACCAATTGCAAGAACAGTGGCACCAGGTACGTTGACGCATACAAACCTGCGCCAAACAGAAAACCGATGGCTGACATAACCAGAAACTGGCGTTGCAGGAACAGGGTCAGATTGAGCAATGGGTGTGAACAGACCAATTGCCGATAGGCAAAAAGTGCAGCAAAGACGGCAAACAGGCAGAAGAGTGACACAATGAAGTCCGAGGACCAGCCATCTCGTTCACCATTGCTCAAGGCAATCAGCAAGGCAGTCACTGCGACGATTAATAGCCCCAGACCGAGCGTATCAAATGCGGGCAACGCCTGCTTTAGGGCGCGCCCGGGCAGAAAGAATACAGCCAGAACCATCGTAAAAAGGGAAAAGGGAATACCAAAGAAGAACACGTACCGCCAACTGAACATATCCACCGCCAGACCACCCAAGGCAGGCCCGACCGCCGGCGCCAGAACAATGCCAATGGCGCTGATGCCCATAGCCACGCCCTGCTTGCCGCTTGGAAAAACCTGGAAAATAATGGTGATGGACAGTGGCATCAGCAGGCCTGCGGGAATGCCTTGCAGTACTCTGGCCACAATCATTACCTCCGGATTGGCCGCCAGACCTCCCAGAACAGACCCTGCCAGAAACAATACCATCATCCAGAAAACGGTTCCCCGCAGACCGACAGCCTGCACACACCAGCTACCGCAGAGCATGGCGATGGTGCAGGCTGCAAGATTCGCCGTCGACAACCACTGTGCTTCTTCCTGCCCTATACCGAAGGCCCCCATGATGGAGGGAATGGCAACGTTGATGATGGTGCTGGCCAATACTGCAGCGATGTTGCCTGAGACAATGGCTATTACCGCGTACCAGCGGTACCTCAGTCCGTAGCGACGAAACAGGCCTTTGAACTCATCTCCCGCAGTAAGCGTCGCAATATATTCCTCTGTGTCATTCGAGCTCAAGGGCCACCTCAACCATCATGCCAGGCAGTAGTCGCTGCTCTACCTGATCAATCGAGATCTTGATAGGGATACGTTGCGTCACCTTGGTGAAGTTGCCGCTGGGATTGGCACTGGGCAGGAGCGAGAACTGACTGGTTGCCGCACCGCCTATCTCGAACACTTCTCCTGAAAATGCCTGTCCCGGGTAACTGTCCAGCTCCAGTGTCGCCTTGGTACCCAGTTTCAGGTGTCGAATCTCCGTTTCCTTGATATTGGCAGCCACCCACAGACGCTCGGGATTGTGTATTAAAACCAGTCTCTGGCCGGGCACAACATACTCTCCCTGGTCTACGAATGACTTGTCGACGATCCCCGACTCAGGCGCCGTTATGCGCAGCTTGTCCACTACCACCTGTTGTCTGCTGATGCGGGCCCTGATCCGGCTTTGCTCGTGCTCCAGGGCGACACGCTCCTGGGCAAGCACCTTCAACCCTGACTGTGCTGCCTGAGCCTCCAGTACCACGGCGCGGGCGTTGGCAACGTCGGCAGTCGCGCGCTGCAGTGCCTGGGCTGCCTGATGCTCAGCATTGCGCGCGTTTTCCCAGCTTTGCGCGGAGATAATCTTCCGTTCCAACAAGGTGTTGGCGCGCTCCCATTCGCTGCGCTTGAGCTCCAGGTCAAAGCGTGCCGCTTCCTGCGAAGCGAGGGCAGCCTGCAGTTTCGATTCGGCAGCCTGTAGTGAGCCCCCGGTGCTCTGCGTTACCTGCTCAATCTGCGCCTGCAGTTTGTGGGAACTGGTCAGGCTGGCATCCAGTTCAGATTGCAGCTCGGCCAACAAGAAACGGGCCTCACTATCGTCTATCTGGGCAATAAGGTCTCCCGATGCAATTGCCTGACCCTGCTCTATGGAAAAGGCAACCAGTTGACCGGCGGCCTCCGCGCTCACCTCGATCATGCGTGAAGCGATTCTTGCATCGTCACTGTACACATGCGTCGCGCGCTGCTGTATCCAGTAACCCGCCAGGGCCAGCATCACTGCTACCGCAAAGACTAATGCAACACCCTGAATGCGTCGCTTCCCTCTTCCATCTTCCGGGTACGTGGCTTCCTGGTCAGCGGTCTTTACGCTATCTGATGCGGTCATGCGCAATCTTTCCTCAGGTACGACCTCAAGCACTCGAGGCTGCGCGCAAGCTCGCCGCGATCAGCCGTGTCAAGAACGTCCAATAATGTGTTGTGACTGTGATCGAACTGACGGCGTATGCTGGCAATCTTGCGCCGTTGTTCTGGTCGTATATCAAGGCGCTTTACTCGCCTGTCGAGTAAATCTGGATGACGCTCTATCCAGCCCTCCTGCTGCAGCTGATCGAGCAACTTACCCAGCTGGGCTGCCGACATGTCCAGCTGCCGTGCCAGGTCTGTCTGTGTCTGGTCGCCGGCGTGGTACAAGGCGTTGAGCACAAACCACTGTGTGCGCGTAAAACCCAGGCCTTCCAGGCGAACATCCAGCCTGCGCATCAAGTGGCGGGAGCAGTCAAGCAACAACCAGAGCGGCGACTCGTCCTTTACCTCGATGTTCTCCAGAGACTCATCGCGCAATGCATCCCTGATCTTGCGTAGTGCTTTGGGCAGGCGGCGTGCGGCCTGGTGACCAAGACTGGCCATCATTCTCGCTTCCAGCGCATCGAACTCTGCTTTCAGATTGGCAACAACCGGCTGCGCACGCGGCGCCAGCTCCACCACCCGGGCGCGCCGATCTGCCGCCATGGGAACACGGGTAATCCAACCCTCTCGTTCCAGTTCGTTGAGCGCGATACCCACCGGGACTTTGTGCAACACCAGTAATTCCGCAATCCGGGACTGACCAATCGGCCCTGTACGGTTCAAAAAACCGAGAATGCGCCAATGGGTTTGAGTAAAGCCCAGGCTCGCAATTTGCCGGCCAAACCTTCGACGAAAGGCCTGGCCAGTATCATGTATCAGATAAGCGCAACTGCTCTGGAAGTTGGCTGACAAACGGATGCCCCGACGTTAATAACTAAAATATATAATATACTTTAATTACTAAATATTCCAGGCGAATCCTAACCTTGAACTGACGAGGACAGGGGAGCAAGCGCTCGCCGCTGTAACCTTGCAGTCTGCCTATAGTGCCTGCCCTGGCGTACGGCCGCTGCGCCTGGTTTCAGCAGTTTGACCCAGCGACGTAGGCAGAGGACCAGGCCCACTGGAAGTTGAAACCCCCAAGATGTCCACTTACGTCCACCACCTCCCCGACGAAGAAGAGTCCGGGGTGTTGTCGTGTCTCCATGGTTTTGGAATCAAGGGCATCTGTATCCACACCGCCAAGCGTCACCTCCGCCGTTCGGTAACCTTCGCTTGCCGACGGTTTTACGTGCCAGCTATTGAGGCGCTGGCCTATAAGTGCCAGACGCTGATCGGTGTATTCAGCCAGGGGTTTTTCAGCAAAGTCAGCCCACCATAGCGCCTGCAACTCGGTTACCAGGGGCCTGGACAGGCGCTGCTGAAGCCTGCTTCTGAGCAGGCTCCTACCCGACATTCGCTTCTCCTGCAGCAGCCAGGCGGTGGCATCTGTTACCGGTAACAGGTTGATAATAAGCTCGTCGCCCGGAAACCAGTAGTTGGATACCTGCAAGGCCGCAGGCCCGCTGATACCCCTGTGGGTAAACAGTATGTTCTCAAGGAACGAATGGTCCCCGCAGCTCAACTCAACTTCCAGCGCGAGCCCGGAAAGACGTTCACACAGTGGCTTGAGTGAATCGCTGAACATGAACGGCACAAGGCCGGCACGCCGCTCCGTGACCGGCAGTGAAAACTGCCGCGCCAGTTCGTAGCCATAGCCGCTACCTCCCAGAGTCGGGATCGATAAAGCACCAGTTGCCACTACCAGTGATCGACAGGATAGCAAACGGGACTGCCCGGCTTGCGCTACTGCCACCTGATAACGCGCCCGCGCGCCGGGCGAGACGCCGGCCCCCGAGTCCAGGCTGGTAACGCTGCCCACACTGCTTCTGCTTTGAACAATAACACCGGCGTCATCGCATTCTGCAAGCAACATCGCGAGTATCTCCTTCGCGGAGCCCACGCAGAAAAGCTGGCTGTGCCTGCGCTCTTCATACTCTATCCCATGCCGTTCCACCATGGCGATAAAGTCCCATGCTGTGAACTGCTTGAGGGCTGACTTACAAAAGTGCGGGTTGGACGAGATAAAGTTATCAGGCTCTACAAAATAATTGGTGAAGTTGCAGCGTCCACCTCCGGACATCAGGATCTTCTTGCCGACCTTGTTGGCTTTTTCCAATACCAGCACAGACAGGCCACGGCGCCCTGCCACAGCCGCACACATCAAGCCTGACGCGCCAGCGCCGAGTATGATCACATCGTAGAACTGCTCAGAAGTATTCATTGGTAAGGAAGCGTGTCGTATGGCTATTTGCGTCGCTTGCCACCCGGGGGCGACTTCTTCGACGCCGGCCGGCCAGGTCTCCTACCCTCCCCTCGCTTGCTTCCCCTGCCCTCGTTCTTTTTGTCGCTGTTGCGGCCCGCATGTCCCGCGGACTGGCGCGACTTGCCGGCCGGTTTTCTTGCTGTATTTGCCTGTGGGCCCCCGGCTCTTGCTTTTTTCCCGGTCTGCATCCTGTTTCTTGCCGGTTGCGCCGCCCCGCCACCCGACTCGCTTCTGGAGTTGGCAATGGCGGCGTGAATCTGCTCCATCTCCTGACGGGTAAGATTGCGCCATTGCCCGGGTTTCAAACGCCCAAGCTCGACATTCATAATGCGCAGCCTGACCAACTGCCTGACCTCATAGCCGAGATATTCGCACATACGACGAATCTGCCGATTGAGTCCTTGCGTGAGGGTGATCCGAAAAGCCGACTTGCCTACCGCTCTAACCTTGCAGGGCCGGGTTACTGTATCCAGTATTGGCACCCCCCGGGACATCTTTTCGACGAACCCGGGTGCCAGGGGTTTGTTGACCGAAACCAGATACTCCTTCTCGTGCGCATTTTCTGCTCGCAGTATTTTATTGACGATATCACCGTCGCTGGTGAGCAGAATCAGGCCCTCGGAAGGTTTGTCCAGGCGACCAATCGGAAAAATGCGGTGATCGTGATCGATAGCATCAACAATATTGCCTTTCACTGTCTGTTCAGTGGTACAGGTAATACCAACGGGTTTGTTATAGGCAATGTACACACGGTCAGACTTGTCCTCGAATCTGCCTTGTATAACTTGACCGCAAACCTCGACGACATCACCGGGATCTATCCGCGTGCCCAGCTCAGGTCGCCTGCCATTCACTTTCACCTGATTACTGGCAATCAACTTGTCCGCTTCCCTGCGCGAGCAATACCCCGAGTCGCTGATAAACTTGTTGAGGCGAACTGAATCGTAAGATGACATAGGCTGATTCTTCCGGGGCCTGTTTCGTGTTGTGAGAGCTGCGGTAGGCAAGGCACTTACTCCAGTCGCTAGTGCGCGCCCTATCCACAGCGGCGATGATACCACCAAGCGCATGCCAACCACTTTACTCGACGAAGAAGCAACAGCGGTGACACCGACTTTTTGACCAGCATCATAAACAGGGACTTATACTTTACACCTGTCTTTTCCCGGCAACTCTGGTATAGTGCCGCCCGTCTTGACGCACTTCGGTCTGCGCCATGCCTCAACCCCTCACTCTGAGGGCGTTGAACACCTCAGTTACATCAGTCCTGGACCGAACCAATTGCCGGCAATTTCGCCATTACGCATCTTTGGTCAGGCGCTCTCTTTGAGAGAATCAGGAGCAAAACATACATGTTATTCAAAGATCTTGGCCTGTCGGCCGAATTGCTGCGTGCCGTCCAAAAGCAGGGCTACGACACAGCAACACCCATTCAGCAACAGGCTATTCCGCTGGTCCTGCAAGGCAAGGATGTGCTCGCAGGCGCCCAGACAGGCACCGGTAAAACTGCTGGTTTTACGCTTCCCGTACTGCAACAGCTGCAATCCCGCGCTAAGGAAGGACAGAAGCGACATCCGCGGGTGTTGGTACTCACCCCAACACGTGAACTGGCTGCACAAGTGCACGAGAGCGTGCGCGACTACGGTTGCTATTTGCCCTTTCGTTCAGCCGTTATCTTTGGCGGGGTAAGCATCAATCCGCAGAAGCAGAAACTGATAAAGGGCGTCGATATAGTGGTAGCGACACCCGGACGCCTGCTGGACCACGTGCAGCAGCGCAGCATTGACCTGTCCCGCGTAGAAATCCTTATCCTGGATGAAGCAGACAGGATGCTGGATATGGGGTTCATCCGCGACATACGCAAAATACTCAATATTATTCCCGAAGAAAGACAGACGCTTTTGTTCTCGGCAACATTTTCCAAGGAGATCAAGTTGCTGGCTGCCGAGTTTCTCGACCAACCGGTGGAAATACAGGTTACTCCACAGAACACAGCGGCCGAGTTGGTCAGCCAGGTGGTGTATCCGGTCGACAAAAAGCGCAAACGCGAGCTGCTTTCACAGAAAATTGGAGAGGAGAACTGGCAGCAGGTGCTGGTCTTCACCCGAACCAAGCACGTGGCCAACAAACTCGCCGAGCAACTGGACAAGGACGGCATCACCGCCGCAGCCATCCACGGCAACAAGTCGCAGGGCGCCAGGACCAGGGCTTTGTCGGACTTCAAGGCAGGCCGCGTCAGAGTGCTGGTAGCGACAGACATTGCTGCCCGCGGTATTGATATAGACAAGCTGCCGCACGTGGTGAATTTTGAATTGCCAAACGTTGCTGAAGACTACGTTCATCGCATTGGCCGCACGGCACGAGCAGGACAGGAGGGACACGCTATATCACTGGTGTGTGTCGACGAACTCAAGCTGCTCAAGGATATTGAGCGACTGCTGGGTACGGACATAGAAAAAGTAAACCTACCGGGTTTCGATGTTGACCCAAGCATCAAGGCCGAGCCTATTCAAAACGGGCGCGGGGGTGGCGGCGGCCGCAATCAGGGCAACAGGGGCAGTCGAGATGGTGGTGGTCGCAACAGGAAGCGCGCCGGCGCGGGCGGTGGCAGACCAGGCGCTGGAAACCGCTCCGGGGCAGCACGTGCCCACTCTGGTGGTGGCAACCGTCGCGCCAGCTGATCCGTCGCATTGATTGGTAAAACGAAATTATATGAACCGGGCCGGCTGCTCAATGACAGCCTTGTGCCCACGCAGTAAACGCACCGAACCTGAGGCTATGGGAGTACTCAGCTGCGCAGGTGCAATCCTGTAACGAAGAGGAGATTGGGTATGTTAAGTGTCAACAAGCTGGAAAAGATCATCGAGTTGGAAGAGAAGCTCCGGGCAGAATACCAGGCTCAACTGGATGAGAAGACGGCCACTATAGAACGCCAGGCAAACGAGCATGCAGAGTTGCAGGCGACAGTAGAAAGCCAGAAAGCGACCATCGACAAGCAGCTTGAGGTCATCACCGACCTGTCGAGCAAGGCCGAAGCGAACCAACACGTGGAGCGTCAGAATCGCGAGCTGACCAATCGCGCCGGTAACTTGCAGGAAGAGATCAGCGAGCTGAAAAAGCGGGTGAAGTCGCTACAGAAGGACCTTGCCGAAGAACGCACACAGCACAAGGCGCTGAAGCAGTTTGACCCGGCCCGAATGAAGAAGAATCTGGATGCCAACAAGAAGAAGCTGGCGGAACAGACCAAAGCAAGCAGTCTGCTGCAAAAAACGCTCAATGAAGTGAAAAGCGAACGCGCCACGTTGCAGGCTAAAGTTGGCGAGTTGGAGACCCAGCTGGCTGAACTGCAAGCAGACCTCAACACGGAAGAAGCCGCAGCCTGATAACCAGCGCACAGCTGTGCGGCTGTGCGCGGCAGACACGATAAACCCACAGAATAATGCAGCGCGGGATCACGCTGTTTGTGAAATAATCGCCTCATGTCATCCGGAAAAGACCGAGGCGATTGTGTCAAAAAACAAGCAGGAAGCCGAGCTGGTTAAAAAAGCGCTCGCTGTGGGTGCCGTCTATGTCAAGAAGCGCGGATATGGCGAGCTGGAAGCCAAAGACTCCCATAAGCTCAAAGTAGAATACATCTATCGAGCGCTGGTGGAGGATGGCCTGATTCAACCGCTGGCCAAGAAGGATATCAGCGTCCCCAATATGGAACACAAGCTGGCTCTGTGGATCACGCGGCAGCTGCCGGATGATCACCCACTGCTTGAAGGCAAATAACAGGCAGTCCCTGCTTCTCCAGCCACAAGGTATAACCTGATGAAGATAGTTGAAATCGACCGGGAGCCGGTAGAGCTTTACAAGATCCTCAAGTTTGAGGGTCTGGTGGGCTCTGGTGGGGAAGCCAAGCTGCTGGTTGGCGATGGGCAGGTGAGCGTCAACGGCCAGGTTGAAACGCGCCGGCGCAAGAAGATCGTCGCTGGTGATGTCATCGAGTTTCGCGGCGAGACACTACAGATAAAGCGCCTCTGACACGGGTAGGTACCGGTCACGTCACGCAAGACCTAGCGCCGGGCTGCGCGAGGTTGCCCCTGTAGCTGTCGAACCTTGAACTTTCGTCCCTTGATTTTCCCGTTCGCCAGGCGCTTAAGCGCTTGCGCGGCCACATCCCTGCGCACGGCAACGTAGGCTGCATACTCCATCACGTCTATCTTACCCACCGCCTTGCCATCAATACCCGCTTCGCCGGTGAGCGCACCCAGAATATCTCCCGGCCGAACCTTGTCCTTGCGTCCGCCGGCAATAGCCAGAGTCGCATAAGACGGCCGGGGCAACGCATCGCCGCCGGCACGGATATCATCCAGCATATCGAGAGGCAGCTGCTTCTGCTGATGAGCTGCGATCGCGTCCAGCTTGTAGCGCTGGTTTTCCGCAATCAGCGTCATCGCCAGGCCCGCTTGCCCAGCCCGGCCGGTACGACCAATGCGATGCACATAGGTTTCCACATCCCGGGGCACGTCGTAATTGAACACAGCGGGCAGCCCATCTATATCCAGCCCCCTGGCTGCGACATCAGTCGCCACCAGTATGCGACAGCTTTGCTGCCTGAACTGCACCAGCACCTGGTCCCTGTCGCGTTGTTCGAGATCACCGTTCAGTGCAAGCGCCTCTATACCGGATGCAGCCAGATGGGCGCTCACTTCGCGGGTACTTTCCTTGGTATTGCAGAATATGATGGCGGCCTCCGGCCGGCAGGAATGCAGTAATTTCTCCAGGCCATGCAACTTATCGCTTTCGTTGCAGATAAAGAACCGCTGATCCATCTGGCGGTCATCAAGCAGCGCGGCCACCGATATTCTTCGGGGATTGCGCTGAAACTGACTGCTCAGCCTGTTGATATCGTCGGGGTATGTGGCGGAAAAGAGCAGTGTCTGACGCGTGTCCGGCGTATGCTCGATAATGCCGGCGATATCCTCTATAAACCCCATGTCCAGCATGCGGTCAGCCTCATCCAGCACCAGTGTGCCAACCCGGTCCAGTGACAGCGTTTCCTTGCGCAGGTGGTCCTTGATACGCCCTGGCGTGCCCACAACGATGTGTGCACCGTGTTCCAGGGAGCCAATTTGGGGGCCTATGGATTGTCCGCCACACAGCACCACTATCTTGATATTTTGCTGATAGCGCGCCAATCGTCGCAACTCAGTGGCAACCTGCGTGGCAAGCTCGCGTGTAGGGCACAGGACGATCGCCTGGGTGCCAAAGTCGCGCGGGTTCAGCCTGGCAAGCAACGGCAAGGCAAACGTGGCTGTCTTGCCACTTCCTGTCTTGGCCTGGGCAATCAGGTCCTCGCCGGCCATGGCGGCTGGCAATGCTGCCGCCTGAATGTCCGTCATTTCCTTATAACCAAGATCGGCCAGATTGCGCAGCTGCGCCGGAGCCAGGTTGAGACTGTCGAATGCCGTGTTGGTCATTCCTCGTCGGCCTCGGCATCGCGCAATCGGTCACGGCGCGCCTGCTCTTCTTCCATGACTGCCTTGATCTCCAGCATCAGCCCATCTACGTCCGCACTGCTTTCATCTTCCTCAAAGCGCCCGGTGAGCACTGTATCAGGGGTGAGTTCACCCGACTCGTATATCGCCCAGAGCTCTTGTGCATGGCGGGTGCCCAGTAGTTCCGGTGCATATTGTCCGTAGTACTCAGTCATATTCTCAATGTCACGCGTCAACATAGACTCAGCGTGATTGTTGGCTGCGGCATCGACTGCCTGAGGCAGGTCGATAATCACCGGACCGTACTCATCCACCAGCACATTGAATTCGGACAGGTCGCCGTGCACCAATCCGGCACTGAGCATCTTCACGACATAATCCATCATCACGGCGTGGTCTTCCCGCGCCTGCTCTGGTGTGAGGTGCACATCGTTGAGACGTGGGGCCACCTCTCCATTGCCGGCCGTAACCAACTCCATGAGCAGCACCCCGTCAAAGCAGCCGTATGGCGTGGGCACGCGCACCCCGGCGCGATCCAGGCGATAAAGGGCATCGACCTCTGCATTATGCCAGGCCTCCTCCTGCTGCTTGCGTCCGAACTTCGACCCTTTCTCCATAGCCCGCGCTCGACGGCTGTTGCGCTCCTTGCGACCCTCCCGGTATTCCACCGCCTGCTTGAAGCTGCGTTTGGCGGCCTCTTTGTACACCTTTGCGCAGCGAATCTCTCCGCCGCAGCGCACCACGTAGACCGTGGCCTCCTTGCCACTCATCAACTGACGCACCACCTCGTCGACGAGCCCATCCTCAACCAGGGGGAGAATACGTTTAGGTATTTTCATGGGGCCGTTATACAGGACTTGGGGCGCGGTGGCGAACAGGCTTCAAGTCAAACAATAAAGTTGCACGAATAGGCTCTATACTTTGTACTAGTCAACCAGTGGAACGTTCTCTCACTTCTTTCAGGGAAAAGCCAATGCCAGATACCAGCTACCCGGCCCACAAAGCCAACGGGCAATATTCTCCGCAAGCCAGGATGGACAAGGCATGAAACTCAATAACCCGGCCAGATGCCTGGCAACCGCCGCGGTCGCCCTGTGGCTTACCGGCTGCAGCGTACCCGAGGGCACAGTGATCACCGACTGCCTCGACAAAGGCACACTGCGACCCATTTGCGGCATGCAGAGCCCCGAAGACATAGCCATTGTGCCCGGAGGAGATTTTCTCCTGCTCAGCGAGCTGGGCGATATGGGTGCGTTCCCGGGACGCATCCTCCTGTTCAATGTTAATGACGAGAGCTGGCTACCCATCTACCCGGTTGCGGATGCCATATCTCCCACCGGTCCGCAGGGCGACCCCGGTTGTACCGAACCACCGGGGGAGGCAATCAGCCCGCATGGTACCCATCTGGTAAAGCTGGCAGATGGCAGCTGGCGGTATCTGGTGGTCAACCACGGAGGTCGCGAAGCGGTAGAGCTGTTCACCGTGCAACTGCCTGACCAGGGGGAGCCTGCATTACAGTGGGAGGGCTGTGTTTACCCGGCGGACAATACGCTGATTAATGATGTGGTTGGTACGGCAGATGGTGATGTTATTTTCACCCGAATGTTCCGCCCACTCGACTTTCTGGGCGAACTGCGCGGTATAGCGGGATTTAAAACCGGTGACGTCTGGCGCTGGAATCGCAACGACGGCCTGAAGCAGCTGCCGGGCACCGGTGGCGCCTTGACGAACGGTATCGAGATAAGCGCCGATGAGCGCTATATCTTTATCAACCAATACATGGACAAGGCCATACACAAGTACGATCTGGTGGAGGAAAGGCTGGTAGCAACGGCGGACGTGCCACATGTGGACAACAGTGCCTGGGGGCCGGACGGGCGCCTGTGGCTGACGAGTCATAAAATGGAGATGCCGGTCTACCGCGCCTGCACCAAAGATCACAGCGTCACCTGCGGTATGGCCTTCGACATCGTTGCTTTGGACCCGGACACAATGGACAGCCGGGTGATCTTCTCCCACCAGGGGCCGCCGATGGGTGCTGCCACGGTCGCGACTGCCCACCGGGGCAAGGTGTATATGGGTTCATTCCTGGGCGACCGACTACTGATTGCGCCGCTGGGGTTGTTCCGATAATCGACGCCGAAAAAAAATGCATATCGCAGTGACGGTAATGAAACGGTATTGGTTCGTTATTGTCACCTTGTGCACCATCCTGGCCGGTTGCAGCAGGTCCGAGCCGATACCGGCTGGCCTTGCGTCGTCAGCGCTGACCTCTTCAGACAAGCTGACTTTTCTGGCGGTAGGGAGGCAGGGTTACAACAATGAGGCCACCGCCATGATAGCCCGTGCCATGGAAAACGTCGCTGCGGGACAACCCGTTGACTTTGTTGTACAGGCCGGGGACAACTTCTATCCACAGGGCGTGGCCTCTACACAGGACCCGCAGTGGCGGACCAGCTTTGAAGAGCTGTACACCGGCGAACATCTTGAGGCGCTGCCTTTTTATGCCGTGGCGGGCAACCATGATCACCAGGGAAACGTCGCCGCGGAACTGGACTATGCAAGGCTGAAGCTGGGCAGCGGCAGATGGCACATGCCGCACACTTTTTATAGCGTAGACTTTGGCAATGCGGGTGAGCGCGTACTGGCCAGGCTAGTATTCCTGGACACCGTACCTATGCTCGAACAACCCGCCAGGCAGATACAATTCCTTCGTGAGCAGATGCGACGGGCTGGTGACCCGGTATGGCGGATAGTGGTTGGCCACTATCCGGCTCGCAGCCTGACGAAAAACCCGTTCTCCAGAAAACGCGTCATGCACAGCCTCATTGAAGTCTGCAGACAGTTGGATGTGGATCTCTATGTCAGTGCGAATGATCGATTCCAGCAGTTGCTGAGAAGACCCGGCGAACCCCTGCACCTGAGCACCAACGGGGGTGGCGAAAAGCTGGAGAAATCGATAGCACCGAGGCTCACCGACACCGAGTTTGTACAGCCTCAACGGGGCTTTGCGACTATTTCCCTGGATGGGCATTCACTTACCGTTGATTTACTCGATACCCAGGGCCGCAGCCACTATCGACAGCGCCTGAAAAAATAGCGGTAAGCTGACCACTATCCGGTGATGTTTTCCGGACAGAAGAGGTAACATCACGCCATGCAGGAGTTTTTTATGTGGTCCTATATCCCTTTGCTTGTCGCCCTGCCAACTGCCCTGGTTGTCCTGGCGATCGGACACTATGTTCTTTTGGCTCGCCACAAGGACCTGGGCAGCGAGGCACGTTTACCGAGGCAGTTGGCGTTGCTCATACTGACCTTGTTGTCGATGGTGTTGGTCATTGTTGTGGCACCCATTCACGAGTCAACTCGCAACCAGATACTGGGCTTACTCGGCATCGTTCTCTCGGGTGTCGTGGCGTTATCGGCAGCGCCATTCGTCACCAATTTTATGGCGGCGGTGATGCTGCGTGCCACCCGTCCCTTTGCCGTGGGTAACTTCATTCGGGTCGGCGACTTGTACGGAAAGGTGACAGAGCGCGGTTTGTTCGATACCGAAATCCAGACGGAAGAGCGCGAACTGGTGGCTATCCCCAACGCGACCTTTATCAACCAGTCAGTGACAGTGGTCCGCAGTTCCGGCGTTATCATTTCCACGAAGGTCTCACTGGGGTATGAAACAGGCAACGACACGGCCGAGCCACTTATGCTGGAGGCAGCAGCAAAAGCCGGGCTGGAAGGCCCTTACGTGCACATAGTCGAGCTGGGCGACTTCTCCATAAGCTACAAAGTCTGTGGCCTGTTGACAGATGTCGAAAGCGTCCTCACCGCGCGCTCGGAATTGAATCGGCAGTTGCTCAACACTCTGCATCAGGCTGGGGTCGAGGTCGCCTCGCCTACCATCACGCGGCATATCACCCAGAGCGAAGACATCAGGATTCTACCTGAGCGCACGACGCCGGTGGCCGAAGAAAATCGGGTCAAGGCGGAAGAGATTGTTTTCGACAAAGCCCGGGAGATAGAACGCTTGAGCGCCCTGACCAAAGACCTGCAGCAGCAACTTGAGGATATTGACCGCTCGAAGTCCGGCGCCGCCAGTCAGAAAGCGTCACTGGAGCAGTCCCTGGAGCGAGTCAAAGCCGAAATCAAGACCCTGCGTGACGACGACTGACGCCTCACCGCCCGATAACTGCAGGCTGACTGCTTTCACAGCCGGGCCGGGCGTTTTACATGCTCTGCCCCCTGCCGTAGCATTGCTGGCCTTTGTGCCAAAGCCTGTTCACCCTGATTGGGCCGGCCCTGTCGTGACAGAAAAAGCGCCAATCGATGCGCGAGGAAAGCCCTGATGTCCCATCACACCCTGTTGTTGCTGGCCGGTATCGGCATACTCTCACTGAGCGCGCAGTGGATGGCCTGGCGCTTACGCGTTCCCGCGATCCTCTTCCTGCTTGGCTTTGGCCTGGTCATGGGACCGGGTATCGGTTTGCTCAAGCCGGATGAACTGTTTGGCGACCTGCTGTTCCCGTTCATCTCCCTGTCCGTCGCCGTGATCCTCTTCGAGGGCAGCCTGACACTCCAGTTTGACGAGATCAGGGGTCACGGGGTTGTCGTCCGGCGCCTGATCACCTGGGGCGTGGCAATTATCTGGGTGAGTGTAGCCTGTTTCAGCCATTGGTTCGTAGGTATGGACTGGCAGTTGGCCTTCCTGTTCGGGGCCATCATGACCGTGACCGGCCCCACCGTCATCATGCCCATGCTGCAGGCAGTCAGGCCCACGCCAGCTGTGGCGCGTATACTGCGCTGGGAGGGCATCCTGGTTGATCCTCTTGGCGCCATTCTTGCCGTGCTGACCTTCACCGTAATCATCGCCAGCCAAATGACCAATACCTGGCTAGAGGTCGCCACGTTATTCTTGCGCATGCTGATATCGGGGCTGCTATTTGGCTGTGTTGTCGGCTTCCTCTGGGGTCGAGCCTTACGCCGCTATTGGGTACCCAAATTTCTCCACAACGTGGCCACATTGCTGGTCGTGTTTGCGCTGTACGCGATTGCAGACACCTTCGCTCCGGAATCGGGACTCTTGGCAGTAACAGTAATGGGGGTGTGGCTGGCCAACACCCGCGGTCTGCATATACGCGAGCTTTTGGACTTCAAGGAAAGCCTGAGCATCCTGCTGATTTCCGGCCTGTTTATCATTCTTGCCGCGCGCCTTGATTTCGCTCAGCTACAGGCCGTTGGCTGGCCGGCATTGATGGTAATGCTGGGTATTCAGTTTCTGGCCCGCCCCGTCAAAGTAATGCTGTGCAGCCTGGGGACAAAACTGACCTGGAACGAACGGCTGATACTGGGCTGGATAGGCCCGCGCGGAATTATTGCGGCGGCGATCAGCGCCGTGTTTGCCCTGCGGCTGGAGCAGGAGGGGGTTGCCGGTGCGGAATTACTGGTACCGATGGCATTTGTCGTCATTGCCGGCACCGTGGTCCTGCAAAGCCTGACGGCGCGACCTCTGGCGAAAATACTGGGCGTGGTTGAGCCGGAACCAGAGGGCGTACTGTTTTTCGGGTCCAATGCTTTCTCAAGGGCGCTGGCCGGAGTATTACGGGATGCCGGCTTCAGGGTGCTGATCAGCGACAGCGACTGGAATAGTCTGCGCAAAGCCCGCATGGCGAGCATACCTACCTACTACGGCAACCCCATGTCCAATCATGCTGAGCGCACCCTCGAACTGGCCGGAATAGGCAAGTTGTTTGCGGTGTCACGCAATGAAGAAATGAACCAGCTTGCCTGTACCTATTTCGCCCACGAATTCGGTCGGCAGAACGTGTACATGCTACCCATTGCACTGGAGACAAACGACAACGAACAGGACAAGCACACCCCCTCCGTAAACCTGCCTGGCAGGCGGCTGTTTTCCGGCGATGTGAGCCTGTCGAAAGTACTCAGCTATGTCAGCGGAGGGGCCGAACTCAAGACCACAAGGCTTACCGAGGGCTATAGTTACGAGCAGTTCAAGCAGGACAAGGGCAACCGTATCGTTTTGCTCGCGTTCCGCGAGAAGGACAAAATTGAGGCCTACAGCCCACGGCTGGACGCCATGCTCGACAAGGGCTGGACTATTGTCACCCTGGCTCCCGCAGGTGAAATCGAAGCGGCACAGCCGGCACCACAGGCCAGCGCCGAATGAGGCGCTGGAAGTAAGGCACACACTGCCCTACACTGCCCTACTCATTTACCGTCAGCTGGAGAGAAAACATGTTTAGCCACATTATGGTGGGGGCCGACGATGTCGAGGCCGCAAAAGTTTTTTACGACGCCGTTCTGGGAGCACTTGGGCACGAGCCCGGCGTTATAGATGACAAGGGCCGCTGTTTTTACTTCACACCTACCGGCATTTTTTCAATCAGCAAACCCATCGACGGTCAACCGGCAAGCCACGGCAACGGCAGTACCATCGGGTTTGCAGCGAAATCCCCGGAAGAGGCCAATGCCTGGCACGAGGCCGGTCTCGCCAACGGTGGCAGCGCATGCGAGGATCCGCCCGGTGAGCGCACAGGCGTAGCGGGCACTCTCTACCTGGCCTACCTGCGTGATCCTTCTGGCAACAAGATCTGTGCTCTGCACCGGGTAAGCTAGCCGCTCGGGGTTGCCCGGAGCCTCATCAGCCCTGCAGATCTGCGTTACCCGATCACGGATACCGAGGCCATGCCGCAGCAATCCGCCTTTAAATCAGCACCCTATCGCAGGTACTTTCCGGCGGCGATTTTTTCCACGCTGGGCGGCTGGACACTGCGTTTTCTGCTGGGTTGGAGTGCCTGGGATATTACCCACTCGGCAACCTGGGTGGGCGTGGTAGCAGGCCTGATGTTGGCGCCGTCACTGATACTTTCGCCCCTGTTTGGCATCGTCGCAGACCGCATCAATCCCCGCAATGGGTTGCTTTGGACGGTGTCTTTGCAGGGCGCTCTGGCAGTCTTCGCCAGTCTCGCCCTGTTGCTTGGAGCCTACGGGCTGCCGGCGCTGTTGATATTCTCCACTGCGCTGGGCGTGGCAAGCTCTGCGCAAACGCCTATTCGCCTTGCGCTGGTGCCTGCGCTCGTGCCGCGTGAGTCCTTACCCAGTGCGATCGGCTACTCTGCAGTCACCTTCAATACCTCGCGGATACTGGGCCCTGCGCTGGGCGCAGCCTTGCTGCAAGCGAGTTCAACTATCACGGCATTCATCGTCGCTGCCTTGCTGATGCTTGGGGCTGTGCCATTTCTCCTTGCTATCGATGGTGTAACCAGGCAACGGGCGACAGCCACCAGGAACAGCTTCATGCAGCAACTGGTGGACGGCTGGCGCTATGCCCGGAATCACCCCAGTATCAGGCTGATATTTGGCTTCACCCTGGTCAACGCACTTCTTGGGCGCACTGTCATCGAACTTCTGCCTGCGCTCTCCGGCCAACTGCTGTCCGGCACATCGACCACATTGGCCACACTCACCGCCGGCGCTGGAGCGGGCTCAATCATGGGAGGGCTTGTAGTCAGCCGCCAGAGCAGCGACGAGACAAGACTGCTGTTGATCATGAGCGCAGGGCTTGCCCTGGGTGCCCTGCTGGTGGCCATGCTTGGAGTGAATGCGAACCTGCCCGGTATCGTCATACTGATTCTGCTGATCAGCCTGATTACCACTGTGGTGGGAACCTCCAGCCAGGCCCTCGCGCAACTACTGGTCGATGACAGCTACCGGGGGCGGGTACTCAGCCTGTGGACCATGCTGGCGATGGGAGCCCCTGCCCTTGGCGCAATGACCATGGGTGCCATGGCTGATCGCCTGACGTTCCCTCCGGTGCTTGCCTGTTTCGCCGTGCTGTCACTGTTGGCGCTGTACTGGCTGAATGGCCGACGCACACACCTTATGCAAAACCTTTGAAGGGCCTGAACTGAAATGGCCAGCCCGCAGCCTGGGCTCAGCGTTTGCGTTTAAGCGGTGCAACTTACCAGGACCGACAAGGGCGCCTTTCCTGGCGCCCCGATGCCGGCAATCAAGTGAGAGGGTTCTCACCACTCATGTAGATGTACACTTCCTGAAACTTGTTCTCTCTTATGCGCCAGAAATTGGTGTTATGCAGCACTGTGGTATTGCCATCATTGTCGGTCAGTTCGGCGGTAAAGCAGGCCGTGATACGTCCATTGGTTTCGTCAACCGTGCAGGTAAAATCACGGTGGACAATGGTTTCCCAGGCGCCCATAAAGTCCACGAACATGCGCCGGATGTTCTCTTTCCCGGCATGAACCGTAAATGCGGTTTGCACGGTAATCATGGCATTGTCGTGAAAGCAATCCAGAACGGCATCGAGGTCCTTCTTATCAACGTTGGCAAAATACTGCTGCAGCGCCAGATCGACCAGTCCTTCACGCCCCAGAGATGATTGGTATTGCATAATAGCGTCCTCTTGTTGGTGGTATCAGCGTGAATTCACTTGAGCAGGTTTTCACCACTCATATACACGAACACCCGGTCGAACTTGCCGTCTTTGAGATAGAAACGGTTACAGTTTTCATAGCGTAGAAAATCAGCAGCGCCCTTGGGTGTGACCTCTACAGAAAATTGCGAGCAGATCGCCTGGGTTTCAGTATCGCCAGTGTGCACGAAGTTACCGTGCCAGATGCGGTCATGTGCCGCAAAAAGGCCCTCGAACATAGTGCGTATTCCCGCATCACGTCCCTCGTGAACCGTCATGGACGTCACCTCGGTCAATACTGCGTCCTCGTGAAAACAATCCAGAACCTGTTCCATATTGTAGTTGTCAACGCCGTCGAAATACCGCTTGGTAACGATATCCACGTAGTATTCGTAAGGTAGATCTGCCATAGGATTACTCCTGTTTTTCGTTAGGGTTGTCGCTACTGGCCGCGAGAAAGCACCATCTCATCGTTGGGCATCTCCGGCGAGGGAAATGCCGTCTTGCTGTGGGTAAGGCCCAGTTCAAGAAACACCTCACAGAACTTGTACGCTATCTGCCCGGGGTTTATCACCGGCACCGGCAGCACATCACGTAAATAGGCGTGCGACTGGTGCATGGTGGTCGAACCCAGGACAATCACGTCAGCACCGTCCTCTTCTATCGCACGCAGGCTTTCCGTCTCCAGTTTCTTGAATATGACTTCTTCCTTACCGGCGAGCAGTTCTGCCAGGTCAGGCCGCGTTTTGATGGAGCGCAGCGACGCACAGCGACTCTCCAGTTTGTACTCAGTCAGGATTTTTTTGTACAGCGGGAACCATTCGTCCCACATAGTGATGAAAGAGAAACGGTGCCCCAGCATACAGGCGGCATGCGCGGCGGCCTGCCCGGGGCCGATCACCGGAATAGACAGACGCGAGCGCAATGCATACAGACCCGAGTCGCTAACCGTATCGATACAGACTGCGTCATACCCCTCTTCTTCAGCTTTTAGCCCGCTCTCAAATACGCTCATGTCCATCAGCATGGTGTCATAGTAACTGTCGCCCAGGGCAGCCCCCCAGTTGACAGCGACAAACTCCACATCAAACCCCGGCGCAATCATATCTCCCGACAGTTGCGAGGCGCGATTGGCTACTCCAGCCTCATCCATGGGGATTGGGACAATGACTTTAACTTTTTTTCCCATTTCCAGACTCCTGTTTGCAGTTGTTGGTAGCGTCATTCAGCACCCGAAGGTGCTGAATGACATCAAACGACTGTCATCAGAACCTGTAGGTCAGGTCCAGGCCGTAGGTCCGGCCAAGAGAGTCGTGAGCAAAGGATCCACCAAATTCCGGCGCGGGAATCACTTCCTCAAGGTACTCTTCGTCAGTGATATTGCGTCCCCAGGCCGTAATTTCCCAATGCTCAGCTTCAAGGGAAACGCGCAGGTTCATGATGTCATAGGCGTCACGCTTTGAGCGGCTGAAATTGGCAGGGCCAAAGCCGAAACCGGGAACGCCATAGGTTGCCGAGAGATCGGTGAACGAGTTGATGATGCCCGCGTTATCCTGCACGGTGTGGAACCAGGTCTCGCCGGTATAGACCCAGTCAAGGCGGCCAATAAGTGACAATGCACCACTGACAGGGAAGTTCACCTGGGCACCCAGATTGGCTGTCGACTCTGGCGCATAGGGCAACTCATTGCCTTCGGTGTAGGGACGGTTACTGTTCTTGTCGATCTCTCCGTCGGTGTAACCATAGCTACCGTAAATGCTCAGCCACTCTGTAGCCAGCCACCGCCCGTCAAGCTCAAACCCTTTTACCGTCACCTCGTCGATGTTGTTGACCACTCGCAACAGGCCAAAACTTCCGGCATAGAAACTGAAGAACTGATTGTCCTCAACTTCTGTGTAAAACACCGCCGCATTGAGCTGCAGGGTCCTGTCCAGCAATTCAGACTTGAAGCCCAGCTCAAAGGTCTTGGAAACCTCTTCGTCGTAGTCATCCCTGATATTCTGCGGCGCGGTCGCAAAGCTTCCATAGTTATTGGTGATGAGGTCTTCACTACCGATACTGTTAAAGCCGCCGCTGCGGAAACCCACTCCGTAGGACGCGTACGTCGACAGGTTCTCGGTCGCGCTCCAGCGCCAGGTTAACTTGGGCTGCAGTTCGGAGTAGGTCTCGTCACGGTCGGGAATTGTGTCCGTGCCGGAGCCATCGTAGGCAGGGTTGATGGGAGCGGGGCCAAAGAGGCCGAAAATCTGCGCGTTGTTCACGTTGGGGACGTTGTTGCTCACATCACGTTCCTCACGGTCATAACGCAGCGCGAAGGACAACTCCTGCTGGTCGGTCAGGTCGTACGAGACCATGCCGTAAGCCGAGTAAACGGTGGTGTCAAAGGTATCATCGAAGAGCAGGTCTGTGGGGCTGATGCCGTCGGGGCCCGTATAGGGGCGGGCCGCATAACCCAATCCCAGGTCAGCACCATAGGAGACAACCACGTCACGCTCTATATCAAGGAAGTAAACACCACCCATCCACTCCAGGCGCTCGCCCGGGCTGGAGGCAACACGCAGTTCCAGTGACGTTGATGACTGGCTCCGTTCCTGATATTGATAACCGTCACAGGTCGTTGGTGAGTAAGGCGGCAGCAGGCCGTTCAAACCGCCGAATTCCGGTACGAACACACCCGGAGGATTGCCATCCTGAATGGCGTAAAAGGGGCTCACCAACAGTGAGGGGTCGAAGCTGTTGTAAGTCTGCGCACATGCAGATGCCGATTCAGGGGCACCAAGGGAGTAACCACCAAAAGCGGCACTGGTGCCGTCAGACAAAAGAAATTCGTCCAGATCGTCATAGGCCAGAATGCCGGTAACCAACGCGCCAGAATCCATTTCGTAATCAGCTTTTACAGAAAAGAACATGCTCTCCTGCTCATTCTGTGGAGGCACGTTGAAGACATACCTGAAGTCCGTATCGTTCACGTCCTTGTACAGGTCAGGGTTGCCCACGATTCCCGCTGCCACATCAAGACCAAACACCGCATTGAAGTTCACTGCGCTGGTCTCCACTTCAGAGTAGGCCGCCTGGGCATCAACCGTGAGCTTGTCGCTGGCGTTCCAGACCAGGCGACCACGAACTGAGGTATCTTCAAAGTTCTGGATGACGTCATCTTCACCGGTGAAGGAGTTCTTGTCAGCACCATCTGTATCGCGATAGCTGAATGACAAGCGACCACCCAGCGTGTCTCCCAACGGACCGGACACGCCACCGGAGATTTTGCGCAACTCATTGTTCCCGGCACCTACTTTGATATTGCCTTCCAGTTGTTCCGCTGGAGCCTTGGTATTGACGATAATGGCGCCGGCTACCGCATTGCGCCCGTACAGCGCGCCCTGCGGCCCTTTCAGAACTTCAATCTGCTGAATATCGAACAGCTCTTCGTTGAACCCGTTCGGATTGGTGATCAGCACACCGTCCACTACATAAGCGAAAGTGGATTCAGCATCGCGAGTCGATACGATCCCGCGGATGGTGACCTGCGTGTCGCCGGCATTCACCGTATTGAGCATGCTCACATTAGAGGTAAGACTGATGAAATCCTCCGGGCGCTCGATACCCGCATCCTTGATCGTGGATTCAGTGAAAGCGGTTACAGCAATAGGCACATCCTGCAAACTCTCACTGCGCTTACGCGCCACGACTACAATTTCCTCGAGCATGGCCCGCTCCGACTGTGCCACCGCGGCAGGTGTCGTCGTCAACGCGGCAGCCGCCGCTGCCAGGCATGCTACCAATGGTTTTCTCTTATATTTGATGGCGCTTCTCATGGCACTTCTCCTGCCTTTTTCGATGGGATTAACTGCTTTGTCTGAAAAATGTATCCAGGGTTAACTGTTCTTGCCCATGACCGACGCCACGGGAATGTTGTGTTTTTGCCAGCCTGTTATGCCAGTTTCGGCCAGGCGCCGTGGACTGACACATCTGCCACCTGATTCCTTCTCTTCCTGATCACTTGTTGCACAAACAGGTGGCTCCTTCAGCGTACCAGACTGGCTTGTCGGGACAAGCCCTCAGGGATCCATTCGGGGCACCGAGTTCAACAGCGCTTGCGTATACGGGTGCCCGGGTCGCGTCAGTATCTGCTCCGCGCTGCCCTGCTCGACCAGCTTGCCGTATTGCATCACACCTACATGGTGCGCCAGGCTGGGAATAATAGACAGGTCGTGTGTAATAAACAGGTAAGACACCCCGAACTCCTGCTGCAGCGCACGCAGCAGGTCAAGTACCTCGGAGCGAATGCTGACGTCCAGTGCGCTCGTTGGCTCGTCGCAGATAATCAACTCCGGGTTCACCGCCAGTGCCCGGGCTATGGCAATGCGCTGCAACTGGCCGCCAGAAAACTCGTGGGGATAACGCGTCGCATACTCAGGCCCCAACTGCACACGAGTGAGCAGGTCATCGATTCTTTCCTGGCGCTGCACCGCGTCCAAACCAAGGCCCAGGCTCACCATGCCTTCTGCGATGATCTCGCCTACGGTCATGCGCGGATTCATCGACGAGTAAGGGTTCTGGAAGATCACCTGTATCTGCTTGCGGTAAGGCAACATCGCCCTGCGTCCGAGGTGCTCGATCGACACACCGTTGAACCGCACGCTGCCGCCGGCCACCGCCTCCAGATTCAGAATGGCGCGCCCCAATGTAGACTTGCCACTGCCGGACTCGCCCACCAGGGCATAGGTTTCTCCACGACCGATCTTGAGTGACACCCCGTCCACTGCACGCGTTACATCAACGACACGCTGCAGCACGCCCTTGCGCACAGGGAAATGGACTTTCACTTCTTCAAGCTCAAGCAATGGCTCTTCGATGGCGGCGCTTTGAAACTGTGTCAGATCCGGCAGTGCATCAATCAGGCGACGGCTGTATGCCTCCTTTGGTGCATGAAAAAACACGTCTACCGGTGCTCGCTCAATAATTTCCCCGCGATACATCACCGCCACGTCATCGGCGGTATTGCGTACCACACCCATGTCGTGAGTAATCAGCAGCACGGCCAGTTCCCGCGACCGGGTCAGCTCGCGAATGAGCTGCAGCACCTGCTCCTGGATCGTTACATCCAGCGCTGTGGTGGGCTCGTCAGCAATCAACACCTCTGGTTCGCAAGCCAGCGCCATGGCAATCATCACCCGCTGCTGCTGGCCACCAGACAGCTGGTGAGGGTAAAAGGAAAATCGTTGCGCTGGATCCGGGATGCCCACCTCCGTAAAGAGCTGCACCACGCGTTGACGCAGCGCATCTGCGCGCAACGAAGTATGCAATTTCAGTGTTTCCGCAACCTGCTGGCCAACAGTCTGCACCGGGTTCAGAGCGGTCATGGCGTTCTGAAAAATCATCGCCACGCGACGGCCCCGTACGGTCTGCATCTTTGACTCAGACAGATCGAAAAGATCTTGCTCACCCACCTGAACAGAGCCGCCGGTAATTTTCAAAGCATCCGGGAGCAAGCGCATCGCCGCCATTGAGGTAACGGATTTCCCGCTGCCGGACTCACCCACAAGCGCGAAGACCTTACCGGCTTCCAGTTCCAGCGAAATCCCCTTGAGAATTTCGACGCCGGACTCTGCCAACTCTACCCGCAGGCCTTCTATCCGCATGCGTATGTCTTTTTTTGTACTCATGCCTCCGACCTCCGCGCCGCGGTGCGCGGGTCAAACGCATCACGCACCAGGTCCGAGAACAGGTTGGCCGCCAACACGAGAATGAACATAAAGAAAAACGCGCCGGTCAGCGTCCACCATATGGCCGGCTCTCGCGACAGCTCCGAGCGAGCGCCGTTTATCATATTGCCCCAGCTACCCATGGATGGATCGATACCCACGCCTATGTAGGACAACACCGCCTCCGCCAGTACCAGTGCACTGAAGTCCAGCACAAAGGTAATGAGGATGATATGCACCACGTTGGGCAGGATATGACGCGACAGTATGCGGGTATGGGATACGCCGAAGGCGTGCGCCGCCTGCACATAGCCGAGCTGGCTGATCTTCAGCGTTTCCGCGCGGATCAGCCGGCACAGGGACGACCAGCTGGTCACCCCAAGTATGAAACACAGCGCGATAAAGCGCGCGTCGGCTTTCTCCATGCCAATGGAAAAGAAGTCCGGGTTGAGGTCGATATAAACCTGGAACAACAGCACCGAGGCCGCGATCAGCAGGATGCCGGGGATCGAACTGAGCGTCGTGTAAAGGTATTGCACCAGGTCGTCTACCCAGCCCTTGAAATAGCCCGCCATTACGCCCAGCGTAACCGCTATAGGCAACATCACCAGCGTCGACAGCGTGCCCAGCAATACACCGGTGCGAATTCCCTTCAGGCTCTGGTAGGCAACGTCAGCACCGCCACGATCCGTACCCAGCACGTGATAGTAGTGACTGATGCTGACCAGCCAGGTGAAGAAGCACAGCACCGCCGCCTGCACCGCCCAGGATGCGTGCCAGGGATTGGCGCTGGTGCGCAACATCAGCCACTGTGGCGCGATGACCACAGCAGACAACAACAGCCCCCAGAGCAGTGCCGTAAGGCTGCGCGAAAGAATGTCTGCGCCGCGCTCGGAGGGGTCCTCCAGATGTGTACCCGCGTGCTTCAGAGGCGGAAAGTCACGAATATCATTGCCCTGGGCATCGCGCATGTTCTTCTTCTCGAACGACATCAGGGCAAAAGGCGCCGAATACGTACGCTCAAAACGCTCTCCCATGCCCTGAAGCAGGATATCCAGAACGCTGGTGACTTTATTGTCGTAGAACACCTCTTCGGTCTGCAGGCTTTCAGGATTATCCAGCGCTTTACGGAAATGCAGAGAGTCCAACAGGGCGATGCCGACGTAGGTCATGATGAGCGTAAAAGTAACCATGCCCAACCGCGAGGAGAACACCTGGCCCCAGCGTTCCCGGGTCTGCGGGTCCCGGCGAAGGCGATAAAAAAACAGGATCAGGGCGATGACCAACAGGAAGATCAGTGCATCGGACCATAGCAGGACAGGTTTCATCTGCAGCCAGCCCTCAGTTCAACCGCACCCGGGGATCAGCCCAGGTGTAGGAAATGTCAGTCAGGATCAGGCCGATGATGTAAAGAATGGAGCCGATAAACACCATGGTGCG
Source organism: Gammaproteobacteria bacterium (assembly GCA_030431585.1). GTDB lineage: Bacteria > Pseudomonadota > Gammaproteobacteria > Pseudomonadales > Halieaceae > Halioglobus. Next base: position 39,841 of record JAUIIQ010000002.1, on the reverse strand, counting down.
CACTATGGCGAAGTCCTGTGACTTGATGGCATCCAGCATGTAACTGCCCAGCCCGGGAATGCCGAAGAAGGACTCGATCAATAAACTGCCCATAAACAAGGCAGGTATCAGCACCACTACTCCGGTGAGAATTGGAATGAGGGCGTTGGGCAGGATGTGCCGAAATAAAATACTGATCTCACTCGCGCCCTTGGCACGCGCGGTTCGCACGTAGTCCTGGTTGGCCTCCTCGAGAAACAGCGTACGGTACCAGCGCGCGCCGGATCCGATGCCCGCGATTACACCCACCAGCACAGGGAGAATCAGAAATCGCCAAACCTGCCCATCGGTGTGGAAGCCGGACACCGGTACCAGCCGCCAGGTTTTGGCCACCAGATATTGCCCCCCGATGATATAGAACAGGTACGAGATAGACATGAGCGATACAAACAGGAAGACCGCCCAGCGGTCCAGGCGCGTGGCGTGAAACATCACTACCATCAGCGCCACACAAATATTCACCCAGATACCGATCACAAACGTCGGCAGGGCCACCGCCAGGCTTGGCCACATGCGCGTGGACACATCCGTAGTGATATCGCGGCCACTTTCTGACCGCCCAAAGTCAAAGGCGAACAGTTTCACTGACTTGTTAAAGAAAATGGTTTCGGTGAACGCCGCAACTCCCGCCGCGTCGGGATTCACAAACAGGGGTTTGTCGTAGCCGTTTTTTACCTTCCAGGCAGCGATAGCCTCAGGGGTTACGTACTTCTCGCCCAGCTGCGACACCGCCATGTCGTCAGGCGAATTGACCACAAAAAACAGGGTAAAAGTGAGTAGATTAACACCAATGAGAATGGGGATGGCGTAGAGCAGGCGTCGGATGATATAGGCAAGCATGATCAGTTTTCTCCCTGACGCGCGGTGGCATTCTGGCGTCGCCGGTAGGCAGTCACTCCGGGCAACATGAGCCCTACAAGTAACAGGCCGGCAGCATAAAGTGGCCAGGTAACCGGCTGGTTCCATTCACGCCTGCGCTGTTCGCGCTCCTCACTGTCTATACGGATATATTTGAGAGTGGCCTTGGAGATACCGTGTCGCTTGGTGTTGTGAACCCAGCTATTGTTCAGGTAGATGTCCTTGGGGTAATAGGCATACAGCCACACTGCCTCCTCACGGAATATCTCAACCATGCGTGCCACCATGGCATCGCGCTCCGGGCCCGGTGCAGACACGCGCACCTTGCGGAACAATTCGTCGTACTCGGGATGCTCGAAATTGGAATTGTTGGCGCCGTCACACTTGCACAACAATGGACTCTCGGGGCCGAAGAGCAGGAACAGGAAATTCTCCGGGTCTGGATAATCCGCCAGCCAGCCATGAGAGTAGATCTGCGTGTTACCGGTAAGCAGTTTTTCGCGAGTCCGGTTCCAGTCAGCCGGGCGATACTCAACCTGCACGCCAATCTGGCCAAATATGCGGTCCATCCAGTTCATCTGCGTATTGCCGATAGCCTGGGTTTGCACGTCGATAAATATCTTCAGCGGTTCCCCGGTGCGGGCATCACGGCCATTCGGGTACCCCGCCTCGGCGAGCAGTTTCCTGGCTTCATCAATACTCCGCCTGACTGCTTCACCATTAACCCATTCATGGGTATAGGGGTTTATGCCCGCCTCGCCCTGCAAATGGCCGGAAAGACCAGGAGGTATCAGGTTATGGGCAGTAATGCCGTTGCCCTTGTAAAAAATGGCCAGGTATTCCTCCACGTTGAAGACGATCTGCAATGCGCGACGCAGTTTACGTTTCTCCTCGGTGTAACCGCCAACCAGCGGATCGCGCATATTGAAGCCGTAGTAGTAGATGGCGGGCTTCACATCCGGTGACATGGTGATGCCATGGTCTGCCACATCGCCAGACATCTCGACACCGTCAGGGCCAACGATAAAGGCCTGGTCGAATACGCCTTTGGTGTTGCCATGATTCTCTCCGGAACGATCGTAATAGCCTTGCAGGAATTTGGTCCACAATGGCAGGACCTCCTTCTCCAGGCGAAATACTGCACGATCCACCAGGGGAAGGCGCTTGCCGGCATCATCGAGAAAACCGGCTTCAGCATCTCCGGGAGCGCCCTCGGACGGGAAATAATCCTCGCGATAATTGGGGTTTCGCTCCAGCACAATCTCGCTGTTGGGGTCGTTGCGCACCATCATGAACGGGCCGGTACCCACGGGCCACCAATTCAGGGTGAGGTTGCGCTCGGCGAAACCCGGGTTGTGGTAAAAACGGTCCACCTCTGGCGCGACAGGCGAGAAGAAGTGCATCGCCAGCCAGTAAAGGAACTGCGGATAGCGCCCGTGAATAGTAATGTGCAGGATGCGCTCATCCTCTACCTCCAGGCCAGCCATATCATATTCATCCAGATTCACCCAGCCGTCCCGGGGTACTTGCGCAAGCTGCTCGGAAAACGCCGACATTCCCACAATGTACTGGGACATAAAGCCCAGCATGGGCGAGCCCAGCTGAGGGTCCGCCAGACGCTTGATGCCATAGGCGTAGTCGTTGGCGCGCAGTGGCCGGTCGCCAGTCTGCGGGAAATCGGGGACCTGGCTGAAACGCCTGCCCTGTGCAGCATCATCGAACAGGTACAGCGGCTCGCCCGCCTCGTTCATAGCAAACGCAGGGTGAGGCTGGTAATGCTCGTCGGCGCGCACTGTCAGGGTATAGCGTGTATAAGCAAGGCTGTCGTCACTCTCCGCTACTTCATTGCCATCCTCGTCAAGAAAGCGGATTTCCGGGAAGTCCTCCAGCCCCAGGGGAATTAACTCGTAGGGCCGCTTGAGAAAGTGATAACCCATGGGCGGCTGGTAGATCTGCATCAGGAACAGGCTTTCATCTGATGCGTAGGACGTGGCTGGATCGAGATGCTTCGGTGGCGCCGGAGACATTACCGACTGATAGACCACCTGTCCTTCCGGCGACGGGGGATTCGGGTTATTCCAGGGCGGCTCACCGCAACCAAGGGCCGGCAGCATTAGCACCGCCAGCAACAAGGTGCGCATTCGGGGGCCGAAGAAGACTCTCATGCGAATCCGCTCCAATGCATGACCACAGGCAGCATAACTTGATCAGAATACGGAAAACGCAAGGATACCCCCGGACGTGCCAGGCCTCAATAAACAATCAGCAGCATGCAACACAGCGGGCCACTAGCCTTGCTTGTGCGGATTGATCAGGTATTTCTGCCCGGTATGGCGTTGGCTGTATTCCATCAATATATCCAGCGAGAGGGCCTCTTCCATAGAAACCTCAGCGGTATAGTGGCTGGCAAAGGTGGTGCGGATTTCCTTGGCCACCCGCGCTCTCAGCTCCAGCATGCGGGGCATGCCAATACGCTGCAGGAACGGCGTCAGCAGCCAGCCACTCACGCTGAATGAGAACCCGTAGGCAGCCGTCAGCTGCATGGGTGACAGGTCCAGCCGGCCATAGACGTACACCTTTTTCAGCGTGTCAGAACCGTAGCGGTTGTATTCCATGCCTTTGGTCGCGGCGCGTTCCATGCAGGTGAGAATGGTATTGGCCATGTTGCCGCCACCCGTCGCATCGAACGCCAGATAAGCGCCCGTGGCCTCTATAGCGGCGGTAAGGTCTTCGGCGAAACTGTCAGCGCTGGAGTTCACGACGTACTTGGCACCGATTTCCCGCAGTATCTCTTCCTGCTCGGGCTTGCGTACGATATTCACCAGCTCTATGCCATCGGCTATACACACACGATTCAGCATTTGCCCAAGGTTGGAGGCCGCTGCGGTATGCACCAGCGCGGTAAATCCCTCTTCCCGCATGGTCTCCACCATTCCCAGCGCGGTCATCGGGTTGACGAAACTGGAAGCGGCCTCGGCTGGCGCAATGCCCTCCAGCATAGGCAGCGCCATCATCGCCTTGACGCAGCGATAGCTGGCAAACATTTCGCCACCGACAATAGCCACCGTTTTGCCCATCAGTGCCTGCGCGGCCTCATCGGACCCGGCCGCCACCACCACACCCGCGGCCTCATTGCCAACGGCCATGGGCTCGCCAACACGGCCGGCGACAGTGCCCATCAGTTTCCGGGGAATATCAGCTGTGATGACAGGCGCATCATCTGTGCCGCCCTGCTTTGCCGTACGCAGGTCCGCGGGGCCGGTCAGCAAGGCGAGATCAGAGGGATTAATGGGCGCCGCCTCCACTCGTACAATCACCTCATCAGGCGCCGGCTCAGGCATGTCGACGGTGACAATACTCAGCTCAAGCTGCCCTTCCTGGGTAATCAGGGATTGAATTTGTCGAGATTGATTGACTGTGCTCATTTTCGGGCTCCACATGGCGCTATGAATTAGCAAAGCACCATAGCACATCTGTCGGCTATGGAGCGCCAACAGGACAAGCGCGGTAGGCACCCGGGTGAGCCTCGCCAACTGTGGTTGGAGGCGCAATCGCCTGCAGTCCTGTCAACCTGGGCAGCAGTTCCCTGCCGCTGGCGTGGCCCAGGCCCAGCTGGCCCAGCGAACGCGCCACAGCACTTGCCAAAGCCGATGCCAGAACCCTGCGATGGTAAGGCAGAGCTGCTTCATAATGCGGCAGGTCGTCCGCAACGTTGTCAGCAGTCAGGAAGCGTTCACGAAAGGCCTCTTCGAATGCGATCAAGGCGTCACACAGGGGCTTGTTTCCCGCCATATCGGCAGCGGGAGTGATTCGCCAGGTAGCGTCCCGCTGCAACTGACAGCGCCCGGCATACTCCCGCCAACGAGCCGGACGCCATTCCTGAGGGGCGATGAGCGAAAGGCTCCAGCGCTCGGCCCGATAGTAAAGATGGTAGTCGGTACAGGGCACTGGCTTGAAGCTGAACTCCGACGATAGCACCAGCAGACTGCACAGATAGCTCACCATGACCTGCTCAGGTGTGCTGGCATTGGTTGCAACGTCGCGCCAGGCCTGCAGCTCGCCAAGCAGAGGCAGGGCGGCCTTCCCCTGGGGATTCGGTGCGCCTGACTCCCGCCTGGTTAAAGCTGTGGCTGCGCCCACTCCAGACGCCATTACTTTCGCATCTCGCTCTTTTTCCGCAGCGGGCGAACCCTGCTGCGACGGCAGCGCTCCGAGCAGTAGATTACATCGGCCCAGTTCAAACGCCACTTGCGACGCCAGTCAAACGAGCGCTCACACACCGGGCAGACTTTGCTGGGTAAACTGGTTTTATTCATACCGTAATAGTACGCTTCCACTGCGGCAGCAGTTCACCCGGGGAGCTGCCCCTGCGCCGGCACACCTGCGTGTGCCCTGCCTCCCGGTGTGCACAGCCGGATTTATTAAGACAATATTGGCAGCGGGCCCTGACCCCACGAGTACGGATGAAATGCTGTGACGTTCGCGCAAATTTTCAGCGATTTTAGCAATGACAAGTTACTCTACTTCTTTGTCCCGGTATTCCTGCTGGCAGTAGCTCTTGAGTACGGCTACAGCCGCAGACGCCGGCTGGCGCTATATGAGGCACGGGATACCAGGGCATCGTTCTGGATGATGTTCTTCACCCCCTTTGTGGAGTTTCTACCCAAGCTGGGCGCGTTCGTTATCTTCTACTACCTGCACGAATGGAGCCCCCTGCGAGATGTTGTACAACGCCAGTGGTGGGCCTGGGCACTACTTCTGGTGCTGGACGATTTTGTCTACTACTGGTTCCACCGCCTCAACCACGAGGTCAGATTATTCTGGGCAGGCCACGTCACCCACCATTCGGCGATCAGGATGAACTTCGCCACCGCACTGCGCCAGGGAGTTGGCGAAAGACTGCACAAGTTCCTCTTCTGGCTGCCGCTGCCGCTGCTGGGCTTTGACCCCCTTATGATCTTCACCATGATGGCGCTGAACCTGTTTTACCAGTTCTGGATACACACAGAGCTCATCGGGCGCCTGCCGGCCGCCCTGGAATTCGTGTTCAACACGCCCTCCCACCACCGGGTGCACCATGCATCCAATGTGCGCTATCTGGATTGCAACCATGGCGGCATCCTGATTATCTGGGACCGCATCTTCGGCTCGTTTTCAGAGGAAGTACCCGGGGAGAAGCCCTGCTATGGACTCACTTCAAACATCACATCGTATCGACCCGTAGACGTTGCCACCCACGAGTATCAGTCGATATGGCGGGACTGGAAACGCTCCAGGCGCTGGTCAGAACGCTGGCGCTATCTGCTGCTGGCGCCGGGCTGGAGCCACGATGGAGAAGACAAAAGAGCGCGCGTGCTAAGACGCCAGGCTGCCACCGCTGGCGGTGCAGAAAGCTAGCTCCCGACCTGCGCAGCGTAACGTTACTCGTCCATCCAGGCCGGCCAGTCTGCTGCTACGCTCGATGACCACTGAGGTGAACGTTTCTCAAAAAACGCCAGACCGCCCTCGACGGCGTCTGCGCCCCCCATGCTGTGCTTTAACGCCCGGGTTTCAAGATCGACGAATTCGCCCAATCCCATGTCGGGCGCCCGCCACAGCAGCCGCTTGTGCAAACCCATAACCAGCGGGGAGCAATTCACCGCCATGTCGCGGGCGATGTCCAAAGCCGTTGCGAGAACCTTTTCCCCCGGCTCAACGCGACCGGCCAGGCCCCATTCCGCCGCCTCAAGGCCGCTGATCCTCACACCGCGAACAATCATCTCAAAGGCCCGCTCAAAGCCGATGAGACGCGGCAGTACCTGTTCGATGGCGAAGTCGGCCACCACCCCGCGTCGGTTCTGCACAAAGCCGTATTTCCCCTCTGCAGCCAGCACCCGCATGTCACATTGGGCGGCAATTCCCAGACCAACACCAATTGCATGACCATTGCAGGCGGCGATAACCGGTTTCCGTACCTCCCATGCCTGCATACTCAGTGGACAGGAGCTGAAATCTGTCTCGGCGTGGCCACCGAAGGTTTCACCGCCGCCACTCATGTCCATTCCGGCACAGAAGGCTTTCCCTGAACCGGTCACAACCAGGACGCGCACAGCATCGTCAGCGTCGCAGCGCTGGTAGGCATCACCCAGTTCGTCAATCATTGAGCCGGTAAACACGTTCAGCTGCTCGGGTCGCTCAAACGTCAGCAAAGCAACGCCGTCCTCAATGTGCAGACTGATGTCGTGATAAGGCATACTCTGTTTCCTCGGGTTCTTTGTTTTGCTCGCTTACGTTACGCTGGCGGCTTGCTCACCCTGCGGGCACAGATTGCGCCCGGCTGACGAACACACCGATTTGTGCTGATTCCGTGCGTTACGTGTCGTCGCACGTCATTGTCTGACGCTGCCCGGGAAACGCTGCTCAAGTACGCTGCGTATACCTTCCTGCCAGGACACCGTGCAGGGCCCTGCGAGCGCTTTTCTGCGTGTTGCATCCACAATTTTCATCTGCCAGGTAGCCAGGTCGGCCTCCTCAATGGTCATGGTCTGCCCGGTGAGTGACTCAATGAAGCGGATCATTTCCTCAACAGACACAACCTCATCACCGCCCAGGTTGACGACCAGAGCCGGAACAGAAGCATGCTCCAACAAACCCTGGACCTGCCGAACAATGTCGTCTTCGTGAATGGGGCAGCAATAACTCTCGCCATTGCTTTTGCGAGTGTAGGCCATACCCGCACGCATCATCTGCAACAGGGCTGTTGGCACGCCACCGTGGCCACACAAACCATAGGCCACGTCCAGGCGTGCTATGACCGTTGGCAACTGCAAGTCACGGGCAAGGTAACGAACGACGCCCTCGGCAGCCAGCTTGCTCATGGCATAGTGAGGTGCGTACGTTGAGTAGCCACCCAATGTGGACGCTTCGTCGATGACTGCTTTGGGGTCCGGGTTGTCGCGGTAGACAGAATCGGAAGACATGTGGAAGAAAGCCCTGGCGTCGCGGTAGCGCTTCATCAGAAAGCCGGTTCCCTCCGCATTGTCTGTCAACGCCTGGTCAGTGGTGTCGGGGGCAACGTTGACAGCGCAGTGAATCACATAGTCGACATCCGGCAGATAGGATAAATCCGCCTCTCCCATCGTGAACCGGACTGTGTTGATACCCCTGGCCTCAAGCTCTGCTTTTGCCTTGGCATCGGAAAATCGGGCTGCTGCCCAGACTTCATTGCTGCTATCGAGCTGCTCGACGATCGGCCGGGCAACCTGCCCCGTCGCACCCGTCACCAGCACCCGCTGATTCTTCAACATTTTTCTCTCCCCGATTGTGTAACTGCCCGTCCAATTGCCCGACATTGAAGCAGTGGCACTTCAGTTCTGCAATGTCCGCTAGAGCCATGTAATATGTCGCTGACTGACAATTTTAATCATAAGGCCGGGATGACTCTGCACCTCACACGTCACGCCTGGGAGCCATGAAGAAACCGCTGGGAGTGATCTATGCAAGCCTCAACTGAAATACTGGCGCCGGTGACGGCACTGTTAATGCTTACCTGTATTGTGTGGGCGTGGATGTACATCACACGCATACCCGCGATCAAGCGAGCGGGTATGAAGCTGGACCCCGATCTTCCCAAGGGTCAACAGATGGCAGAGCTGCCACCGCGGGTGCGCTGGAAAGCTGACAACTACAATCACTTGCTGGAGCAGCCCACCCTGTTCTATGCCGTGGCACTGACCCTGGCCCTGCTGGGAGCAGGAGAAGGTTTGAACGCCACGCTGGCATGGTGCTACGTCGGCTTGCGCGTCTTGCACACCTTGCAACAAACGCTATGGAATAAAATTGAAGTGCGCTTTGTGCTGTTTTTCCTCTCGTCAATAATCCTGATCAGCCTGGTGATACGAGCGGGCTTGGTGATATGGGCTGGCTGAGAGGATAGCCGGGCGGCATGACATGCATAGCGAATGAGACACGCACCCTGGGGCCGGGAAGGTTAACCGGTCATCGCTGAGACCATCGACGCTACGTCTTCCCGGGAAGATTCAACCAGGGCTTGTAACGACTCACCCTCCAGGTTCATGCGCGCCAGAGACGGCAGGCCGTGCAACTCCTCCCAGCGGCCGTGTTCTTCGTCAGGAAACGTTGCCAGCAGATTGGCAACCAGTACCAGGTCGGTCACATCAGCCGCGTCCATGTCGCCACGCTCCAGTAGCTCATGCTCATCAACGGCCAGGGCGATGCTCTCAGGAAAACCCCAGGACTCGACAATAGCCCGGCCTACACCGCTGTGCCACTGCGCAATCAGCTCGTCCAGTGCGGCCTCGTCGGCGAAAAGCTCAGGGAAGCTCTCCGCGCGAGTCAGGATGTAGAACTTACCCACAGAGTGAAGCAGGCCCGCCAACATCGCCTCGTCAGCCTTGCCAATGTAATCTGCCTTGCGGCCCAGCATGTAGGCGAATGCAGCCACCTTTACACTGTGCCGGCGCAATCGCTCGAGGCGCTCCTGCATGGCACTGCCAGCGGCCGTTGTAAATGCTTCACGGGCGGCAAACGACACTGCCGCGTTCTGCACCATCGTCAAGCCAATTCTGGAGATGGCCGTATTGATGTCAGTGATCTCCATCGTACCGCTGCGGCGCATCATGACTGAATTGGCCATGCGCAATAGCCGGGCCGCGAGCGTCGGCTCGGACATGATAATAAGCCCCAGCCTGTTGATGTCGACGTCGGGGTCACGCAGCGCGTCCTGCACGCGCAGCGCTGTGTCAGGAAAAGGAGGCAGGTCAAAATCGTTACTGGCCAGCTCCTGGCCAAGCTGTTTCACAAATTCAAACGAGGAGTTCACACAGTTATTCACGAATGCATTCCAATAGTCTCAAACAAGATGACGCTTCCAGCGAGGCATGATCCGCACGCCCCGAAATAAAGGGGGGTGCGCGGACTCCCGGTGCAACAGGATTTTGGCTAGCCACGTACTCTGGAGTTAAGCTACGCCAGGCGCGGGCGAGGAAAAAGAAAAAATCGACAAATACTGGAGATAATCCATGGCGACTGCACTGGATTAGCCCACAGCCCCATCTGTGCCATGGCTGACGCCCTCCGCCGGGTGGCAAATGTGGCAGGAAAAGGCAATACTGCGCCTGAATTCAACCAACCGCCGGGTGATCGACGCACATGAATCACGCAGCTTTTAGCCGTGCCGCCCATTTCAGCGTCGTCTGGGCCGTCATGCTTTCCTTTATTACCCTGGTCGAGTGGCACAGCCTGGACCGGGATCCCCTCAAGCGCGACATACTGAGCCCATTCATCAATCGCCACGTGAATATAGTGGCTGCCCCGCCCGCAACTGCCACCGGGCAAGCAGGGGAGGCTTTGGCCTCGCCCGGCGGAGCACCACAGTACCAGGTTGAACTCGACTTCAACGGGCCCCTGTTTCTTGCCTGCTTCTTCATCCCCATCACGCTATTCCACGGTATTGGACTGATCGCCAGACGCATCCAATCGCCCTGATGTCCGCGCAGCAGCGGTTTCAACCTGCCTCGGTGCCATATTTGTGAGCGCGATCACAGCAGGCGCCTTGTAAAAAAGGCCCGCTGGAAACACCATAGGAACCACTATGCTGAGACATCATATGAACAGGCTGCGGACGTGACCCCCTACTTCCTCGCCAGACAGCCCATCTTCGACAGGAACGTGCAACTGTTTGCCTACGAGCTGTTGTTTCGCGACTCCAATGAAAATGCGGCACCGGCCAGCCTGGACGAAAACCAGGCCACGGCTGACGTTATTACTACCAGCGCCGAAATCGGTCTGGACAAACTGACTGGCGGGCATTTGGGGTTCATCAATCTCCCCCAGCAATTTCTCGCGGAGCCCGAGCTGATACCCATATCACCTCGCGGGGTGGTACTGGAGTTACTGGAAACCATCACCCTCAACGAGGCAACGATCACCGGTATCAAATCCCTTCACCGGCGAGGCTTTACCCTGGCTCTGGATGATTTTGTAGATCATCCAGATTATGACCAGGTGTTACCGATGGTGGACACAGTGAAGCTCGACATCATGGAGCTGCCACGGGAGCAGTGGGCCCCGACCATCGAACGTCTGCGCCGCTACGATTGCAAGATTCTGGCGGAAAAAGTGGAGACGCCCGAAGAGTTTGATGCGCTCAGCGCCATGGGCGTGGACTATTTCCAGGGTTACTTCTTCGCCAAACCCAAAATCATCAGCGGGCGGCGAATGAATGCCAACAAACTTGCGCTGTTGCAATTGCTGGCCCAGGTCAACGACCCGGAGTCTGATATCGAGGACTTGCATCAGCTGGTCAGTCGCGACGTGGCGCTGGGGGTAAAAACCCTGAGCTACGCCAACTCGGTAGCCAATGGCCTGACGCGCCGCCTGGAGTCTATTCGCGAGGCTATTGTTTATCTTGGCCGCAACACCATTCGCCAATGGGCAATCCTGTACATGATGGCCAGCGTGGATGAAAAGCCCAGCGAATTGATCACTCTGGCCCTGGTGCGCGCAAAACTCTGCGAGCTACTGGGGCAGCATCTCGGAGAGGACGATCCGGACAGCTTCTTCACCGTCGGCCTGTTTTCCATCCTTGATTCCCTGATGGACACCAGACTGGAAACCATCCTCAAGCAACTGGCGCTCACCAGCGAAATGAAGGCGGCGCTTATATCTGAGAAGGGCGTGCGCGGTGAAGTCCTGCGCTGTGCCAAAGATATCGCATCTGGCAGCGAACTTGTGATCGCGTGCGGCACGCTGGACACCGGGACGGTGGCAAAACTTTATGCCGAAGCTATCAGCTGGACCGACGATTCCCTGCGGGACATGGGCCTGCGTCCTGAAGCCTCCTGACAGGAACACCCTCGTAAACACGGGACAATTCCTGCCAGGAAAACGCATCTAACTCGCTGGTTTGTGTACCATTTTCACATCCCAGACAGACGCCGAGCCCCGCGCGCAACTTGCCGCACCTTTCAGACTCTCCATGCCTTTCTGCCAGCCTCCTCCATTGACATAGATTTCGTAAGCGCTGAAGAACTGCGTCCAGTTAGCGAAAGTCGAAACAGCCCAATAGTCAAAATCTCGCTCTGAGGAACCGCCAAGCATGGGGAAAAACATCCAGTTGGAGTTTTTCGCGCCCAGCCCGCGCATCGCTGCGGCGTACTGCTTGTGCGCCGCTATCGCCTTGTTCCAGTCACCGCCGTCGGCAATGCTGCACTCAGAGAACATGACTACGCCGTCCTCGGGGGGACCATCTGGCGCGTGTACTTCCACCGACGTTGCCAGTCCATGGGCGGCACATGACATGACGCTGTTGAAATCTTCCTGAATATCGCCCCCATCAGCCTGCCAGCGGTCAAGGCCTTTCCCCATCACGTCGCCCGACGGATGAGAACCCAACCAGATGAACTGCGGGCCGGCGGCAAACTCTCCAAACTGAGGCGTCAATATCCAGGCCGCGTACTGGGGATCGTGCTTTTTGGCCCACTTACTGAAACGCTCCGACACCTTCATGAGGTCTTTCATCATCATCCCTGGCTTCAGGTCGCAGTAGAATGCCTCTACTGGCGCAGGCTTGGCAGCTTCTTCCTGAGCGAGTGCTCCCGAAGTCCAGGTGGTTGCGAATACCGATGTTGCAAGTGCTATGTTTCTGATTATTTTCATTTTACTTACCCTCGATTGATTGAGCCCGACACTACCCAGACATCAGCGGGCCTGGGTAAAGCCTAGACCCGGCTGGAAATTGTGCAAATTTTATTCAGCTCCCGTTAACTGACGCGAGCCTGCGCATTCGCCATGCGTTACCGGGGCAGGCAGAAAGAACTACAATGATCACCGTTGGGCGGGCCGCCCGGAAGCAGACCTGACGCCATGTACTACGGAGAAAAGTTAAACAGTATCAGCCATCTGGTGGGGGCAGCTTTTGCGCTGATCGCCCTGGGCGCATTGCTGGCGCTGGGTGTGCAGACCGGTGACCCGATGACCATAGTCGGTTTTACCACCTTCGGACTGACCCTGGTCCTGCTATACACCATGTCGACGCTGTATCACAGTTTTCGGGCACCAAAGCTGAAGCAGCTGTTCAAAGTGCTGGACCACATTTCAATCTACCTGCTGATCGCCGGCAGCTACACACCGTTTATGCTCATAAGCATGCCTGCCGGCAGCGGCAGGTTGATTCTTGCGCTGGTCTGGACACTGGCAATCATCGGCATTGCTTCGGAAATATTCTTGTCCGGCCGCGCAGTCAAGTTCGCGCAACTGACCATCTACCTGGGGATGGGCTGGGCCTGTTCTCTGGATATTGCAGGGCTGAGAGCCGCGTTGCCCGCCGCTGGCTTCTGCTGGCTTACCGCCGGCGGCGTAGCGTATACCACCGGGGTCGTGTTCTACTTGTTGGACAAGGCACAGTGGCTTAATCACGCTCACGGTATCTGGCATTTTTTTGTTCTTGTCGGGTCGGTGTGCCACTTTGTGGCGGTGGCCGGCTACCTGAGGTGAACAGGGCATATGAGCGCGACAGAGCACAACAAGGCAGCTAACGGGGCATTCACCCTGCTCGACCAGCCAGAATTTGTCGCCCAACTTGCTGACGTGGCGCAGGCGACCGGCAAATCACCAGCACAGGCAGACAAGCATGCGCGCAAGTGCCTGCGGGAAATTGCGGCTACACCACGGGAGTCCTGGCTGGCCCCTGCTGCCAGACTGGCCCGCTTCGTTTACACGCGCAGTTACGAACCAGAGCTGGACATCAATGTTGAAGCGCTGGAACAACTGCGCGAGCTGTCGCAGGATCACCTGCTGCTGTTTCTGTGGTCGCACAAATCCCACATGGACAGTTTCGTGTTTCTGCTCTCACTGTATGAAAACAGATTCAAGCCTCTGCCGCTGGTGTTCGCCGGTATCAACATGAATTTCTTCGGCTTCGGCGCGCTGGCGAGGCGCGTGGGTGCGATCTTCCTGCGCCGCAGTTTTCAGGATGATCCGGTTTACAAGCTGGTTTTCCGTCACTATATCGATTATCTCATTCGCAACCGCCTGCCGCTGACGTGGTCCATAGAGGGAACCCGTTCACGTACCGGAAAACTCTCGCCGCCCAGGCTGGGTATTCTCAACTGGGTGCTGGAAGCCTGCGAACGCGAACAGATGCACGACGTGAAACTGGTTCCCGTTGCCATCGCCTTCGATCGCATCGCCGAGATCGACGACTACGTCGCACTGCAACAGGGCCTGCCCAAGCGCAAGGAGTCGCTGCGCTGGTTCTTTGATTTTATTGTCGGCATGAAGGAACCGTACGGTAAGATCTATGTGCGCTTTGCCGAGCCGGTGGGTGTCAATGACCTGCCCGGAGCGGGCGCAGATACCAATCCGGAAGTGGGCCCCAGCCTGGCTACCCGGCTTGCTTTCGAGGTGTGCACCCGCATAGAACAGATCACCCCGATAAAATCCGCAGATGTTCTGGCGATGGTCCTGCTTGGCGCGAATGGCCGCGCGCTGAGCAAGCGCGAGATATTTCTTCAGGCGAAAGAGATTGCGGACCTGGTAAAGGAGAAAGCGCTGCCGCTGGCCAGCGGATTCAGCCTGGAGGACGAGGAACAGGTGGATGCCGCCGTCCTGTCCATGCGCAGTGCAAGGTTGGTGAAGACCTTCGACGGTGGCAGCACTCCGGTCTACTACATTGCCAACGACCAGCAGTTGGCTGCCGCCTACTACCGCAATACCATCACCCACTATTTCCTGGCTGCAGCACTGGGGGAAATTGCATTGGCCATGAGCGCAGGTGATGCAACCCTGGCGGGGGAAAGCGAGTTGCGCGAGCGCGTTGAAAAACTTCGCGACCTGTTCAAGTTCGAGTTTTTCTTTCTTCCGCGTGAGGCTTTCTGGCAGGCAGTGCATACAGACTTGTCCGCTCGCTATCCGCAGTGGCAGCAGAGCAGTCCGTCCATTTCCAAACAACTGCGCCGGCGCCCTCCCCGTTTCGGCCACGCCATATTACGCTCAATCGCGGAAGCCTATCAGGTGGTTGCCACGTCCCTTCACTCCCTGAATGATGCCGCCAGCGAAGATGACAGGACCTTTACCCGCGAGCTCCTGTCCAGGGGGCAGGAAATGCTGCTGCGGCGCCAGATCAGCAGCGCGTCAGCCATATCCAGCGACCTCTTCGCCACCGGCTTGCAGCTGGCTGGACACAGGCACCTCAACGACGCTACGCAGGCAGGTCTGCAAGCGCGAAGAACGGCGTTCCTGCAGGAAACTACGGAAGTGCTGCAGGCCATCGAACTGCTGCAGACGAGCTACGACTACGCCTGGTTCGGGCCAGATAACGTGGCGCAAGAGCTGCCAGTCAGCTACTCTGCTTAACCAGCCCCTGCCTCGCCAACGCGCTATACCGGCCGGCGCGGGCTTTCCCAGCAATTGAAAATAACAGGTAAGCACTATGACTTCTGCACTTCTTGCACCGGCAGCTACCCTTATCCTCTGGTCGCTGGTTGTCCTTTACTGGGTGATGTTCACCCGCATGCCCGCCTTCAAAAAGGCCGGGGTGGACCTGACCCAATCCCCACCCGGAGGTCGTTATATCGATGTCGAGTCTGCCATGCCGGCTCGCATCAACTGGGTGTCACATAACAACACTCACCTGGTGGAGCAACCCACTCTTTTCTATGCGGTGATCATGGTGCTCGCGGTGGCCGGTGACACCTCCGGCTTGAACCTGGCACTGGCCTGGGCCTACACAGTCCTGCGAGTCCTGCACAGCCTTTGGCAGGGCCTGGTGAATACCATTCCAGTGCGCTTCCTGTTGTTCCTGCTTTCCAGCCTCTGCCTCACGGTGCTCGCAGTCAACGCTGTTCGACTGACGCTGTTCTGAGCTCAGTTCATTGCCAGATGGATCAACCAGGTGCCGGACAGCACAACGCCGAAGGCACCTATGGTAGCGGCACTGGCTGCGATCACGCCGCCCAGCGGGTCCTGCAGCCACTCACCCAGACGCTGACCCCGAGTCTGGCCAACAGGCGCTGAATTGCTCTTGGTGGATTTCACTTGGTTCATGGTCTTTCCCAATCACTGTCTGTTGAGGAGCTGCAAGCCTATCGGGAAGTGAGCGGGAATCAATGCGGTATTACCTGAGCAACAACTCGGTTAAACCTTAGCGTTGCCGTTTCAACCAGATGATTGGCGCACTGAGGAGCATCTGCAGAGCGCCATAAAGCAACAGCGTGAACAACACCATGTCGCCAAGCGCTGCAGTAGCCGACACTGCGGCCGGGAACAGAGCCGCCTTGATCAGGACACCCAGGTTGACGTTACGCACAATCACTTCGAATTCGATAGCAGTGGCGTCAGGACGCGACAACCCCAATACGCGTGGCACCAGGTACCCCATAAGCGCCAGTAGTGCTGAGAACAACGCAACGAGCAACATATTGTCACCCCCAAATGCCTCGGCATCCAGTCTGCCTGCGCTGGCAGAGCCGACCACAATCAGCACGATGCCCAGGAGGGACCCGCGAATACTCCACTTGGAAAGGGTCGCTGCACTGCGCGGGTACAGGTAGAGGTAGAGCATGCCTGCAGCCAGTGGCAGTAACAACGTGAGCGCTATCTCGCGAATTATCTGCGCGGTAGGCATGGAGAAATCTACGGGTAAATACTGACTGACCAGCACAGAGAGAATCAGTGGTGTGGTAATCAGGCAGGCCAGCGTGGTGATACCGGTAATGCTGATGGACAAGGCGGCGTTGCCACGTGCCAGGAAGCTGAATATGTTGGAGGTGGTCCCACCCGGAATAGCGGCGATCAGGGCAATGCCCACCGCCACGCCCTCACTTACTCCCACAAAGCGCAGAAACAGGAAAGCGGTAACGGGCACCGCTACCAACTGCACCAGCGTGCCCACGGTGACCGCAAGCGGTTCGGCGACGACATCACGAAAATCCCTGCCGGTAAGGGTGGCGCCCATACCGAGCATCGCCAGCACCAGCTGCACTGCTGCGAACCAGTACTCGTAGCTTACGTAAAAGTCTCCCACGTTACGGCGCCCTGAACAGTCTGCGAACAATTATTATAAGCGTCTCAGCGGAGCAGCGGGGTATTATCTCGTTGCCGGCAGAGCCTGGAGCAAGCTGAATATCCTATCGCTTCGGTGCCGGGGATATTTCGATATTGCAGTTGATCGCGAGCCTGTCCCCGGCGGTGGCAGCCTCCTCCAGTAAAGCGGCAATCTGCGCCTTGGTTTTACGCAGCTGATCAATACGCTTGGCACCTTCATCGGTATCCAGACGGTGCTCGCGACGACTCCAGTTGTTGCGCTCGTGAAAGCTTATCTTGTCCTCAATCAGGGTCATGAGAATCTCCCTTGCCTCCTCCGGGTTGAACTCTCCACTGATCAGTCGGTAATTGCCTGGGTCTGGCGACTTTGCCATGCTCTTCTCCACTAGGGGCCCTGATGTTGGTTTGGGCAGGGTAGTGCCCGCTAATCTGGCACAATTCTATCTGCTGCATCAGCACTCGCGCCAGCCAGCTTGCGCGCAACGCGGCTACTCAATGCCCTTGTAACGCCGGTAGGCTGCGGCATACTCGATGGCATCGCGATTGTCGATGAGTGTGCCACTGGCAAGCTCGTCGGTGCGCGCACTGATCTCCAGCATCGCCCGGCCCAGGTCAATGCCGCGTATCACCAGGTGCCCGGGTTTTAGCAGCGCTTCGCCCAGATAAATAGCGACGCCGGCGTTTTCATCTGTGGGCCGCACCCAGGCGGAGCGGTGCCCGAAGGTTCGCAAAGGTGTGCCCCGGGACATTTCTGCCACCCGCCGCTCCGCTTCTCCCTTGTCCCTCGCCCACCGGGCGCTTTCGCCCTCGCCTGTGCCCATACCGGTCACGTAGTGAAATGCCCTGGGCGCAGCGCCGGACGTCTCCATCCATGCTTCCACAAAGGCGATCGGGAAGTCCACATGGATATGCCTGTAAAGCTCTGGATCCATTCCAATGGATGAGGCACCCAGCCCCCAAAGCACTGTATTCACGCTCGACAGCGTGGCGCTCAATTCGCTGTAGTCAGTAAAATCCTGGTGCTCGATTACCGTTACCCGACCAGATGCTTTCCCCTGCTCAAGACGCGGCGACATGCGCCGCGTCAAGGCATAAATCTGCTCCACCTCTTCATCTTCCATGGCGGCCTTGAGCAAGCCATCCCCCACTGAGCCAGTGGCACCAAAGACCATGACCACACGGTTTGCGGAAGCATCACGTTGGGCATCAGGATCAGGAGTGAGCGACCCCAGTGTGACCGCGCCCCAGACATTGAAGCCGATAATCACCAGCGCGAATAAAACCAACAGACCAAGCAGCAAAATTTTCAACAGTTTCATATCACGTACCCCGAGGTCATTTCTTCCGCCACTGCCCACAAACGCTGGGCCATGGGTTTGTCTGTCATGTGGTGGGGGCCGCTGACAATGACCGGGTTACAGTCTTCAAAGTAGGCGCCCGAGACGTTTTCCAGTCGCGGGTTGGTGGCGGCGTAGAGCTGAGTCGCCGTACCCTCTGCCGGGCTCTTGGCTATCAACCCTCCCAGCAATTCAAAACCTTCGCGAATCAGCGCCGGGGCCGTGCGCGCTATATTGGTCTTCACCAGGCCGGGGTGGATCGCGTTCGAGGTGATTCCAGTCCCCTGCAGCCGGTCCGCAAGTTCGAGTGAGAACAGCGCATTGGCAAGCTTGGAGCGACCATAAGCTTCGCCAGCATCAAAAGCCTTCTCGCCCCGCAAATTATCGAAATCGATACCAACGGCAGGCGCCTGCCGATAACCGGCCCGGCTGCTGACATGCACCAGCCGCCCATCATCCCTTGCCTGAAGTGATGGCAGCAGCCGATTCACCAGCACGAAATGACCCAGGAAATTCACCAGAAAAGTCTTTTCGATGCCATTGACCAGTTCCAGCTCACCGAAGGTGTTGATACCAGCGTTGAGGATGAGTATGTCCGGGGTCACGCCCAGTTCAGCCACAGCTGCAGCGCAGTCCACTGCCGACTGAAAGTCAGACAATTCAAGCGCCAGCGGCGTGGCTTTGCCGGCAACGCTGGCACAAGCGCGCGCGGCCTTGTCGATGGTTCGACCGGTACCCAATACATGGACACCCCGCAGCGCAAGCACACGCATAGTCTCGTAACCAAGCCCTGAGTTGCAGCCTGTTACCAGCGCCACCTTGCCCTCGAGGCTCAGGTCTGCTGTGACTTCCTCGCCGGTTGACCGGGCGCCAAAGGGGCCAATGGGCAGGCTCGTATCCGGGGAGACGGTGAAATCGCTGCCGGTACAACCACCCAGCATAGGCATGGCGGCGAGGCTGGCCCCGGCCAGCAGGGCGTTTCGTCGGGTCAGGTCCATGGCAATATCTCTCAGGGTTCACAGCATTGTAGATAATAGCCAGGCGGCAAGCTATGCAAACCAGCTCAGGTTATCCACCTCATCAGCGGGGCCAAATAGCTGGACCTTGTTGAAAGTTCGGCCTATTTTTAACAGGAACGTGTCTCCTGCCTGTCGCCAGGGGGGGGGGCACAACACATCGCGCAGCAGGTAGTGCCATCACGTCATTGATACTGCGCGAGCTGATTGCTACCCGACAATAAAAGGAAACACGCTTATGCAGCTCAAATCTATCGCCCTCGCCACCGGCCTGCTCATTGGCTGCAACGCAGCATCGGCGCTCAACATTGCACTGACCAACGACGACGGCTGGTCCACACCGGGCATTCAGGCGCTCTATGACGCGCTCACAGCCGCGGGCCACACCGTTATCCTCGCCGGCCCGCTGGACGGCCAGAGCGGCAGCGGCACCGCTTTCAATGTTGGCGCCCTGGAGATTACACGGCAGGCAGAAAACCAGTATTCCGTTGCCCTCGAGGGCGGTGACCAGGGAGCTGAGCCAGCCAGTTCCGGTGCCATCGGTCTCAGCCTGCTACGTGAAGTGGCCGGCGAAACTCCCGACCTCCTGGTATCCGGCATCAATGACGGCGCGAATCTGGCAGCCGCCACCTATACTTCAGGCACCGTGGGCGCAGCCCTGCATGCCGCCGGCCTGGTACTGGGCGGAGAGCGCATCCCGGCACTGGCGATCAGCACCGACGAACGCTGCGAGGAAGACGCAGGCATGACTGACGAGTGCATGGAAGTGGCTGACTTCGTCGTGGATTACATCAGCTACCTGGAGCAGCGTCCCGCCTTTCAACGTGGCAACTCAACGCTCATTCCCTTCGGCCGTGCTCTTAACATCAACTACCCGCCGGGGGAGCCAAAAGGCGTCAAGGTCGCCCGCCAGGGCCAGTTGCCACTGCTGGGCGGCTCTCTGCGCAGCATAGAAATGGGCTGCGATGGCTGCGTCGGTCTGGAGATCGGCGCTACCGCGCCCGGTGGTATACGCGGTACCACGCCGTTTGAAGGTGTTGAAGACGTGAAGAACTCTGACCAGGAGTGGTTTGCCAGGGGCTTTATAACGGTAGTCGTAGTGCAACCCGATCTGGGTGCCCAGGCCAATGGTCTCAAGGAGTACCTGCGCGCTTACGAAGACTGACATCAACGACAGATCTTGCCGGCGCTGAACAGGTTTCAGCGCCAGCAAGCCCCTTCCGCTGCCTGTGCCACGCGGGAACACAGCAGCCTGTCCCGTCAACGGTAATCGGTTTGTGCTCCGCTAACGTAACTGCTTCTTTGCGTTATCTGTTTACCGTCCGGAGGACTTGAGCATGTCACGCGTTTCTTTACAGCGCATTGTGCGCACGGGAGTCCTTATGCTGAGTTCGATACTCTCTGCCTGCACCGAGGTGGGGCTGCGTGCGGTCAATGTGCCTTCGTATCTCATGAGCGACATAGTGGCTGAACCGGACTTGCGCTATGGCAGCAAAGAGCATCAGAAACTGGATTTGTACCTGCCGGGTCACAGTACTGAAATCAAACAGGCGCTGGTTGTTTTTGTCTATGGGGGAGACTGGACATCGGGCAGCAAGGAAGGCTACTACTTCGTTGCAGATGCGCTGGCTTCCGAGGGTTACACTGTCGCCATCGTCGACTACGTTAAATTTCCCCATGCGACATTCCCCGATTTCGTGACCGACATCGCCCTGGCAATTGAATGGCTGGCGGGTAACGGCGCACGTTTTGAACACACAGAACGTCTGGTGCTCATGGGCCACTCTGCCGGCGCGCACACAGGCGCCCTGCTGATAACCGACCCTCGCTACCTCGCCGCCCACCAGTTCCCGGTGCAACGTATCGATGCCTTTATCGGGCTGGCCGGCCCCTACGCTTACCTCCCTCAGGAACAGCGTTACCGCGACATCTTCGGCAACCTGGACGATTACAGCGAGATGCAACCACTGCACTTTCTCTCCGCAAATGCACCGCCAATGCTACTGCTGCACGGCGAAGACGACAGCACGGTGCTGCCACTGCATACGCAAAAGTTTTACGACAAAGCCGAATACCTGGGGGTAAATGCGAAACAGCATCTCTACCCCGGCCGCAGTCACGCCAATATGGTGCTGGCCCTGTCGCGCGTTTTCGGCCAGCACAACGAGGTGCGCAGGGACATCCTTGATTTTCTGCAACAGCAGCAGTGAAACTCAATCAACAGATGCCTCTCTCTTCGACAGCCACACACCTTTCTCCGTGAATGCCTTCCAGCCCCAGGCCACCCAACGGATAAGCCTGCTTGCCAACCACAGTGACCAGACCAGCATGACCAGGCGATAGACCACAAGGTTGACGCTGACCACTGTTGCTGTCGGGAAGTTGTCCGGTCCGGCGCGGTCCTGGAAAAAGTTGTACAGGTGAGACCAGCTGTTATTGCCCGATACGAGCATGTCTGGACTGGAAAGCAAGCCCATTGGAATCGCCGACACCAGCGTCACCAGCGTAATAATGGCCCAGAACGCCAGGGCCACCTGTAACAGGTTGAATAGCAGGCGTGTCATCGATGAGGGATCTACACGAAGGCGGAACGCCAGGGTGAAAAAGAACACGGCGAGCACCAGGACGCCATATCCATTGACGGTGGATAGACCGATTCCAAGCAATAGCCAGCCGGTTACGCCGATGGGTATACCCAGGGACATTCGCTTACTGAGTTGGCTGAGCAGTACCGCACCCAGCAGGATCACGCAGAACACACCCCAGTACAGCATCGCCGGGCCGATGTCCGGGCCAGTCAGGTACAGCGGCCAGCGATCCTGTGGCAGATGGTAGGTGAGGGTGATATTGCTGGCGCCGCCTGGCAGCGTTATCTGTGGCGTTTTGCTCAACCAGCCAGAGGCACCGTCCTGCTCAAACCCCAGCTCTATCTGCTGCTCGCCCGGCTGCAAGGCCACGCTTATCTGGTTTCCTTCAGGCAGGTTCAAGCCGACGCCGTTGCGGCTGAGGGAGGTCACCCGCGCGTCCCCCGGCAAGCTAAGCTGATAGTCCTGACCAATACTCGCCTTCACCTTGAGGCCAAGTGTGGTTTGCCGCACCGCGCTGCCAGCCCGGTAATCAAGGCTCGCCTGCTCTACAGTAAACGTCGGGCCGGCGACACCTTGCGGACGGGCGAATCGCAGGCTGACGGTTTCTCCCGGCCATGGCTTCCAGTACGGTTGCATGCTGCCCAGGCCAGAAGCCGCGCGCGCTGGCGGCACACCTTCGTGGTCTACGCGCCATAGGGCTGAGGGCAAGAGACGCCAGGTTTCTACATAGTGCTCACCATTGGCCGCGACCAGTTGCAGGCTGCCCAGCGGCTCCATGCTGGACTCCCAGGTAATCTCTCGCTGGCGATCACTGAATTGCAGGCGGGCAACACTATCGCGGAAACTGACCGACGCCGACAGCGGTCGCTCAAATTCCAGCAGGGGCACATCCAGGGCAACCGGGCCAGACATGGGCGCCAGACGGGTTACCCGTGTGGTCACCCGCCACTGGGTTCCCAGATAAAACTCGCGCTGCACGCTGAAAAAAGGCGTAACCGGCTCCGGTGCAAGGGTATCGCTGGGGGCCGCACTCTTCGCAGCCAGTGCGCGCAGAGACAAGGTGCCCGATGGCACCCTGCCATCCACCAGGCCGCTCAGTTGCCAGTGCTCACTACTTGCGCTGAGGTTGTGAATGGCGACGGGCAGGCTCACGCTGGCAATATCCCCGGCCAACTCACCCACAACGCTGACCACGTGATGACCACTGGGCAAGAGCACCGCCAAATGACCGCCGTGTTGCTTCAGGGCGCTACTTCTTTTGCCATCAAGCAGAATATCCGTCACCCGCCACCCTGCCCGCGGCGTCGGCAACTGAAGCATGACATCGGCTGCCGCGTAGGCGCTGAAACCAATATTCAGTGTTGTTTTGGTGGTCTCGATAACGCCCCGGTCCAGCGACACACAATGCGGCGCACAGACGGGTGGCTTGATGAGGCGCTGTTCCAACTCCTCCAGCAGTCGAGCCGGCGGGTATTGTGTGGCATAGCTGACCTGCGGCAGGCTTGCCGCGGCAAGGCCGCCAATTACCGCCAGGACCACAGCGCCCTGCACAACAGCGCTGCCCCCGGATGGGTCCGGGCCAGCGGCATCGTCGGCGTCACCGCTTCGCAAGTTGGAGAGGACTGCGCGCATCAACAGCCCACCGTAGGCTACTGCCAACAGCGTTGCCAGCACTCGCCACAGGCGCGTCATCCACGGCGGGCTGTAGAGCAGCGACAGCTCGGCTGCCTCCGGCAGGGGACTACTGGAACTGAGGCTCAGCGTGTTCCACAACCAGGTCGGAGCACCGGGGCCGGTCTGCACGCGATCGTTCTCGCCCAGCATATAGGCATCCAGCCGGGGGGGAGCGGGTTGCGGTGCTGCGCTCGCCATTGACTGCTTGCGGACCATGGCATCTGCGGCCATCTCCCGGCTTTCCACGAGGTCGTAGGCCATGCCCGCAACAGCGCTATCCGCGCTGGTACTGGCGGCGTGATAAAGCCCTACCGCGTTGCGCTCCAGAGACGGGAATATCGCCAGGCGAAAGTTATTGATCGAAAACGCCACCAGCGCCAGGGTCAGGCCTGCACAAGTCAGCACAACCGCCACATTGACACTGCGCTTTATTCTTCCACCGGCGATAGCTGAAAGCGGCAGCAACAGCAGCAATACAGCGAGCAAGCCGGTGGGCATGCCCGGCTCATGGTAAGCGACCAGCAGGGCGGCCAGTGCCAGCCCGGCGGCGCGCACGTTGATCAGTTTGCGGGTCGCTGCAACAATGATCAACAGCAAAAAAATGTCCCACAAGTCCCACCCGCTTAACCAGGTGCCACGCACACCATCCACCCCGGTAGCGTGCAACACACGCCAACCCGGTGGTATATGCAAGGTGGCGCTGAAGCGATCAACCCGGCTGTCCCAGCCTGTCGCAGAAAACCGCGACGGTGACTCGATGCGGGTGATTGCCTGCAGGGCGATATCGGGGCTGCGTATTTCCACACCCTCGGCACCGTCATGGGTCGTGACCAGCACCGGGTGTCCGGATACCTGCGCACTACCGAGGCGCGTGCCTGTGCTGGCATTGAGACGCCAGTCGCGCCGCATGGAACCTGAAACGGACTCCAGGCCCGTCAGCGCAGCGCCGTCAAAGTCCAGCCACAGGTTGCGGTCGACTGCCAGACTGTTGGCGGCGGGAGACTGGTCGCCCCGGAACTCCGTCGTCAGTCGCAGCGTAGTGTCCCCGTCGAGCCGCCAGGCGGGAAGCTCTTTCCACTCACCGGGAATCGGCACCTGTGACGTGTCGATACCCGGGGCGCCGGAGAACTTTACCTGGCGTAGATCACTGTTGCCGGCAAAACTGAGATACTCGAACTCAGGCCAGGGTGCGGCGACGCGCTGCGTGGAAAATTCCTCGATCGCACCCAGCCCCCGCGAGGTGACCAAAACCGTGTGTCGCCCCGCCAGCAGTTGCACCCGCAGATTACCGTTATCTTCAATTCGCGCCGGCAAAGGCGAGTTGATGGCCATAATCTCGGTGTCTGGCCAGGCAAGGCGACCCACCTCAACTTCCCGGGGTTCGCCGCTTACTGTAAGCACAACCCGCGTCTCCAGGGTCATCGGAACGCCGTCGCTCAATTTCCGAAATACCTCTATACCCAGCGCGTTACGCTGCTTTACCGGCGTTGCTGCGACATCACGACCAAGCACGATGCGACCACCTCGCCGCTCCGGGCTGGTGGAACGCCCCTGCTCGGTCATCGTTACCAGCGCGATAGCATCGGGAATGGAAAGACTGGACGGCCTGCGGCTCCACTGGAACTGCCCCTGGATAATGTGTTGCCCCTTGTCGAGCAGGACGTGAGGCACGCCTTCCCTGTCCAGCACCGGGGCTCGCGTAGCATTTACCATCAGGCTCATCGGCCAGGAACCATGACTGCCCGGCAGCGGCACCATGGCCTGCTGCTGAAACACTTCAACCTCAAAGCTGAAACTCATGCCCCGACTGCGCATTTCAAGTGCAAGACGACCGGGCCAGATGCATTCCCGGGCAGACCCGCCATCGAACATCCAGGGGCAATCGGCATTCTGGTGCTTTTCCAGCACCCAGTCCCGCCACTGGTTGAGGTCTGCAGGTGTTGCCACGGCACCAAGGCTGACAAACAGGGCCGCGAGACAGGCAAGGCGCCTGAAAAGAGGATGGATCATAAGGTCTCCGCCGGGCTTGGGTTTTCAGCTAACCATAGCACCGTTGCGGAAATACGCGTAACAGGGCGGAGGGCTCACCCGCTTACTGGGCAGTCGATATCATTCGACGCGCTCACCGCAGTGGGAACAGAACCGGGTCTGTCGGGCCAGGTGTCGCTGGCTGGACACCATGCGATCCACAATCTCGCGCGATAAACCCAGTTCCTTTTGCAGTCTGCGTACGGCTTCTTCCTCATCATCGTCAAATACACCGTCAAGATAGGCAGTCGCCACGCGGCGGCTGACATATTCACGCCGGCTGTTCAATTCCTCAGAGAACCTCTCAGCCAGAATGCCGGCCGGCAAGGCCATGGTGCCTATACCCAGCATCATAATCACCATGGCCAACAACTTGCCTGCAAAGGTTATGGGCGTAATGTCACCATAGCCCACCGTGGTCAGGGTAACCACGGCCCACCATATCGCCTGGGTGATACTCTCAAAATGCCCGGGCCGGGCAGCGTTTTCCACGGAGAACATCAGGCAGGCGGAGACAATGATCAACACCAGCATAGTCAGCAACGCCGCCGCTATGGCGGTGGCCTCTCGCCGGATGACCTCGGAGAATATGCGCAACCCGTCAAAGTAGTGTGACAGTTTGAGCAACCTTAACAGCCGGAAGAAACGCAGATAGCGCAGGTCAATGGCAATGAACAAAGCCAGGTAGAAGGGCGCGATGGCGAGCAGGTCTATCAATGCCATAGGCGACAGGATGTAGCGCAGCCGGGCGCGCCAGGGCGACATGTCCGCGTAGCCTTCGCTCTCCACCGCCACCCAAACTCTGCCCAGGTATTCCAGGGTAAAAATTGCCACGGAGAACAGCTCGAACAAACTGAACAACCAGCCGTAAGAAGCATTCAACTGGTGGTTGGATTCGAGAATCACCGCCACCCCGTTCAGCAAAATAAGACCGACAATAAACCGCTGCAGCAGCACGCTTGCGCGGTCATTGCTGACATGACCCTCCAGGAGGCTGTATGTGGCTCCCCGCCACGTGACTGTTGCCGTGCTTGCCATTTGCCTGATTGCTCTACCGGGCGGAGCATTCTCCGCTGATTCATTACCTTCTATGGGGTTTTACGACAGCCAGGGGCATAGCTTTAATTTATCAGCACTTTTTATCCGCGCGATCCGCACTTTTCTCACCACCTTTGGGCAGGAGAGCAGTTGCCTGCCCGCCCCCGACATGTCCTGCCATGACGCGCCAATCTGGACGATCATGGCACTGCCATCTATTATTTCCGCACAACACTTCTAAAAAACGAGACTGACCCATGCAAAAAAGTAACAGCAATGGAATGCAATCTATCCTGCGGTCTTTGACTCTGCTCCTGGCACTGACGACCATCGCCGCATGCAGTGACAGCAGCGACCGGCAAGCAGGTGGCGGCAATGTGGCCCTTGGAGAATTCGTGCTGGCGGTGCTATCCAGCCCACCCGACCAGGTCAGCGGCGGTGATGCCAGAATCTCGGTTGAACTCCCCGACGGCCTGGCGCCGGAAGAGGTGGAGATCGCCCTGGATGGCGTGGACGTGCGCAGCAGCTTCAGCACCATGGGCGGCGACATGAGGCTGGAGGGCCTGGTGTCAGGGCTGGGCCAGGGAGAGAACATCATCACGGTGAATAGCACCGGTGGGCAAGCCCCACAGGCTGAGTTAGTGCTCACAAACCATCCCTCTTCCGGACCTATTTTCTCCGGCGAGCAGCAGCAACCTTTCTTCTGCTCTACTGACGGTGATCGCGCCGGGCTGGAGTTGGGGCCGGTGCTCGATGAAGACTGCAGTATCGAAACGGTAGTCACCTACAAGTATCGCAACACCGGGGGTGGCTGGGCAGACTACTCTCCCGGGCAGGAGCGGCCGGCTGACATGGCAGAGACCACCACCATCGACGGTGAAACTGTAGATTTCATCGTTCGTTGGGAGCGGGGCACGATCAACCGCTTCCTCTACTCCATCGCCGTACTCGCGCCGAATGATGACGGCGAAGGCGCCCCGGAACTCTCCAGTTGGAACAGGCGGCTGATCTACTACTTCCAGGGCGGCGTGGCCATTGGCCACTACCAGGGCGACCCCAGTCAGCGTCGCGCACTGTATGTGGACGGCCTGGCGGCGGGATATGCAGTGGCCTACTCCACCGGCACCAAAACCGGCACCCACTACAACCTGCAGGTGGGTGGTGAAACCGCCATCATGGTCAAGGACCGCTTCGTCAGCGCCTATGGTGCGCCAGACTACACCGTTGGCGTAGGTGGCTCCGGTGGTGGCATCCAGCAATATGTGTACGCCCAGAATCACCCCGGGCTGATAGATGCCGGCGTACCCCAGTACTCCTATCCAGACATGGTCACCCAGACGATTCATATCGGTGACTGCGAGTTGATCGAGCGCTGGATTGACCTGCAACTGCGCGACGACCCCAACTCAAAATGGGCCGACTGGAACAACCGCACCTGGCTGATAGGCCTCAATGCCAACAACCAGGTGCCCAACGACGTGGTGAATTTCGGACTGACACCCTGGGTGCCCCCGGGTTCCAGCGAGTGCACCGCCTCATGGCGTGGCCTGTCACCACTGGCGCTCAATCCCAACTTTGGCGAAGCCCCGGGCATCACCCCGGAACAACAGGCTGAAGTGGAATGGACGCACTTTGCCGACCTGATCAACATCTACGGCCGTGCGGAAGATGGCTTTGCCCGCACAACCTGGGACAACGTGGGCGTACAGTACGGCCTGCAGGCTCTGCGCGATGGCAATATCACGCCGGAGGAATTCCTTGATCTCAACTTCAACGTGGGCTCATGGGTGCAGGAGCCGGAGATGGTGCAGGAGGGCTGCCCCTTCATTATCGACCTCTGTTTCGCCCTTGATTTTGACCAGGAGCTGTATCCCGACCAGATAGACCCCTGGAGCTGGCGCAATGCCACAGTAGCCAGCGGCGACATGCCCGCGCCCCGCCGCCGTGCTGACGAAGGTGCCATTGCGGCGGCACGCGACTCCGGCATGGTCAACCGCGGCGAAGTGGAGATTCCGCTGATTGATGTACGTCATTACCTGGAGGAGCAGCTGGACATGCACAATACCCACCAGTCCTTTGCCTCACGCCAGCGTCTGATCAACCATGACGGTGACGCCAGCAACCAGGTGATCTGGTTCATTGCACCCGGCGAGGACGGTAACGTTGACAACACCATGCAGGCCTTTGCAGTCATCGATGAGTGGATGACCAACATCCGCAACAACCCGGATGCGTCGGTAGGCGACAATCGGCCCGAGGACGCGGTAGACAGCTGCTTCGACAGTGCCGGTGAGCTCATCGCCTCTGGCGACGACGTATGGGATGGTATTCTCAATGACGCGGAACCGGGCACATGCACCCAGCAGTTCCCGGTGTACAGCACTTCTCGCATGGTGGCTGGTGCTCCCATCACCGGCGATGTTTTCCAGTGCGCACTGCAGCCTGTATCCCAGGCTATAGAGGACGGGCTATACGGCGACTGGACACCCACTGCAGAACAGCGCACCCGGCTGGAGGCTATTTTCCCGGATGGAGTGTGCGATTACTCACAGCAGTGAGCGCGGCCCAGGAGGCATCACCGCAGGTACGGCAGCACCTCGCGCTCGAACAGCCGTAACATCTTCCAGGCGCGCTCAGGGTCTATACCGGCGAGCAATGGGTTGAGATAACACACGCAGTGGTCGCCCAGCTCGCTGAACAACGCAAGGGCTGCTTCGGGTGTCAGCACTTTATAGGCAGGGCTCTGGCGAACCGTGTCCAGGGTCATGCTACCGGCGTAGGGCCCGGCCGCTTCCCCGAACGCTTCTGTTGTCCAGGCGCTGTAGGAGGCCAGTTGGTGCGCCACGTGGGGGTAAATCCACTCCCAATCGCGCTCCGGACTGGTCGTTACCCAGAGAAATATCGGGCCCTGCGCAGGATATGCCCCGGGATCAGCTTCACCCATTGCGATGCGCTCTTCCCGATAGGGCTGCCAGAGGCGGGGGTCCAGGGGCGGAAACCAGCCGTCAGCAATATGCGCCGCGCGGCGCGCCGCCGCCTTCGAGCTGCCCCCCAGCAGGATGGGCGGTGCCACAGGCTCCGGCGCAGGCGTGATATGACAGCGCCGACCCTGCCACTCGAACGGCTCTCCCTGCCAGGCCATTCGCAGGAAGTTGCAGGCTTCGCCCATGGCTCGCCATCGGTCGCCGAGGTCGCGGCCAAATGTCTCAAACTCGCTGGGCCGATAGCCGGCGCCGATGCCCAGCAACAGGCGCCCATTGGAGATTATCTGGGTTACCGCCGCGTCCTCCGCCAGTTTCGGCAGATCGTATAGCGGGGCGAGCAATACCGAGGTACGCAGCCGGATATTGCGGGTACGCGCAGCCATCGCGCTGGCGAGAACCAAAGGCGATGGGTTGTAGCCGTCCTCGCTGCCGTGGTGCTCGCCCAGGCCCACCAGATCGAAACCCAGTTCATCCGCCCAGGCCGCCTGATCCAGGGCGGCATCGTACAAATTATTGCGCCGCGCACCGAATTCAGGTGCCCGCATATCGTAGGTGAGGCATAGCTCCATGATTTTTATTCCGTCTGTTGCTAGGCTGTGATGTTCCCGGATGAAGGACATGATAATAATGGAAACACTTGCAGACTGGTTGCCCCGAATAGGTGCATGCCTGACCGTCTTGCTCGGCCTGATCGGCTTTTTCAAACCGCGGCTCATCACTGACGCCCAGCAGATCACCCTCGCCAGCCCCATGGCGCTGTCCGAAGCGCGAGTCGTCTTTGGCGGCCTTCACCTGGGCGCAGGCTCCATGGCACTGGTGCTCAACGATCCATCAGTCTATCTCACGCTGGGCGTGGCCTGGAGCGTAGGGGTGCTGGCTCGCCTCTACTCAATGGTGGCAGACAAAACCAGCCTGCAGCATTCACTGCCGGGCATCGTTGTCGATGCGGTTATGGCGCTATTGCTTCTGGGCGGGCACCTTCTCTAGAGATTGGGTCCGCGACAGCCGCTGTAGCGGACTACCACATCAGGTCATCGGGGATTTCATGGTCCTTGTACCAGTCTTCTTCTTCCTGGGTGAGCACCACGTCTTTCTCAACAACGTGCTCTATCACCCGGGCGGCATCCCGCTCCGCGATTTTTTCAGCAACCGCGCGAGGAACGATTTCATGCTGGTCGCCCTGCTTGACGATTGACAGGACCCCCGCACACAACTGTTTGTGCTCCATGGCATTGACGTAGACCTTCTTCACTTTCTTGCCATCGGCGAAGTTGAAGCCGATGTCACCCCGGCCTTTTTCCAGTTTGTTATTTTCTATCAGTTGCTTGATCTGGGCGTTGATGGCCTTGCGCTGGGCCTTGCTGTTGAGGCTTCGGTTCAGCTCCTGGTCGCGCCGGATTTTCTCGGCTCGCGCCTGCCTGGCCGCCTCTTTATTCTCATCAACCAGTTCGGGGCCACCCTTCCTGGCTATTCTGCCCTGCTTGCGTTTTTCCCGGGCAAGCTTCTTCGCTTTATCCGCGTCAGCGAGTCCGGCCTTGAGCAGCTGGTCCTGAAGTGAGCCTGACATATGTCTACTTCCATAAATGCTGGTGTTGGGCCAGATACTACTCAGAGCGCGGCGTTAACGCCACTGTGCCTCACTTGGCATACTCAACCCCGGGGTTGTCCGTTTGCAGCCAGTCGCGCAGTTGCTCCGCCTCGCGTCGATAGGTGTTGCGTTCCGCCCCATCGACACGCAGAAAACGCAGGGCATTGATAAGCCAACGGTCAAGCCGACCGGGCAGGACAGCGGCACCGGTCGTGGTGCAGATGTGGTGCCAGTGCAGGCACTTCCCGTCAAAGTGCAGCACTTCTCCATTGGGCGCAACCGTGTAGGCCAGCGCGGCGCCTTCGGGCAGGGGCGGCCCTTCTGTCACCGAGCGCGCAGCAATAACGGCCGTGTGTTCAGCGGGCAGCGCGAGCGATACCAACTGGCGATAGTAGCGGGGGGAGGACAGCCCCAGGTCGAAGCGCCCCCAGCTAAGCTGATGACGATCGACACCTCTGGCAGGCGCCGCTGCCAGCTCCTGGCTGCGCCCTCCGTCAAATTCCGGGTACCAGGGGTGATGCGCAAGCGTAGCCGCGCTGTAGAACACCTCTGCCAGCCAGGCCAGCCGTTCGCCGGGCTGATTCTCCAGAGCTATATGGGTCTGGTAGCACCAGGTACCGGCGCTGGATTGCCAATGGCGAATGGTCTGACACTGGTTCCTGGCCCGGTGCGAGGCCCGGTGCCGTCTCGCCATCATCAACAAGCCAGCGCAATGCTCAGGCGCCTGAATGACTGCCTGCCCGGATGTTATCTCCGGAGGCTGCACAGGCCTCCCCCATCAACTTTGCGCCCCGGCGTTTTCATCACCCGCCTGGGGAGTACCACACCGGTGAGCTGAACCCGCGC
The DNA here is from genome assembly GCA_030431585.1 of Gammaproteobacteria bacterium. Classification (GTDB taxonomy): domain Bacteria; phylum Pseudomonadota; class Gammaproteobacteria; order Pseudomonadales; family Halieaceae; genus Halioglobus. The sequence goes on along the minus strand of JAUIIQ010000002.1, from coordinate 7,801 downwards.
TCCTGGTGCACCAGCGGTACTGAGTCGTCGGGTTGGGCACCCAGGCGAACCTTGTCATACAAGGTCCAGCGCGGCGTGGGAATTTCCAGCACCCTGAGGTAATAGTAAGCGCTTTGCCCGGGATCGAACTCCGGGTCGGTCCAGCTCGCCATCAGTTCCGGGGCGCCAATGCTGTTCTGGAAGCGGGCTGTTTCAAGGTTTACGGTGTTGCCCACTGGCGGCAGTTTGCCATCTGCGCCGGGTTGCCTGTCGCCAGACCATGCCAGATCGTAAATTCTCTCGTGGGTCTTGCCCTGGGCATCCACCCAGCCCTTGATCAGTTGTATGCGGTCCAGATTGGCGCCCTGCGGGTCACGCATGGCAGCGACGAGGAAGCTGGGCGCCCTGCCCGCCTTGTCCGGGAGAAGATCAGCGCCCATAGGCACGCCGCGGGCGTAACCGACACTGGCCAGGTCGGCCCGCAGGTCAGCGTCACTGAACTCGTAACCGGCAAACAGCCTGAGGGTCATGCGTGGGCCGGTGGTGGCATAGGTTTCACGACGTTTCATCGCATCCCATATCGCCTCACGGGTATTGGCTGTGGCCCACACACCCATGGTGCCCGCTGCCGCTTGCTCCCAGCCCATGTAACTGTCAGACACTCCCTCCAGCACCGGGAAGTTCCAACGGTCCGCTCGCGGCTCCAGGGTCTTGAACTTGCCCCAGAAGTTGTCTTCATCCGGGGTGGAGAGGCCGGTGTGGGTATCGGTGGCGCCATTGGCGCCATAGCGGAACGGGTTCACCCCCAGCTCGCGCTCAATACGCATGCCCACTTTCAGCGCCTCACGCCAGTACTCCCCGGGGTAGGATCCGGCAGGTTTGGATTTCAGGATAAGGTTGCCCCTGTCCCAAAGGTCCCAGGCAGCGAAATCGTCGCCGGGAGACAGGCTGGGATGAGACTCACTCTGCCCCTTGATCTGGGTAAGTTCATACAGGGGCTCATAACGCGCCCGCATCTGTGCCCATTCAGCCGTCACCGGCGAGCCGTCAAACTGCTGCTCCTCGAACATGCGTCCATTGGACATGTTGCCGTTGTGGGGGATAGCCAGCACCTCGCCTCCCGTGCTTTGCTCGTAGTCCTGCATCCACGCCCAGAGGTCAGCCGGGTCCTGGGTCACAAAGGTGGTCAGCGGTGTCAGCCGACGGGTTCTCTTGGCTCCATCGCGGAAAATCACGTTGCGATGCAGGTTGTCGCCGCCGTCCGAGTTCACCGTCCACTCGTAGGCTATAAACGTGGTGAATTCACCGGGTTGGTAGAATTGTTCCGCCGCATCGACTGTTTGCTCCCAGGCGCTGGCCATCCATTTGGGGTCGGTGACTTCGCGCGGCAGCTCTCCGTTGGACTGCATACGAACCAGCTCACTTTTGGCCGAGGCCGCGGCTTTCCCGCCCTCCATAATGGCCTGGCGCCAACGCTTGAGTGTGGGTACGGCCATCATGTCCGGGTGACCGGCGACGATCTCGTTGATGGTTCCCATACCATCGGAGTGGTCAGTAATCATGAACCAGTCGTAGGGGCGCGCAAGCCGGGTCCTGACCCCGGTATTGGAATGAACCTCCTCGCCCCGTGCAAACCGATAGGCTGTCACCGGGTCGATGATCGCGCCATCCATCCCGGCGTCAGCGGACCAGCCAGTATGCACATGGGTATCACCAAAAAGGGCCCTCGTCGGGTAGGCAGGCTCGGTGGCCAGCGCAGCGCCAACCGAGCCAGTCAAAAGTATGCTCACCAACAGTTGTTTTATCGCCATAGCCATTTCCCGCTCTCGAGGAGTCCAGGCCGGGACGCCACCAGCACTCTTGAGGGTGTCGTATCTTGCCAATTCTGGCCCAGCCACTTATCTTCAGTATAGGCATTGAGAAGTGCCTACCTCAACCATTCCTGCCCGGGACACTCGACACCACGGCACCATCTGGTCTATACATAGAAAGGAATCAGTGACCTGCCTCCCGCGGCAGTGTCGGCGACCCGGAACAACCACCTCACAAGGACAAGAAAATGGGATTATTCGACTTTATCAAGGACGCCGGCGAAGCCCTCGCAGAGAAGGCGATGGGCAGCACCACCGACGAAGCGCTCACCAGCACCACGACCGTTTCACCAGAACGAGTGAATCAACTGCGGGGTGAACAGATCAGCAGTGCCATTGCCAGGCTCGATATCGATGGCGAGCAGGTAGCGGTGAACGTTGACGGCAGTGTTGCCACGCTCACCGGCTCCGCCCCCAACCAGGAGGCGCTGGAAAAAATGGTGCTGTGCGCCGGGAACCAGTATGGCATAGACAAGGTAGACTGCCAGTTGCAGGTTCCTGCACAGGAAGAGGTTGCAACGCCGGCCGCTGCGACGCCGGAAGCAGGCACTGCGTCCACTTTCTATACTGTGAAAGCAGGGGATACGCTGGGCAAAATCGCCCAGGAACATTATGGCTCGGCCAACAAGTACCCGCTTATCTTTGAGGCCAACAAGCCCATGTTGACTGACCCCGACAAAATCTATCCCGGCCAGCAACTGCGCATTCCCGCGCTATAGTTGTAGCGACTGCGCGCCCTGTCGTTCAGCGCGCGCGTCTGGCAGCCCGCTCCTTCAACTGCCGTTTTTGCAAGGCCATCAGGTTCCTGGTGGCCTTCCATACAGACATGCCAGGCTGCGCCACACCGCGTTGGCCCAGTTCTTCCAATTGCGCATAAAACCAGTACTGCACCGAAAAGGTGGCCATGGTCTTGATGGTTTTCGACGCCTGCAAAAAGGACAACCAGGGGGGTAACAGCGCCAGCGAATCTTCATAACGCGGCAGCTCAGCCGCGCCCTTGAGTAATTGCGCCGGGGCATCGGTATCGACACACAGGGGGCGACCCAGGCCTATCAGGTCAGCCCCACCGCTGGCAAGCGCACTCTCCATGGCCGCGCGTAAGCGGAAGCCGCCGGTGACCATCAATGGTACGGAGACTTTCTCGTGCATGGCTTTGGCAAAATCAACGAAGTAAGCCTCGCGCTTCTGGGTCGACAGCGCCAGGTTCTGCTTCTCTTCCACCTCAACACCTTCAACGCCCAGGAGTTTGGGCTGCTCATAGGTGCCACCGGATATCTCAATCAGATCAACGCCATTTTGCTCCAGCCACTGGGCAACCTGCACACTGTCTTCAAAGGCGAAGCCCCCCTTCTGGAAATCGGCGCTGTTAAGTTTTACCGCCACGGGAAAGGCAGGCCCCACTGCAGCACGGACTGCCCCCAGCGTGTCCAGCAAAATCCTCGCCCGGTTCTCCAGTGAACCGCCGTAGGCATCATCGCGCTGATTGCTGCGCGGACTCAGGAACTGGGAAAACAAGTAGCCGTGCGCGGCGTGTATCTGCACACCCTGGAAGCCGGCCTCTTTGAGCGCCGCGGCGGCCAAAGCAAAGCGCCGCACAATCTCTTCTATTTCGGCAGTGGTCAGGGCGACCGGTTGACCGAACTGCCCACCCGGGAGCCCCAGTTTTACCGCGGAAGGGGCCTTCGGATGAGGGTTGACCACTTTTTGTGTCTGCCGGCCCGCATGACTGATCTGGGCCCAGACATGGTTACCATTGCGGCTTGCCGCCTTCGCCCAACTGGCCAGCGCCGCGCGCATCGCCGCATCAGGTTCGCGGTCGATAATCACATTGCCGGGTCGTTCCAGATGGTCCGCATCCACCTGCACATTACCGGTCAGCAACATGCCGGCACCGCCATCAGACCAGAGCCCATAAAGACGCTCAAGGGCCGGCGTTGGCACACCATCGGCATCGGCAAGCCCTTCGGTCATGGCCGCCTTGGCGATGCGATTTGGCAGCACGGCGCCACAAGGCAGCTCCAGCGGCGCTGTTAACAGGTCACTCATGTTTAATCCTCAGTGCTGTAATCTGTATAGAAGCTGGCAATCGCCAGCGTGAAAATGATAGCTCGCGTCAGCTGGCAACCACCGCGAGACCGAAGACCAACAGGCCTGACAGAGCTGAGATGACCGCCATGCGTCGATACTTCGGCATCTGCAGCGCCATCAGCAACCCGGTGAACAGCACCAGAAAAAGCCCCGTCGCCAGAAAAGCGGCATATACCTTGAATAATTGCCCGCCTTTAGCTTTGTGCAACTGCACCAGATTCCGGTACCAGGTGGTTTCCTTGACCGTCAAACGCGCACTGAGTGCATCGTCAGTCGGTTCCAGCAACACATCCCGCTGCGATCCCGTCCATTCAAAAACAAAAGAGTTACCGGCTTTCTTCACCTTTGCGGCACCGGCTGGGTCAGCTACCGCCAGCTTGCGCAGTTCTCCCTGGACCATAGCCTGTAACGCCGGCTGGTCAGGAGTGAGAGGCTCGGACAAAGCCAGCGTATACTCCCGTGTGTCGTACGAGCCTTTAATACCCCAGGTGTACAACCCGCCCGTGATCAGAAACATCAATACGGCGGGGAAGATAAAGGTCGCCAGCATAAGATGGGCTTTGATCAGATTTGTTCTGCTAGTCGTAGACATGCCTGCTCCTGTGAATCAACGAGGCGAATTCTGAACCAAGCGGGCTGCCAGGTCCAATACTCAGTTGAGCCAGGCGCGCGCCGCTTCGGTAATCGCCACAACCGCAGGGTGGGTGATTCTGCGCTCCAGGGAAATGGCGAAGAATTCCTCACTGACCTCGTCGATACTGCCAACGGTCTGCACAGCGTATTGCTTGCATATTTCGTCGGCGATGGCCGTTGGCGCGACAAACACACCCTTGCCTGCCTGCCCGAATACCTTCATCAGTGCGCTGTCGTCAAATTCGCCTACAACCAAGGGGTGAATATGCTGGCTATCAAACCAGTTGAGTAAACGGGACTGCACCAGGTTGGTATCGCTGGGCAGCAATAGGGGCGCACCGTCAAGATTCTGCGGAAAGGTACCCTGCAGCGCGCTTACCAGCGCCTCGGTTGCCAGGAAGGTCACTCCGCTTTGGCCCAGGGCGTGATTGAAACCACGAATTTTCACGCCTGAGGGAATGGGTCCGTCGGCAATGACCATATCGATTTTGTGCAAAGCAAGGTCTGCCAACAGCAGATCGAGACTATTTTCCCGGCAGACAATGCGCACTGGCTCAGCCAACTCAAGTGCCGGCGACAGCAAGCGATAGGAGATTGTCTTGGGCACTACATCGGCGATACCTACCTTGAAAGTGATAGGCCGCGCGGAAGGCATATTGTGCACCACTTCTTCGAGTTCACCGCCCAGCGAGAAAATCTCATCCGCATAGCTGAGTACCACTCGTCCCACTTCCGTCAACTCGAGGTTACGCCCTACCTTCTGGAACAAAGCCTCACCCAGCTTATCTTCCAACAGGCTGATCTGGCCACTGATCGTCTGTGGCGTGATGTGCAGCGTTTCGCTGGCCCGGGTTACCCCGCCACGCTTGGCAACCACCCAGAAATAATGCAAATGCTTGTAATTTATCACTGACCAAACCCTTCGGTAATTTCGAACAAGTAACAACAAATATACGACTATTCCATAGCCAATGCACAGCATAATCTAGCAATCTCGGAAACCGGCGGGAGGCAGCATGAACATCGATTTACAGGCAAGGGATTTTCAGCTCACCGAGGCGCTGGCGACACACATACGGCGGCGCCTGGACTTCGCACTCAGCCCTCGCTATGAGCAAATCCAGCAGATCCAGGTGCGCATCAGTGACGTCAACGGTCCCAGGGGAGGTGCAGATAAATGCTGTCACATCCACATCGTGCTGCCACGCATGCAGGATGTAGTAGTGGAAGATACTGAGTTGGATATGTATGTCGCTATCAATCGCGCTGTAGACCGGGCCGGGCGTGCCGTTACCCGACGCCTGTCACGGCAGCGCATCCGCCACCAGCGCAATACCCGGGCGTCACGAGCAACGTCGACCGCGGACGCGCGAGCCGAACACAACCTTGTACAGGTATGAGGAGAAACCCATGAGCTCTCAAATGCTGAACCAAACCGCTGCGCCAGAGCAGGCGCTGGCCACCAACCGGGTCCTGCGCAACACCTACACGCTGCTGTCCATGACCCTGCTTTTCAGCGCCATGACAGCAGGCCTGTCCATGGCCCTGCAACTGCCCCATCCGGGATTAATACTGACGCTGGCGGGCTACTTCGGCCTGCTCTGGGCCGTGACCAAACTGCGTAACTCGGCATGGGGCCTGCTGTGTGTGTTCGCCCTGACCGGCTTCATGGGCTTGACCCTGGGCCCAATACTCAACGCTTACCTCAGCCTGCCCAATGGCAGCGGGCTCATCATGACAGCTATGGCCGGCACGTCTATTGTCTTCCTTGCCTTGTCCGGCTACGCCCTGGTCAGCCGCAAGGATTTCAGCTTCATGGGCGGTTTTCTGATGGTAGGTATTATTGTCGCCTTCCTGTGTGGCCTGGGCGCCATCTTCTTTTCAATTCCGGCGCTGGCGCTGAGTGTGTCGGCGATGTTCGTACTGTTGATGTCCGGGCTGATCCTGTATGAGACCAGCAATATCATTCACGGCGGGGAGACCAACTACATCATGGCGACAGTCACCCTGTACGTAGCCATCTTCAACCTGTTCACCAGCCTGTTGCACCTCCTGGGTGCTATGGGCGGCCAGGACTAGGCGACGGCAGTCGCAAGGAGTGCAGCACCATGAACAATTTTCAGGATCTTCTGGGCCAATTTATAGGTGGCAACACCAACCAGCACCAACAGCCTCCCACACAGCCGGCATCGGGCAGCAGCCTGCCCGGTGGCCTGATGGGCGGAGCAGCAGCCGGCGGTGTGGTGGCACTGCTTCTGGGCAGCAAGAAGGCACGCAAGTTCGCCGGGAAGGCAGCTGGCTACGGAGGCGCTGCCGTGGTCGGCGGTCTGGCTTACCGCGCCCTGCAGAATTGGCGGCAAGCGCCTGGGGCGGCCCCACCGCATTTTCCTGCTGTGGCCACTGCACCGGCTTACACACCGTCGGGTAACTCATCGCAGGAGGCGGACAGTGGCTTCGAAATGCGCGTTGTCACCGCCATGATCGCTGCGGCCAAAGCAGACGGTCATATCGACAGTGCCGAGCAGGAGCGCATTTTCAGTGCCATCGAAACTATGCAGCTGTCGCCTGATCTCAAAGCGCTGGTTCTTGACCTGCTGCGCCGACCACTCACCGTAAATGATGTTGCGCATGGCATCGACGGACTGGAACAGAAGGCAGAGCTGTACACGGCATCCTGCCTGGCTATTGACGAGGATGACCCGAGAGAACGCGCCTATCTCGATCAGCTCGCGCTGGCAATGAGCCTGCCAGCAGGCCTCGCTGCGCAGATTCGCCAGCAGGCGCAACGCAGTCTGGAGAACACGACCAACCCAGCTGCGATTGGCGCCGCCTAGCAAAATCCCTATTCCCCCCTCTGGCCAGCCCCGTGCTGGCCTTTTTTTGGCTCTTCGCAGATTAGCGGGGTTGCCTGGTGGATAGACACTTTCCAGCTGAGCGGCCGCTGCAATCGTGGTATACCCCCGAGCGGTCGAACCCGCTTTGACTCCCTTTCGGGGGTATACCACGATCACAGCGGCCTTCTTCCATTTCGACATCACTATCCACTACCTATGCTCCCTGTGACGCGCCGAAGCCGTCGCTGAAGTGCCTGAACCGCCCGTCTGGTACACGCGCCCCGCTGGGGTTCCCTCCGTCGGTCGCGAACCGGAAAAGCGCCGTTTCGCTCCCTCCCTCGGCGCGCACTTGCGACGAACGGTTCAGCCGCTTCACCGACTCTGCATCGAGCACAC